>CAZHBN010000031.1:0-23191 GCA_964530405.1 uncultured Ectothiorhodospiraceae bacterium
GCTCGACGTTCTCGCCGAGGAGGGCATGGGCTGCATTGCCTTCTCGCCCCTCGCCCAGGGGCTGCTCACCGGCAAGTACCTTGATGGCGTGCCCGAGGACTCCCGGGTGAAGACCGGCAAGGCGTTCTCCGAGTCGTTCCTCACTCCCGAGAATCTGGATAACGTGCGCGCCCTGAACGCGATTGCCGCACGCCGCGGACAGACGCTCGCGCAAATGGCGATCGCCTGGGTGCTCCGCGATCCGCGGGTGACCTCCACGATCATTGGCGCGAGCCGGGTGGAGCAGATCGCCGACAGCCTGAAGGCGCTGGAACGCCCCGACTTCAACGAAGACGAGCTTGCCGAGATCGAGCGCTACGCCACCGACGGCGGTCTCAACGTCTGGCAGGCATCCAGCAACGCCGGCTGACAAACCGACCGCCTGGCGGAAACAGCCAGTCGGTGTCGCATTTGACCCTTACGTGACGGCAATGCCGCGCGCACACTGACGGCGTTCCACCGAGGTGACGCGTCGGTGCGGCGCGGGGAGTAGGGTCATGGGGTACCGTCTCAGCGGCAAGCTGCTCGAGGTCTGCACCTGCGAAGTGCTGTGTCCGTGCTGGATCGGGGAGAACCCGGACCGTGGCACCTGCGACGCATCCCTCGCCTATCATTTCGAGAGCGGTGATATCGACGGGATCGACGTTTCCGGCGTGACTGTCGCGTATGCCACACACATTCCCGGCAACGTGCTCGCCGGCGACTGGCGTCTGTGCGTGTACATTTCCGATAACGCCACTGACGAGCAACAGGCCGCGCTACTCGCCGCGATCAACGGCGAGCGCGGCGGGCCGCTGGCCGATCTCGCGCAGCTCGTGGGCGAAGTCGTCTCGGTCGAACGGGTACCGATTCGTTTCGACGTGAGCGAAGGCCGGGGCTCCTACAGGGTCGGTGACGTGGTGGATGCGGACATCGAACCCTACCGGGGGCCGAGCGGTGAGCCCACGAAGCTGGTGGAAAGCATATTCTCCACCATTCCCGGCTCGCCGGCATTCGTCGGCAAGGCCTCGACGTTCCGGATGCGTAGTCCACGTCTCGGTCTCGACGTCGACTTGCGGGATCACAACGCGATCCAGGGTGATTTCCACTTCGAGGCGTGACGTGTGCACCCGCTGCATCGCTGGAGCCTCGCGGCAGTTCTCCTGCCGCTCTGCGTCACGGCCTGGGGGGTGCTGTGGATCTGGGATCGCAGTCCCTATGGCCGTTTTCTGGAGCACGGGGGCTGGACCGAGGTAACTTTCGGCGCCTTGTGTTCGGTGGCGCCTGGGGGCTCGGCGGTGCTGGCGGCCATACTTTACGTCGGCGGCTGGATGCTGATGTGCGCGGCGATGATGCTGCCGACCACCTTGCCGCTACTGGTGCTGTTCCACCGTGCCAACGCCCGTGTCCGCTGGCGCCGTCTGCGCACGGCAATGGTCGTGGCGGGTTATCTCATGGCCTGGCTGGCCTACGGCGTGGTCGCGCATGCGGCTGACTGGCTCGTGCACACCGGTCTGGCGGCGGTACCCTGGCTCATCGTCAACGGTTGGGTCATCGGGGCCGTCGTCCTCGCCGTTGCCGGTGCGTTTCAGTTCTCCACGCTGAAGTACCAGTGTCTCGACAAATGCCGTACGCCGCTGGCGTTGATCATGCGCCATAAGGGGCGCCGCCGCGGTGTGCTCGCACCACTGGGACTGGGGCTGTGGCACGGGGCCTACTGCGTGGGCTGTTGCTGGGCGCTGATGTTGCTCATGTTCGCGGTGGGCACGAGCAGCTTGGGCGTGATGTTCGCGCTGGCGATCCTGATGGCCGTGGAGAAGAACGTGCCCGGTGGGCGGCGGGTGGGCAGGCCCATCGGGGCGGCGCTGATCGCCGGCGCCGCGGCGACCGTCGCCGTGCAGGTCGCGGCGGCGGTCTGAGAAGCACCGTTTCACTCACCGATGTCCTCGTGCCAGAGCCCGGGATGCGCTTCGATGAACTGCGCCATGAGAGCCCGGCACTGGTCGTTGGCCATGACGGTCACCTCCACGCCCCGCGAGATCAGGTAATCCTCGGGGCCCTGGAAGGTGATGTTCTCGCCGATCACGACTCGTGGGATGCCGTAGAGGAGGATGGCCCCGCTGCACATGTCGCAGGGCGAAAGCGTGGAATACAGGGTGGCCCGGCGATAATCCGCAGCCTTGAGACGCCCGGCATTCTCCAGGCAGTCCATCTCCGCGTGCAGCACCACGCTCCCGCGCTGGGTGCGTTGATTGTGTCCACGGCCGACAATACGGCCGTCGAGTACCAGCACGGAGCCGATGGGAATACCGTTTTCGGCCAGCCCTTTCCTGGCCTCGTCGATGGCCGCTTGCAGGAATTCGTCCATGTGACCGCTCTCCCATTGTCGTCGCCGTGTCGTGTGTTTGCCCGTGTTGTCGTTCGCCCCCGACAGGCGGCCGGACAGCGGCCGGTCGCGCGCCGTGGCTGCCGAGCGGGAGTGTGAATTGTCGGTTCAGGGTATATAGCCGAATACCACCTTAGCGCCGTGGCAACGCTCTGTGCTTTACTGTGAGCTGTTGGTCGACGCGCGCAAGCGAGCGAGGCGGTCATGCTGGGAGCTATCGCTGGTGACGTAATCGGGTCGGTGCACGAAGGCACTGGCACCAAGGTCAAGGAGTTCCCGCTGTTCACGGCCGACTCAACCTTTACTGACGACTCCGTGCTCACGGTCGCTGTCGCCGATTGTCTCGTCAACGGCGGTGACTATACCGGCTGCTTTCACCGCTATTTCCATGCCTATCCCGATGCCGGTTTCGGACTCGGTTTCGCCCGCTGGGCGATGACCGGCGCACGCGAGCCGTACAACAGCTTTGGCAACGGTTCGGCCATGCGCGTGAGTCCGGTGGGCTATGCCTTCAACACCCTGGAGGAGACCATCGAGGAGGCCCGGCGCAGCGCGGCGGTCAGTCATGACCACCCGGAGGGCATCCGCGGTGCGCAGGCCGTCGCCGCCGCAGTTTTCCTGGCACGCACCGGGCATGACAAGCCGCTGATTCGCGCCGAGCTCGAGCAACGCTTCGGCTATGACCTGCGCCGGCGGCTCTCGGAGATACGGCCTCGCTACCGTTTCGACGTGAGCTGCCAGGGGTCGGTGCCGGAGTCGATCATTGCCTTTCTTGAGGGCGAGGATTACGAGGACGCTGTGCGTAACGCCATTTCCCTCGGTGGCGATGCCGATACCATGGCCTGCATTGCGGGGGCCATTGCCGAAGCGTATTACGGCGGTGTGCCCGCGGCGGTCGCCGACGAGACCCGCGAGCGTCTCGACCGGCCGCTTTGCCAGGTCGTCGAGCGTTTCGAGAGCTGCTACGGCACCGCGTTGTAGGGCAGCCACGGGCTGTAGTCGACATCGGGTGATTCGATTTTGCAGCTACCGCGGCGACGTCTGACGTTCATGGGGTACCCGGACGGCAGCGATACCCACCCTTGATCTGACCCGCTTGATTGGCGCCCAGGGCGCCCATCGTTGGCGATAACGAGCATTTCGGCACTGCCGCTCCCGGAAAGGCACCACCGACGCCTGCGCATTCCCGAGCGGCCGGCTGACAGGGCCGTTTGACGACATGGCCGCAACCTTGGGTGCGGATGGCACCTCGCGCCACCGCCGACCCGCACTGCCATACGATCAGACTCTGCGGCAAATATTCGTAGCCGCCGGCAAAGCTTTTCCTCGCACTCGGTCGTAGCGTGTTCCACGAGTCCGGTGGCTTGTGCGCCGGATACCGCCTGAAACAACACATAACGAGTCGCAACGACTGGGAGGAGAACATGTCACGCCGTTATTGCCGGTGGGTGGCCGGCTTCTTTGCGCTTGCGTTGTGTGCCGGCGCCCAGGCCAAGGACTTCAAGCTGGGACTGATCGTGCCCGGTTCCCATGCCTGGTCGCAGGCTGCCGAGCGCATGGGCGAGGCGCTCGAGGAGCGCTCGGGTGGGGAGCATACCGTCAGCATCTTTCCCTCCGGGCAGCTCGGCGACGAGTCGCAGATGATGCGCCAGCTCCAGACCGGCGCCCTGGACATGGCCTTCCTCACCGTCGCGGAGATGTCCAACCGCGTCACCGATTTCGGTGCCCTCTACGCGCCCTATCTGGCCGACAACATCGCCGAGGCGGACACGCTGCTGCACGCGGACACCGCTCAGGGCCTGCTGGAGCAGCTGCCGCGCAAGGCGGGGGTCGTCGGTGTGGGCTACGGCATCGCCGCGATGCGGCTGATGCTCACTACCTACGAGATCGGCGGCGTCGCCGACCTCGACGGTCACAAGATGCGCATCACGCCGTTCGACCCCATCAAGGACTTCTACAACATCCTCGGGGCCGCCTCGACGCCGATGCCGCTCACCGACGTCTACGACGCCATGGCCAACGGTCAGGTCGACGGGGTGGACGCCGATATCGAGCTGGTCTGGAAGCTCAATCTCTACGATCACGCCGACACGCTGCTCTATTCCAACCACATGATGTTCCCCATGGTCGGCGTCGTCTCCGGCCGCGTATGGGCGAACCTCGGCGAGGCCGACCGCAAGCTCGTGCGCGAGACCATGTCGGCGTCGCTCGACGGACTCTTCGACCAGTACGCCGAAGTGACCGAGAAGATGCGCCGCAAGGTCGAGGGCACCGATGTCGAGATCATCGAGGTGGGGCCGGAGTTCTTCGGCGATAAGCTCGACGTCTGGGAGCAGCGCTGGCGTGAGCGCACGCCAGTGCTGGAGGCGCTGCGCGCGGACGCCGAGAGGCTGCTGTGAGCGTTGAGGCGACCAACACCCGGCAGGAACGCGTCGCCGAGCCGGCGCGTCCGGCCGGCAACCGTCACCGCGCGCGGTTGGCCCCCGTGGCGTGGCTCGCGGGCGTCGGTGACGTGATCGGCCGCTGCGAGGCGCGCCTGTGCCAGACGCTGGTGGCGGCGTTGCCGCTGATGATCCTGGTGAACGTGACGAGCCGCGCCATCGGGCAGCCGATTTTCTGGATGGACGAGCTCGCCATTTACACCATGGTCTGGCTTGCCATGATCGGTCTCTCTCTGACGGTGCACAATCGCGACGCCGTGGCGGTGACACTGGTCCAGGATGCCGTTCCCGCGCGCGTGCGCCGTGCCCTGGTGGTGGTGGCCGACGCCGTGGTCGTCGCCTTCGCAATGGCCCTCGGCTACCTCTCGTATCTGTGGTTCGACCCCGTCGGCCTCGCCCGGGCGGGCTTCGACGTCGCGGCGTTCTCCGCGCAGACGTTCAATTACGTCTACCAGGAGCCCACCGCCACGCTGGGCGTTCCCAAGCTGTGCTTCTGGCTGATCGTCCCGATCGTGGCGATCACCACCACCCTGCACGGGGTCAACAACCTCATCGCGAGCGTTACCGCCGCGGTGTCCGGCTTCGACGTCGCGGCGGGCGCCGACGCCCGGGGAAGCTCGCTGGAGTAGCGTCATGGTCGCAAGCACGTTCCTGGCATTGCTGTTCGTGGGGGTGCCCATCGCCGTGGTGCTGGGCGTCTCGGCGCTGGTGTACATCGGCGTGAGCGGCAATGCCGTGCTGTATCTGTCGTTCCCGCAGCAGTTCTTCGGCGGGCTGGAGAAGTACGGCCTGCTCGCGATTCCGCTGTTCATGCTGGTCGGCGAGTTGATGAACGAGGGCGGCATCACCCGGCGGCTGGTCTCGCTCGCCTCGGCGTTCGTCGGTGCCGTGCGCGGCGGGCTCGCCTACATCAACATTCTCGCCAACATGCTCCTCGCCTCCATCGTGGGCTCGGCGAACGCCCAGGTCGCGGTGATGTCGCAGGTCATGGTGCCGGCGATGCACGAGAAGGGCTACGATCGTGGCTTCGCGACGGCCACCACTGCCGCGGGCGCGCTGCTCGCCCCGGTGATCCCGCCGTCCATGCTCTTCGTCATCTACGGCGTTCTCGCGCAGATCTCCATCGGCGACCTGTTCATCGCCGGGATCATCCCGGGGCTGCTGATGGCGGTGGGTTTCATGGGCGTGATCGCGCTACTGGGCTTCGCCTACAACTATCCGCCGGGCGAGCGCCTCACGCTCGCCGCGAAGGCGCGCAACGTGCTCGCCGGGCTGCCGTCCATGCTGGTGCCGGCGGTGATCATCGGCGGGATCATCGGCGGGCTGACCACGCCCACCGAGGCTGCCGCCCTGGGCGCGGCGATGGCGGTGGTGGTGGGCAAGTACGCCCACGGCGAGATCCGCTTCGAGCGCATGGGCGCGATGCTGCTGCGGGTGGCCACCAACACCGCGGTGGTGCTGGTGCTGGTCGCCGCCGCCAACGTCTTCGGCTGGATCATCGTCTACGAGGAGCTGCCGCAGGCGTTGACGGTCTACTTGCAGTCCCTCACCCAGGATCCGTTCTTGTTCATGCTGCTCATCAACGTGCTGCTGCTTGCCATCGGCACGGTCATCGACGGTATCGCGGCGCTCATCATCCTCGTGCCGATTCTCCTGCCGGTGGCGCAGTCGACCTACGGTATCGATCCGTTCCACTTCGGCGTGGTGATCTGCATCAACCTGGTGCTGGGGCTGCTGACCCCACCGGTGGGGGCGGCGCTGTACGTGGCCTCGCGGGTCACCGGCGTGAAGCCGGGGGCGATTTTCAAGGCGCTGCTGCCGTTCCTGCTGGTGACCGCCGCCGTGCTCGTCGTCATCTCGTGGCAGCCGCATCTCGTGACCGCCTTCATCCAGTGACTGCCCCGACGTTCCCGCTTGGCGCGGGGGCGCTCGGGCGCACACATCGAACCATCCAGGAGGAGAGCTTCCATGGGCAAACTCCAGGACCGCGTTGCCATCGTCACCGGCGGCGCCCAGGGCATCGGCGCGGCGTACTCCCGGGCGCTTGCCGAGCAGGGCGCGAAGATCGTCGTGGCCGACATCCTCGACGGCCGGCCGGTGGCCGAGGCGATCGAGAAGGCGGGGGGCGAGGCGCTCGCGCTCACCGTCGACGTGGGCGACGAGCGTTCGGTGGCGGCCATGGTCGAGCAGGTGGAGGCGCGGTTCGCGCGCATCGACGTCCTGGTCAACAACGCCGCGATCTACGCATCGCTCGACCTCAAGCCGTTCACCGAGATCGACGTCGCCGAGTGGGACAAGGTGATGGCGGTGAATCTCCGCGGGCCGTTCCTGTGCGCGCGGGCGGTGGTGCCGGTTATGCGGCGCAACCAGTACGGGCGGATCATCAACATCGCCTCGGGAACCCCCTACAAGGGCACGCCCGGGATGCTGCACTACGTGAGCTCCAAGGGCGCGACCATCGCCTTCACCCGGGCGCTGGCGCGCGAGGTGGGCGAGGACGGCATCTGCGTCAACACGCTCTCGCCGGGGCTGGTGCTCAGCGAAGGCGTGATGGACAACGACAGCCTGCGCGAGACGCTCACCCAGCCGGTGCTCGCGAGCCGCGCCATCAAGCGCGATCAGCTTCCCGAGGACCTCCTGGCCCCGCTGATCTTTCTCGCCAGCGACGACTGCGCGTTCATGACGGGCCAGTCGATGGTGGTCGACGGCGGCTCGGCCATGAACTGAACGCCCTGCGCCTTTGGGGGCGAGGGTTTTCCTGCAACACATGCAGTCACGGCCCGGCCGTGGCGACGGAGGAGACAATGCAGCAGACAGCCCAGCACTGGATCGACGGGCAATGGGTGCCGGCGTTCAGCGGTGCCGAGGCGGACAGCCAGGACCCGGCGAACGGCAAGGTGATAGGCCGTTTCGCCGATGGCGGCCGGGAGGAGGCGGAGGCCGCGATCGCCAGTGCCCGCCAAGCCTTCTTTCACGGTGACTGGGCGGCGAGTCCGAGGCGGCGAGCCCAGGTGCTGCTCGACTACGCCGACGCCCTGACAAGCCGGCGGGACGAACTCGCCGAGTTGCTCACCCGCGAGACGGGGCGGTTGCTGGGGGCGGCGCGCTCGGAGATCGACGGGGCCATCTCCGAGCTCCGGTTCTACGCGGGGCTCGCGCGCACAGTGTTCGGGCGGGTTTCCGAGGTGGAGCCGGGGACGTACTCGCTGCTCACCCGCGAGCCCGCGGGTGTCGCCGGGATCATCGTGCCCTGGAACGCGCCGGCAATCCTGCTGGTGCGCTCCCTCGCCCCGGCGATGGCGGCCGGCTGCACCAGCGTGATCAAGCTCGCGCCGCAATCGTCGCTCTTCCAGACGGCGTTTCTCGCGCCGCTGTACGAGCAGACGTCGCTGCCGCGGGGGGTGGTGAACGCCCTGTGCGGCACCGGCAGCGAGGCCGGCGAGGCGCTGGTGACCTCGCCGGAGGTGCACGTCATCAGCTTCACGGGCAGCAGCGCCGTGGGCAAGCGCATCATGGCCGCCGCGGCGGGGACCATGAAGCGGCTCAACCTCGAGCTCGGGGGCAAGGCGCCGTGCGTGGTGTTCGACGATGTCGACGTGCAGGCGATTGCCCCGCGGCTCGCCGCTGCCGCGACCGTTATCTCCGGTCAGCAGTGCACCGCCGCCGACCGCGTGCTGGTGCACGAGAGCCGCGCCGCGGAGATGCGCGAGGCGCTCGCCGAGGCACTGTCGGCGCTGGTGGTGGGGCCCGGCGACGACGCCGCGAGCCAGATGGGGCCGCTGATCGACCGGGCGAGCCGCGACCGCGTGGCCGCGATCGTCGACGACGCCGAACGCTACGGCGAGGTGATCCTGCGCGGGCGCGTTCCGGACGGAGCGCTCGCCGACGGCGTCTTCCTCACGCCGAGCCTGATCGCCGTCAGCGATCTTTCGTCGCCCATGGTGCAGGAGGAGTTCTTCGGTCCCGTGGTCAACCTGGAGACCTTCGCCGACGAGGCCGAGGCGGTCGCTCGGGCCAACGCCACGCCGTTCGGGCTGGCGGCGAGCGTGTGGACCGCCGACGCCGCGCGAGGCCGCCGCGTGGCGCGGGCGATCCGCAGCGGCACGGTATGGATCAACGACCACAACAAGCTGTTCGCGGAAGCCGAAACCGGTGGCTTCGGCGAGAGCGGGGTGGGGCGGCTGCACGGTGCCGAGGCGATGGCCGAGTTCCTCGAGACCAAGCACATCTACGAGACCGTGGGACGTGTCGAGCCCAGTGTGCCGCACTCGCACACCGGGAATCGGATTCCGGGGTAAAACCCCGGAGTCGGGCGCAATGCCTCGCGCTACTTATCGTCTCACGGTGTGAAGTAACGACAGGGCGGCGGTTGCGTCGAAATGCCGTCCCCGTTGGAGGAGAGAATCCATGCCTGACGAGATCCGTCCGGTAACCGGCCTGCGTGAGTGGCTTTGCCGCCTCGCTGCGAGCGAGCGCCTGAGCGTCGCGCACCCCGGCGTGCCGCTCGTCCACCGCCTCGCCGCCATCGCCAAGCGCCTGGACGGCCGGCAGGCGACGGTCTTCCCCGAGCCCGACGGCCATCCCATCCCGGTGATTTCGGGATTGGTGTCGTCCCGGGCGTGGATTGCCGAGGCCATGGGCGTGCCGGAATCCCGGGTGCTTCAGCGCTACGAGGCCGCCGCCGAGGCGCCCCTGCCCTGGCGGGAGGTTACCGATGCGCCGGTGCAGGCCGAGGTGCACCGCGAGGTGGACCTGACCCGCCAGCTCCCGGTGCCCACCCACAACGAGCACGACAGCGGCCCCTATATCACCGCGGGGCTGCTCATCGCGCGCAATCCGCGCACGGGTGTGCAGAACGTCTCCATCAACCGCTGCCAGATCAGCGGCCCGGACCGTATCGGCGTGCTGATCCTGCCGCGGCACGCGCACGCGTTCTACCAGATGGCCGAGGCCGCCGAGGAGCCCCTGGAGGTGGCGGTGGTGGTGGGCGTCGACCCGGTGACGCTGCTCGCCTCCCAGGCGATCGTGCCCATCGACCACGACGAGCTGGAGATCGCCGGTGCGCTGCGCGGCGAGCCGCTGGAGGCGGTCAAGTGCGTAACCAATAACGTGCGGGTGCCCGCCGACGCCGAGATCGTCATCGAGGGGCGCCTGCTGCCGCAGGTGCGCGAGCCGGAGGGGCCGTTCGGCGAGTTCCCACAGTACTACGGCCCGCGCGACGACCGTCACGTCATCGAGGTGGACGCGCTCACCCACCGGCACGAGCCGCTGTTCCACACCATCGTCGGCGGTGGTCTGGAGCACCTGTGGCTCGGTGCCATCCCGCGGGAGGCGACCCTGCTCGGTCACCTGCAGCGCAGCTTCCCGGGCGTGGTGGACGTGCACCTGCCGGTGGGCGGGGTGTGCCGGTATCACCTGGTGGTGCAGCTCGACAAGCGCCAGGAGGGCGAGGCGAAGAACGTCATCATGGGCGCATTTGCCGGCCACTACGACATCAAGCAGGTCGTGGTGGTGGATCGCGACGTCGATATCCATGATCCGGACGAAGTGCAGTGGGCCATTGCCACCCGCTTTCAGGCCGATCGCGATCTGGTGGTGGTGCCCGAGGCGCAGGGCTCGAAGCTCGATCCGTCGGCGCGCAACGGCATCAGCGCGAAGATGGGCCTGGACGCCACGGTGGCGCTGGCGGCCGATCCCTTCGAGTTCACCCGCATCCGTATCCCGGACGAGGACACCATCGACCCGGCGTCCCACCTGGATCCGGAAGGGCTGGACTGGTTTCGCCGGAAGCTCGGGGCATGAGCACCGTGACGCCGTGCCCGCGCATGATCGTCGGCATCACCGGCGCTTCGGGCACCGTGTTCGGCGTGCGCCTGCTGGAGCGGCTGCGGGAGATGGACGTCGCGGCGCACCTGGTGATGAGCCGCGCCGCGCACCTCACGCTCCACTACGAGCTGGGCATGAAGCCGGCGGCGGTGCACGCGCTGGCGGACACGGTCTATCCCATCGACGACGTGGGCGCAGCGATCGCGAGCGGTTCCTTCCGCACGCTGGGCATGATCGTCGCGCCGTGCTCCATGAAAACGCTCGCGGAGATCGCCACCGGCGTCACCGGCAACCTGCTGAGCCGCGCGGCGGACGTGGTGTTGAAGGAGCGTCACCGGCTCGTGCTCCTGGCACGGGAGACGCCGCTGCACGCGGTACACCTGCGCAACATGCTCACGGTCACCGAGATGGGCGGCATCGTCGTACCGCCGGTACCGGCCTTCTACAACCAGCCGCAGTCCCTCGACGACATGGTCGAGCACATCGTCGGCCGCAGTCTCGACCTGTTCGGTCTGGACACCGGCGAGGTGCGGCGTTGGGGCGAGGGCAGCGAGGCGCCGGTCTAGGGCGGGCTGTGACGCACTGCGCGTAAAACGGGAACCCGGAGGAGAGCGAAGATGAGCGAAAAACAGATGACATTCCGCGAGGAATTCCGTGCCGACACTCCATGGTGGTATCGCGGCGAAATGCACCTCGCCTTCACGCTGATTTTCACGGTGGGCGTTATTGCCTATTGCGCCGCTCAAATCGAAGGGGCGACGGCCTGGGAATGGCTCATCGTCGTGCCGATGTTCCTGTTCGGCAACTACATCGAATGGGCGGCGCATCGCTACATCCTGCACCGTCCCGTCAAGGGGCTGCGCATGATCTACAAGCGCCACGTGATGACCCATCACCGCTTCTTCACCCACGACGATCTGAGCTACCACGGCCAGCGCGACTGGCGGGCGCTGCTGTTTCCGCCGTTCGCACCGGTGATGTTCGTGCTCTCCGCGGTGCCGCTCGCGCTTGTGGTCGCCGCGCTGTGGTCGGCCAATGCGGGCTACATCACCGTCATCACGATGGCGGGCTACTACCTCATGTACGAGGGGCTGCATACGCTCTCGCACATCGAGGACAGCCCGTTCCTCGACCGGCTGCCGCTGGTGAACACCGTGCGGCGAATGCACGTCATTCACCATCACCCGGCGCTCATGCAGACGCGCAATTTCAATCTCACGTTTCCCATCTGCGATGCCCTGTTCGGCACCAGTGATCTGGAAAAGGGGTTCTGGGGCACGCTTTTCCACGGCATGGGCGACGAAAGCATGCGCGAGTCCGATCGCGCGAAATATGAGAACTATAGGGGTGGAAAGGCGCCCTGGTCGGTTTCCGCCGCCGAGGGCGCGGAAAAGGAAACCGCATAGCGCCGCGGGCTGCCCCGCAAACTTGAGGATCCGAGGAGGAAGACACGATGAAACACTGGGCAACAACCGTCTCCGCCGCCGCGCTGATCGCGGTGTCATCGTTCACCGCGACAGCCGCCGAGGTGCAGGAACCCGCCGAGCTTCGCGTCGGCTCGTTCCGGCAGGGCTCGAGCTGGTACGTCTATGGCGTGACCCTGGGTGAGCTGCTGCGCAAGGAGCTGCCCGACGGCTCGCGCATCGACACGCCGCCGCTCGGCGGCGGCACCGCCAATCCACTGCTCATCGCGCGGGACAAGGCGGACATCGCGTTGAGCTTCGCGGTGGTCAACCGCTGGGCGCGCGCCGGCACGGAGCTGTTCGACGAGCCCCAGGAGGACCTGCGCGCGCTCATGGGTGGGCTCGATCAGTACTACCTGGGCATGGTCGCGAACGGGTCGGACGCCGACGGAACGCTCGATGCTTTCGTGGAGAAAACCGCCCCTGAGCTTCGAATCATGCTCTTGCGCCGCGGCAGCTTCGGCTCCTACGCCGGCGAGCAGGTACTGCGCACCATCGGCGCCGACGAGCAGACGATCAGCGACGGTGGCGGCAGCTACACGTTCACGGATTTTTCCACCGTGAAGTCCGCCTTCCCGGCCGGGCGCACGGACCTGTTCATCCAGGTCATGACCCGCGGCCACCCGGCGATCACGGAGATCGCGGAGACCACGGACGTCAGCTTCCTCGAGCCGGCCGAAGAGACGCTCGCCACCCTGCAGGAGGAATACGGCTGGCAGGCCGCCACGCTGCAGCCGGGCGCGTTCCGCGGTCAGGACCGGGCGCTGCGGCTGCCGGGCACTACCACCAGCGTCATTGTCTCCGCCGATATGTCCGAGGCGCTCGCCTACACCATCGTCAAGACCGTGTGCGAGAACCAGGATGCCTTCCGTGCCGGCCACAAGGCCCTTGCCGGATTCGACTGCGCCGAGGACGCGTGGCGCGCGGAGAACAACGGGCTGCCGCTGCATGCGGGGGCGCAGCGCTACTACCGCGAGCAGGGGTGGATCGAATGAGCCATTGCCGTCGCCGGACGGGGAGTATCTGAGCCATGCCCGGGAACGAGGACAGCAGGCAGGTGCCGGCAGCCGAGCGCTGGCGGCGCCTGCTGCACCCCGCCGCCATCGTGGCGCTCGCCTGGGCCGCCTTCCAGGTGGCGATTTTCGTGTGGCCGGAAATGGACCTCATGGTCCGCCGCGCCGGGCACGTGGCGTTCGCCACAGCGCTCGCCTTCCTGGTCGTCCCCGACGGCGGCCGGGCATGGCGGCGCTGGCTCAACCGAGGCCTCGCCGTGCTCGCGCTGCTGCCGCCGGTGTATCTGTACTTCGAGCTCGATCGCATCTACCAGCGCATCGTCCAGCTCGACCCGGTGCTCACCGGGGACTACGTGTTCGCCTGCCTCGCGGTGGTCCTGCTGCTCGAAGCCCTGCGGCGGCGCGCGGGCATGGGCATGTTCGCCCTGGGGGTAGGCTTCATCGCCTATCAGCTGCTCGGGGCGTACATACCGGGGATCATCGGTCACAACATCTCCGGGGTCGACACTTTCGTGGAGCTGCTGCTGCTCACCGAGCGGGGGCTGTTCGGGATTCCCACCGCGGTCTCCGCGGAGATCGTGTTCTACTTCATCCTCTTTGCGGCGGTGTTCGACGCCTACGGCGGCGGACAGCTCATCATCGACCTGGCGATGCGGATCACCGGCCGGCAGACCGGTGGACCCGCCAAGGCGTCGGTAGTCGCCTCGGCACTCACCGGCAGTGTCTCCGGCAGCGCCGTGGCCAACGTCATGAGCACCGGGATATTCACCATCCCGCTGATGCGTCGGGTGGGCTATCCGGCCACCTTTGCCGGTGCGGTGGAGGCGGTCGCCTCCACCGGCGGGCAAATTCTGCCGCCGGTGATGGGGGCGGGCGCCTTCATCATGGCGAACTTCCTGCAGATTCCCTACCAGGATGTGGTGCTGGCGGCGCTGCTGCCGGCGCTGGCCTTCTTCGCGAGCCTGCTGCTGGTGGTGCATTTCCGCGCCCGGCGGGACGGTATCAGCACCCTCGCCGAAGACGAGCTCGGCGACTGGCGCGGGGCGCTCGCCGCGCGCTGGCATCTGCTGGTGCCCCTGGCGTGGCTCGCCACGGCCATCGTCTCCGGGTTGTCAGTAGCGGACGCCGCAGTGCAGGCGAGCGCGCTCACCGTCGTGGTCGGCACGCTGCGGCGCAGTACGCGGCAGCGGCCCATCGAGCTCATCGAGGCACTGGTGCGCACCGGCGAGCGTGCCCTTTCCGTGGCGCTGCCCTGCGCGGTGGCGAGCGTGATCGTGGCGGTGATCGCTTTCACCGGCCTGGGCACCAAGTTCACCTCCCTCGTGGTGCATCTCTCCGAGGGCAACCTGTACCTCGCCCTCGGCCTGACGGCGCTGGCGAGCCTGGTGCTGGGCGCGGGCATGCCCACCACATCGGCCTACGTGATGGCCGCCGTGCTGGTGGCACCGGCGCTGGTGCAGCTCGACGTGGCGCCACTGGTGGCGCACCTGTTCGTGTTCTACGTCGCCATCATCTCCATGGTCACGCCGCCGGTGGCACTGGCGGCCTATGCCGCCTCCACGGTGTCCGGCTCGCGCCCGGGGGAGACGGGCTGGACGGCGTTCTCTCTGGCGCTGCCGGGCCTGATCATCCCGTTCGCGTTCGCGCTGCACCCCGCGCTCGTGACCTGGGAGGGCATCGGGCCCACGGCCTGGGCCGTGGGCCACGTCGCGCTCGCGTGTGCCGCGTTCGCCGTGCTTCTGCCCGGCTGGCTCGGCCGCAAGCTCAGACGGGTGGAGCGGATGGTCTTCGCCGTGGGCGCGATCCTGAGCCTGCTGCCGTCGACCACGCTGGCCGTGGCCGGGGTGGCGCTCCTGCTAGCCCAGGCCGTGGCGGTTCGCCTGCTGCCGCCACCGACCCCGCGTCTGCGCGGCGCTGGTGCCGCCCGGCACTGATCCGCGCCGGCCCGTCGCACGGGCCGGCGTTTTCAGACTCTCGGGCAAAACCCCGGACTGTCCCGCAGATATTCAGGCCCCGCGGCAATGCCCCGCGGCCGGTGTCGACCGTAACCTTTCGGCCACGTGGCGCGCATGGCGTTTCGAACGGTGCCACGGGAGGAGAGAGATGGAAGCCCTTCGAGAGGTCGAGCGCGAGACTCGGCAAAGCGAGATCGGTCGTTCCCGCGAGCGGGTGGAGGACGACGCGCTGCTGCGCGGCGCCGGCCGCTACGCCGACGATCTCGCCGCACCCCCCGGCACCCTGCAGGCGGCCGTTCTGCGCTCGCCCCATGCCCATGCACGCATCCGCGCGCTGGACGCGAGCGCCGCGCTCGCCGTCGACGGCGTGCACGCGGTGCTCACCGGCGAGGACGTGACCGCCTGGGCGGCGCCGTTCCCGGTGGGCGTGCGCGAGCCCATGGAGCACTGGTGCCTCGCCGTGGACCGGGTGCGCTACGTCGGCGAGCCCGTGGCCGTGGTGGTGGCCGAGGACCGCTACCTCGCCGAGGACGCACTCGACCGAATCGACGTGGACTACGAGCTGCTCTCTCCCGTGATCGACCCGGAGACGGCCACCGAGGCCTCGGCGCCGGTGCTTCACGAGGGTGTCGGCGCCAACGTGGTGAGCGACCGGCATTTCCGCTACGGCGAGCCCGAGGAGGCATTCGCCGCGGCCGACCATCACGTCTCGCTCAAGGTGCGTTACCCGCGCAATTCCTGCACCCCCATCGAGTGCTACGTGGTGCTGGCGAGCTATGACGTCGCTGCCGGCGCCTACGAGGCGACGGCGAACTTCCAGGGGCCGTTCGCGCTGCACTCGGTGATGGCGCGGGCGCTCAAGGTGCCGGCCTCGCGACTGCGGCTCCGAACGCCGGCGGACTCCGGCGGCAGTTTCGGCATCAAGCAGGGCGTCTTTCCGTACGTCGTTCTGATGGCCCTCGCCGCACGCAAGGCAGGCGCGCCGGTGAAGTGGGTGGAGGACCGCCTGGAGCATCTCCAGGCCGCGTCCTCGGCGACCAACCGGGTGAGCGAGATCGAGGCGGCGGTGACGGCGCACGGGCGTGTCACCGCGCTGCGCTACGACCAGATCGACGACTGCGGCGCCTACCTGCGTGCGCCGGAGCCGGCGACGTTCTACCGCATGCACGGCACCATGACCGGGGCCTACGACATTCGCCACCTCGCCGTGCGCAACCGCGTGGTGCTCACCAACAAGACGCCCACCGGGCTCAACCGCGGCTTCGGCGGGCCGCAGGTGTACTACGCCCTCGAGCGGTTGATGCAGCACATTGCCGTCACGCTCGACCTCGATCCGCTGGAGGTGATTCGGAAGAACCTCGTGCCCGCCGACGCCTTCCCCTACCGCGCGCCGGCGGGCTCGCTGCTGGATTCCGGCAACTACCAGGCCGCGGTGGACCTGGCGGTGCGCCAGGGCGGCCTGCAGAGCCTGCGCGAGCGCCGCGAGGCCGCCCGCCGCGAGGGCCGGCTCTACGGCATCGGCCTGTGCGCGGCCGTGGAGCCGTCCATCTCCAACATGGGCTACATCACCACGGTGATGACCCCGGAGGAGCGGCGCAAGGCCGGCCCCAAGAACGGCGCGGTGAGCACCGCGACGGTGAGCGTGGACCCGCTGGGGGCGGTGAGCGTGCACGTCTCCTCCACGCCCCAGGGGCAGGGGCACCGCACCGTCGTGGCCCAGGTGGTCGCCGACGTGCTGGGCATCCCCTTCGAGTCGATCACGGTCAACGTCGAGCTGGATACGCAGAAAGACCCCTGGTCCATCGCTTCCGGCAATTACTCCAGCCGGTTCTCGGGAGCGGTCGCCGGTGCCGTGCACAAGGCGGCAATGCGGGTGCGCGAGCGCCTCGCCGACATCGCCGCGCGGCAGTTCGGCGTCGAGGCGGCGGCCATCCGCTTCGCCGATGGTCGCGTGCACATCGATGGCGGCGAGGCAAGCTCGGTGTCGTTCCACCGCGTCGCCGGCACGGCGCACTGGTCGCCGGCGCTGTTGCCGGAGAGCGAGACCGGCGGCCTGCGCGAGACCGCGTTCTGGACGCCGCCGGAGCTCGCCGCCCCCGACGAGGGCGACCATATCAACAGCTCACTGTGCTACGGCTTCGTGTTCGATTTCTGCGGCGTGGAGATCGACCCGGTAACCGGGCGGGTGGCGCTGGACCACTACGTCACCCTTCACGATCCGGGGCGCATTCTCAATCCCGAGCTGGTCGACGGCCAGGTCCGCGGCGGCTTCGCCCAGGGCGTGGGCGCCGCGCTCATGGAGGAGTTCGCCTACGGCGAGGACGGCAGCTTTCTCGCCGGCACGCTCGCCGACTATCTCATTCCCACATCCATGGAGGTGCCGGAGCCGGTCATCCTCCACATGGAGACGCCGTCGCCGTTCACGCCCCTGGGCGCCAAGGGCGTGGGCGAGGGCAACAACATGAGCACGCCGGTGTGCATCGCCAACGCCGTGGCCGACGCGCTGGGCCGCGCGGACATCGAGCTGCCCCTGACCCCGGCCCGGGTGCGCACCCTGATCGGCATCGACGAGCCGGCGCCGCCGGCGGGGCTGGAACCGGCGGCGGCGTCCGCCGCCGGCGGCTCCGCCCTGAGCGCCAGCGACTCGGTGGAGCTGCCCGCGCCGCCGGAGACCGTGTTCGCCAGGATGCTGGAGCCGGAGACCCTCGCGGCGATCATCCCGGGCTGCCACGACCTGCAGGCGGTGGGCGAGAACGCCTACCGCGCCGACGTCACCGTGGGGGTCGGCATGATCCGCGCGCGCTACGAGGCGAGCGTCACCCTGAGCGATCTGGACCCGCCCCACGCCCTGCGTCTCTCCGGCGTGGGCAAGAGCGCCATGGGCACGGCCGAAGGCAGCGCGCGGGTTCGCCTCACCGCCCTCGACAACGGCGGCACGCGACTCGATTACGACTACGAGGCCGCCATCGGCGGCAAGTTCGCCTCGGTGGGCGGACGCATGCTCCAGGGGGCTGCCCGCGTGATCGTGGGCCAGATCTTCAGCCGCCTCGCCGCGGAGCTCGATGGCGGATCGGCGCCGTCGCCGTGGCGTCGCGTCGTCGACACGATTGCCGGCCTGCTGGGCCGCAAGGGAGGCCGCTGATGAAGCCCGCCGCGTTCGACTACGCGCGCCCGCGGACACGCCGCGAGGCAATCGAGCTGCTCGTCGATGCCGGTTCGCAGGCCCGGATTCTCGCCGGCGGCCAGTCGCTGATGGCCGTGCTCAACATGCGCCTGGCGGAGCCGGAGCTGGTCATCGACATCACCGGTGTCGACGATCTCCATTACATCGAGGCGCGCAACGGCTCGCTGTGCGTCGGCGCGGCCACGCGCCAGGCGGAGCTCGCCGCCTACCCGGGGCTCGCCGAGCGCGTGCCGTTGGTGGCACAGGCGCTGCCGTGGGTGGGGCACTTCCAGACACGCAATCGCGGCACCGTCTGCGGCTCCATCGCGCACGCCGATCCCAGCGCCGAGC
Organism: uncultured Ectothiorhodospiraceae bacterium; assembly: GCA_964530405.1. GTDB lineage: Bacteria > Pseudomonadota > Gammaproteobacteria > Nitrococcales > Nitrococcaceae > Arhodomonas. Next base: position 18,617 of record CAZHBN010000031.1, read on the forward strand.
TACCGCTGTGCCTGGCGGCCCTCGGTGGCGAGGTGGTGCTCGAGACGCGGCGCGGGCGACAGCGCGTCGTGCCCGCCGCCGAGTTTTTCCAGGGCGTGCTGACGACCGCCCGCGGCCCGGAGGAGCTGATCACCGAGGTGCGTTTTCCGCTGGCGCAGGCGGGCGCCGATTACCGCTTCACCGAGGTGGCCATGCGCCACGGCGACTTCGCCATCGTCGCGCTCGCCGCCGTGCTCGGCCGCGACGAGGTCCGGCTCGGTGTCGGCGGTGTCGCCGACCGGCCCGTCGTGCGGTCGCTGCCGCGCGGCGACGGCCTCGTGGATGCGCTCAACGAGCTCGCCTGGGCGCTGGGGGCGGAGGACGACCCGCACGCCTCGGCCGCTTACCGCCGCCAGCTCGTGCGCGAGCTGGGGCATCGACTGGTGACGGAGGGTTAACCGGTGCTCAAGGTCCAGGCCAACACCACCCATCGCGTGCGCCTGACCCTGAACGGGCGGGCGCGCAGCGGCAACGCGCAGTCGCGCACCCTGTTGAGCGACTTTCTCCGCCACGAGCTGGGGGCCACCGGCACCCACGTGGGCTGTGAGCACGGCGTCTGCGGCGCCTGCACGGTGCTCGTCGACGGCATCGCCTCGCGTTCGTGCCTGATGCTGGCCGTGCAGGCCGAGGGGCGGCGCGTGGAGACCGTCGAGGCCCAGGCGGAGGGCGACGGTCTGGGCGATCTCCAGGCGGCCTTTCGACGCAATCATGCCCTGCAGTGCGGGTTTTGCACCGCGGGGATTCTCAATTCCTGTGCCGATTTTCTCGGCCGGGAGCCCAATCCTAGCGAAGCGCAGGTGCGCGACATGCTCTCCGGTCACCTCTGCCGGTGTACCGGGTACACGGGCATCGTGCGCGCCGTCCTCGAAGTCGCCGCCGAGCGGCGTGGGAGTCAGGAGGAGAGGAGCGATGTTTGATCTCGGACGCAGTCTGCTGGCAACGGTGGAGCGCCGCCCCGGCGCGCTGGCCGTCAGCGACGGGGACCGGCGGCTCACCTACGCCGAGTGGTTCTCGCAGATCCAGCGCGTCGCCCATGGCCTGGAGAGCCTGGGCGTGGGGCAGGGCGACCGCCTGCTCGTGGTGATGCAGAACCGCTGGCAGATGGCGACGCTGCACTGGGCCTGCCAGTTCGCGGGTGTGATCGTCACCCCGCTCAACTGGCGCTCCAAGCCCGAGGAAATCGACTACTGCATTCGCGACGCGGAGGTCTCGGCGATCGCCTTCGACGATGCCGCCGCCGATGCGGTGCGCCGGTGCGCGGCCGCGAGCCGTCTGCCCCGGGTGGCGGTCGACGGTGTTCAAGCGCCCGGCGCGACGCCGTTCTCGGAGCTGGCGGCGGCCGTGCCCACCGGCACCATGCTGCGCGCGAACGCCGAGGACATATCGCTGATGCTCTACACCTCCGGCACCACCGGCCGGCCCAAGGGCGTGCCGCGCCGCCATCGCGCCGAGCGTGCCGCCGCGCTCGCGCACGTGGCGCAGAATCTCTACGGCCACGGCGAGTGCACGCTCGGCGTGATGCCGCTCTACCACACCATGGGCGTGCGCTCGCTGCTCGCCATGGCGCTGGTGGACGGGCACTTCGTCTGCGTGCCGCGTTTCGATGCCGGCGCGACGCTCGATGCCATCGAGCGCGAGGGGGTCACCAACCTCTACCTGGTGCCGACGCTCTACCACATGCTCCTCGAGCACGAGCACTTCGCTCGCGAGCGGGTGGCGAGCGTGGAGAAGATCGGTTTCGCCGGTGCGCCCATGAGCGCGGGGCTGATGCAGCGCGTAGAAGCGGCGTTCCAGCCGCGGCTTTTCGTCAACCACTACGGCAGTTCCGAAATCTATACCTTCACCATCGATCAGAAGGCATCGGCCAAGCCCGGCTCCTCCGGGCGGGCGGCGCTCAATCAGCGCATCCGCGTGGTGCCCATCGGCGCGAAGAGTCCCGAGCAACGCTGCGGTGCGGGCGAGGAGGGCGAGATCATCGCCGACCTCGCCGGTGACGAGGCCTTCGAGGGTTACTGGAACCGCCCTGACGCCGACGAGAAGGCGCTGCGGGAAGGCTGGTACTTCACCGGCGATACCGGCTACTTCGACGCCAACGGCGATCTCTTCGTCACCGGGCGCGTGGACGACCTGATCATCACCGGTGGCGAGAACATCAGCCCCGTGGAAGTGGAAAACGCCCTGTCCACTCACCCCGCGGTTGCCGAGGTGGCAGTGGCGGGGCTGCCCGACGAGCAGTGGGGCGAGGTCGTGACGGCGTTCATCAAGCGTCGTGAGGCTGTGGACGAGGCAACGCTCAACGATCACTGCCTCGACTCCGGGCTCGCCAACTTCAAGCGTCCGCGGCGCTACGTCTTCGTGGAGGAGATTCCCAAGTCCGCAGTGGGCAAGATTCTGCGCCGCGAGCTGACGGCGCACCGATACGAAGTGGAACGCGCCGGTTGAGCGCCGCACAGTCAGACATAGGTAGAACGATGGATTACGAAAGCATTGATAACTTCCTCGGGACCACCTTCGACGGCTTCCGAGTCGAAGTGGATGTCGCACGCGAGCGCGCTGACATCGTGCTCGACCGCCCGCCGCTGAACGTGGTTTCCATGCCCCAGCGCAATCAGCTCCGCCAGGTCTTCGAGGCCCTGGACGAACACCCCGGGGTGCGCGTGATAGTACTGCGTTCTACCGGAGAGCACTTCTCCAGCGGCGGTAATATCAAGGGTTTTCTCGAGGCGTCGCCCGAGCACGTCTCCAAGCTCGCCTGGAACGTCGCTGCCCCCGAGCGTTGCGAGAAACCGGTCATCGCCGCCAATCGCGGCTATTGCTTCGGCGTGGGCTTCGAGCTATCGCTCGCCTGCGACTTCCGCATCGCGAGCGAGACTTGCCGCTACGCGCTGCCGGAGCAGAACCTGGGCCAGATTCCGGGCTCGGGCGGCTCGGCGCGGCTGCAGAAAATGATCGGCATCGCCCGTACCAAGCACATGGTCATGCGCGCGAAGCGCATCAGCGGCGAGCAGGCCCACGAGTGGGGCATTGCGGTCGAGTGCGTGGCCGACGCCGAGCTCGAGGCGGCGACCGACGAGCTGGTCGACGAGCTCCGCGGCTTCTCGCCGCTCGCCCAGCGCACGGCGAAGCGCCTGTTGAACGACGGCGAAAACGCCACGCTGGCGACCGCCATCGAGCTCGAAGGGCACTGCTACAGCCGCCTGCGCGCCTCGGAGGACTTCCGCGAGGGCGTGGAGGCGTTCGGCGAGAAGCGCAAGGCGGAGTTCCGCGGCCGCTGATGCGGTGGCCTTACGCGGGGAGGAGAGGATCATGAGTATCGACAATCACGGCGAGTCCACCATGTCCCCTAGCGAGGGCAGCTTTCGTGCGGGCCTGGCCGCGCTGCCACGAGCGCTCACGCTCAAGGCCTTCAGCGCCGGCACGGTGGCGGCCATCTTCGGCTGCTCGGGGCCGGCGCTGATCGTCATCAGCGCGGCGGACTCCGGGAATCTCAGCAGCGGCCAGACCGTCGCGTGGCTGTTCGCCATCTATTTCCTCGGCGGGCTGATCAGCCTGCTGATGGCACTGCGCTATCGTCAGCCGATCACCGGCGCCTATTCGATCCCCGGCGCCGCGATCATGGTCGGCGCACTCGCCAGCATCAGCTTCAACGAGGCGGTGGGCGCGTTCATCATGAGCGGCGTCCTGGTCCTGTTACTCGGCTTGAGCGGCCTCGTGGGCCGAATCATGCGCTGGCTGCCCATGCCAATCGTGATGGCGATGATCGCCGGCGCGCTGATCCGCTTCGGGGTCGGTGCGGTGGAGGCCGTGGGTAACGCGCCGCTGGTGGCCGGCTCCGCGGTGGCGGCATTCCTGCTCGCCGCCCGCTTCGTACGCGCCGTGCCGCCGGTGCTCGCCGCCTTGCTGGTGGGTCTGGCGGCGGCGCTGATGTCGGGGCTTTTGCAGCCTGCCGAGGTGGATCTCGCGTTCACGGCGCCGGCATTCACCGCGCCGGCGTTCACCCTGGACGGGTTCCTGGCCATCTCGGTACCGCTGGCCGTGCTGGTGATCGGTGCGGAGAATGCCCAGGCCAGTGGCGTGCTGATGGCGGAGGGCTACCGTCCGCCGGTCAACGCCATGACGGTGGTCAGCGGCATCGGCGGCATCCTCGCCGGTGCGCTGGGCGGCCACAACGCCAATATCGCCGGCCCCATGACTGCCATCTGCTCGTCGGACGAGGCCGGCGACGACAAGGACAAGCGCTTCGCCGCGACCGTCATCAACGGCGTGCTGTTCGGCGGCTTCGGGCTCGTGGCCGGTGCGGCGGTGCCGTTCGTGCTGGCACTGCCCAAGGCGCTCATCGCCGTGGTGGGCGGGCTCGCCATGGTCAGCGTGCTGCTCATCGCCTTCCAGCAGGCCTTCGCCAAGGATCGCGGCCACCAGATCGGTGCCTTCGTGGCGCTGGTCGTCGCCATGAGCAACGTGAGCCTGTTGGGTATCAGCTCGCCGTTCTGGGCACTGGTGTTCGGGGTGATCGTCTCGCTGGTGCTCGAGGGCCGG
>CAZHBN010000032.1:0-22907 GCA_964530405.1 uncultured Ectothiorhodospiraceae bacterium
AACCGGTGACCTCATCCTTACCAAGGATGTGCTCTACCGACTGAGCTACCTGGGCATCGAGAGCAAAGATAAAAGATAAAAGCTCAAAGTCGGCCACTGTCGTACTTACCTCTTTTATCTTTGCTCTTTTCTCGCTTCTGGAGCGGGTGATGGGAATCGAACCCACGTCATCAGCTTGGAAGGCTGAGGTTCTACCATTGAACTACACCCGCGTAGAACCGGCGCGCCGCTCCCGCGCTATCTTGTCTGGTGGAGGGAGGAGGATTCGAACCTCCGAAGGCTGTGCCAGCAGATTTACAGTCTGCCCCCGTTGGCCGCTTGGGTATCCCTCCGATTAACTTGTATGCCGCGATCCGCGCTTGAGCTGCGATCATCGCGTCAGGTCGCGAAATTCTACATACTGCGGGGCATGCGTCAAGCCCTATCGTAGAGGAGATTGCGGCGCCCATGTGGATACAGCGGCACAGCGCAGCGCTCGGGCCCATCATGTTCATCAGCCTGACGCTGCTCGCCAGCGCCTGCAGCGGTGCCGACGAGCGGCGACTCGCGGGTATCGAGCTCCCCGCCGGCTTCGAAATCGACATGTTCGCGCCAAGCGTACCCGGCGCCCGCAGCATGACGCTCGGTAACGAAGGCACGGTGTTCGTCGGCAGCCGCAGCGCCGGTAACGTCTACGCACTGCAGGACCGCGACGGCGATGGCCGCAGCGACGCCCAGTGGCGCCTGATCGACGGGGCCGGGAAGTCGCCGAATGGCGTGGCGTTCATTGACGGCGACCTGTACGTCGCGTTCATCGACCGCATCGTGCGCCTTGCGGGCATCGAGTCGCGACTCGGCGAGCCCCCGCAACCTGAGCCGGTCGCCGAGCTGCCGGACTACGGCCATCACGGCTGGCGCTACCTGGCGGCAGGCCCGGAGGGCAGCCTTTACGTCGCGCTCGGCGCCCCCTGCAACGTCTGTGAAGATTACGGGCAGATACGCCGGGTCGACCCGACAACTGGCGAGCAGACGATCATCGCTCGCGGGGTACGCAATTCGGTCGGTTTCGACTGGCATCCCCGGTCGGGGGCGCTCTGGTTCACGGACAATGGCCGTGACCTGCTCGGTGACAACCGCCCGCCGGACGAGCTCAACCGCCTCACCACTACCGGACAACACTTCGGCTTTCCGTACTGCCACGGCGGCGACCTCCCGGACCCGGATTACGGAGCCCCCGGCGTGTGTGCGGACTATGTGCCCCCGGTCCAGAAGCTGGGCCCGCACGTCGCCGCTCTCGGCATGCGTTTCTACGACGGCAACGCTTTCCCCGAACGCTACCGCGGACACATCTACATCGCCGAACACGGTTCCTGGAACCGCAGCGAACGTATCGGCTACCGTGTCATGCGGGTCGACCCGCAGGCAGCGCTCGCCGGGGAGGACGACGCGTACACGCCCTTTGCCTCGGGCTGGCTGCTCGACAACGGCGACATATGGGGGCGCCCGGTGGATGTGCAGGTCATGCCCGATGGTGCGCTGCTCGTCTCCGACGATTACCGCGGCGCCATCTACCGCATAAGCGCCACACCCTGAGCACAGCTACGTCACGCCACGTCGCGGTAACGCGCCGCGAGCCAGCGCTGCAGAACCTCGGCAATTCGCGTAGCCGCCCTGCCATCCCACCCGGCAGGGATGCGGCCTCGCTTGCCGCGATCCGCCAGCACCGCCGCCACGCCATCACGAATCGCCCCGGGGTCGGTTCCCACAACGGTGTTCGTCCCTTCGGAGACGGTCACAGGGCGCTCGGTGTTCTCGCGTAACGTGAAACAGGGAATGCCGAGAGCGGTACTTTCTTCCTGCAGGCCGCCGGAGTCCGTCAATACCAGACGTGCCTGACGCAGTAACCCCAGCATGCGGCGGTAGTCCACCGGCGGCAGAACGTGGAGCCCGGGCCGATCGAGCAGCGGCATCAACTCCATCGCCTCGAGTTGCGCGTGGGTTCGTGGGTGCAACGGCCACACCAGGGGCAGCTCATCGCTGCAGGCCGCGAGCACGTCGAGCAATCGTGCAAGGACGACCGGATCATCCACATTGGAAGGCCGATGCAGTGTCACCAGTCCGTATGCGGCCGGCGCTCCGCGACCCGACTCGGCCAGGGTGTCCGCAGCGGGCACGGCCAGAGGCAGGCAGCGATGGAGCGAGTCGATCATCACGTTACCGACGAAATAGATGTGCGCGGCGTCGACTCCCTCGCGCACGAGGTTGTCACCGGCGGCCACTTCCGTGGTGAACAGCAACTCCGCGATCTGGTCGGTGAGCACCCGGTTGATCTCTTCAGGCATACGCCGGTCGAAGCTACGCAACCCCGCCTCCACGTGGATGACCGGCACCCCGAGCTTGGCGGCGACAAGAGCGCAGGCGAGCGTGGAGTTGACGTCGCCGACCACGAGCACGGCCGACGGCGCCTCCGCAGCCACCACCGGCTCGAACCGTCGCATGATCTCCGCGGTCTGCACGGCATGACTGCCGCCGCCGACCTCGAGGCACACCGCCGGGTGCGGCAGGTCGAGCGCCCGGAAATGCTGCTCGTTCATGGAGACATCGTAGTGCTGCCCGGTGTGAATCAGGCGACAGGGAATCGACGACGGCGCGTTCGCGAACGCATCCAACAACGGCGCCATCTTCATGAAATTGGGCCGCGCCCCCACAATGCATAGCACCGGGCCAAGCCGATGAGTCACCGATACCACCATTACTCCGGCCCTCCCCGGGGAACACCCCATCGTCTAAAAGAACATGGACCCGACGCCAGCGCTGGTCACGCGACCGTCCGCGTGTCTTTTACTCGCACCCCGCTCTCATGCCGAACTTGTTGAGCAACGCGTACACGGTTGGCCGGCTCACACCGAGCAACTCCGCGGCGCGCACAATGTTGCCGTTTGCCAGGCCAAGGGCCCGGGCGACCGTCGCGCGTTCCGCCTCGTTGCGCGCCTCGCGTAGCCGCAAAGGGCGCCCGGCGCCATCACCGGCAGCATCGAGCCCGAGATGGGTCGCGCTCACCTCCCGGTCTTCGGCGAGAATCACCGCACGGTGCACGACGTTCTCCAGTTCTCGCACATTACCCGGCCACCCGTACGCATCGATCGCGGCCAGAGCATCCACAGTGAACCCCGTCACCGCACGGCCGTCGCTGCGCGCGTACTGGCGCAGAAGCGCATGGGCGAGCAAAGCGGCATCCCCCGAACGTTCACGCAGCGGCGGTATACGCACGGAGATCTCGCAGAGGCGGTAATAGAGGTCCTCGCGAAACGTCCCGGCGGCTATCATCGATTCGAGATCATCGTGCGTGGCGGCGACCACACGCACGTCCACGGGAATCTCTCCCCGGCCGCCGAGCCGCTCCACCACACGCTCCTGGAGAAAGCGCAACAGCTTGGCCTGCAGGGGCAGCGGCAGGTCCGCCACCTCATCGAGAAACAGCGTTCCACCGTCGGCGTACTCGATCCGCCCAGTGGTCCGCCGCACAGCCCCGGTGAAAGCGCCGCGCTCGTAACCGAACAACTCGCTCTCCAGCAGGCTCTCGGGAATGGAGGCGCAGTTGATCGCCACGAAGCGGCGGTCCGCTCGCGGCCCCAATGCATGCAGGGCGCGGGCGAGCACTTCCTTGCCCGTGCCACTTTCCCCTTGAAGCAACACCGTCGCGCCAACCCGTGCGAGGCGCTCGATCAGACGGCAGACCTCGAGCATCGCCGGCGAGGCGGCGATGATACCCGGCAAGGGCGTGAAAGACGTACGCACCAGCCGACGATTCTCTTCCTCGATCTGGTGGAGCCTGCGGGCACGCGCCACGACCAGCCTCACCGCCTCCGCGTCCAGAGGCTTCTCGCAGAAGTCATAGGCGCCGTCATCGACGGCCTTGAGCGCATACTCACGCTCATCACCGGCAGCGATGACCACCACTTTGGTCCTGGGCCAGCGCCGGAGCAGCTCGCCGAGCGCGGCAACCCGCTGCTCCACTCCTCCCCGGCCAGCAGACAGGCCGAGATCGAACAACACGACCGGCGGCTCGATGGCTCGCATGGCCTCCGTCGCCTGTGCCGCGTCCCCGGCGGACAATACTCGGTAACCCCGAAAACACCGGTGCAGCTGGTTGCACAAGTCGGCATCGTCCTCGACAACCAGCAAAGGCTCGTCGTTCTTGGCCATCTCCCACCTCCGGGAACGGCTCCTTCCGCACCCCTCCACGGACCCGACATCCGCCGCCGCACGCCCTTCAGACGCCGCCCCTAGCCCGGATACGGACCCCGCCCGACACCCAGCTCATCACTCCCGGACTCCGCCCCGCGCTGCAGCTCGACGCTCCCGGGCAAACTCAACCAACCCGGCACCTCGAAGCGCCCCCACCGATCGCCGGCGCCGATGCCATTCACCGCCCACCACACCCCGCCTCCACCAAGAAGCACCACCAGCACCGCCGCCAGCACCCACTGCACCGGGTGATGAGCGCGCCGCCCCGGGCGCCGGGCTCCACCGCCACCCCCCGGAGCGCGTTCGGCGCCGGAAGCCGGTACGGCCGAAACCGGACCCGGTCGACGCGGCGGAGGCCGCCGCCGTGGCGACGGCACTGGCGACTGTGCTCGTGGCGGATACGGCGACGCGCTCTGTGTCGGGACCTCCGGCGACGACGCCGGGCCACCGCCCGCTCTCGCGGGAACCATCATCCATTCCACATCGCAACCAGCCGGCAACAGGTGATCGTCGCCGAGCTCCTCCAGCACGGCACGCATGTCCTCGGGCCCAAGCGTCATACGCCCCTCCACGTAACCGTGCATGCACAGACGTGACATCACGTGGTTGACGCGGCGCGGGATACCGCCGGTGGCTCGATTGGTCACACCGTAGAGCCTGGCGTCGATGGCTGGCCGCCCCGGTCGCCAGCCGACCAGTCGCAAGCGGTGCTCGACATAGGCCTGTGTCTCTTCGACGGTTAACGGCTCCAGGCGACAGGCGGCGATCAAACGCTGCTGAAGCTGCTCGAGAGACGGCCGCTGAAGCAGCTCGCGCAACTTCGGCTGCCCCAGCAGGAATACCTGAAGCAGCGGACGATCGCCGTCCTGAAAATTCGTGAGCGCGCGCAGCTCCTCCAGCGACTCTTCGGAGAGGCCCTGCGCCTCGTCGACGATCAGCACCGAGCGTCGCCCCTCGCGGCTTACGGCCTCAAGGCGACGCAGCGACTCGCGTAGCAACGTGGCCTGGTCCAGGCCGCGTGCATCCATACCGAGCTCATAGGCCAGCAGACGCACCAGCTCACCGTCGGCCAGGCGCCCGGGAAGCAGGCGTATGACGTTTATCCCGCTGAGATCGTATTCCGCGAGCAGATACTCGAGCAGCGTCGTCTTGCCGGAACCGGGCTCCCCCGTCACCACGACGAAGCCTTCCGAACGCTGAATGCCGTACTCCAGATAAGCCCGCGCTTTACGAAAGCTGCGATGCGCGAAACAGAACCGGGAATCCGGGGTCAATCGGAATGGATCACCCTGGAAGCCATAAAACGCCTCGTACATGACCCGCACCTGCCCTCAAACGCCCCAAGGATCCCGGCGCACCTCGTTCATGACGGCGACATGGCGATCTCAACGCAGAGCACGCCACAACCCGTCTCCACACGGATAGCGTCGCACCAAGGCCCCATCGACGCCTCCCGGGACGACAGCACGAAACCCGGCCGCGCCCCGGCGTAGCAGCAACGCACATGTGCCAGGATTACAGTCACCCGCCCCATCGCGCCCCCAGGACACAAGGGGCGGTTAACACCCTGACGCGGCAATTTCTTGATCATTGATTGCTATATATTGCTGTGTCTCACGTCACATTTCGTGACATCCAACCCAAGAATAGACGAGTGCGGTCTGCTTACAAGGCGGGGGCGGCAATCTGGTCGACAGGCGGCGGGTTCGACGGGCCTGGCACAAGCGGTACTACGGTCGCAGAGTGACTGAGCCGGCCAATACGGCTCCTAGCGCCCCCGGATAGAACCGGAAGGGTTGCAACGATGCCTGGGGCGGGCCATTACGACACGATAGGTACGCCGTGTGCGCCACTCCCTTATTCCGACTGCGGTGCGCGGGGTGGCACGACCGTTTTGCTGACCATGCCGGAAGGCTCGCTCAGGCGCGATTGGCTGTCGTACGCATGCACAACGAAATGCCACGTAGCCGGCGCCAACCCCTTCACCATGTGGGTGCAACGCATCACCCGACCGCAGGCGGCGGTGCGATCCGTCGCGGTACAATCAGCCCCCTGGACCGGGACACGTCTGGCACGAGTCAGCCGATCCGGATCGGTCCCCCAGCGCACCAGAAACCCTGCCAGGTCACTCAGACAGGCCCCGTCAGTACGGGTCCTGGGCGCATCCCAGGATAGTCTCGCCTTTCCGGTCGCCACTCGCGGCGAGGGCGTCACGGGCTTCCCGGGAAGCGGCACCGTTACCGCCTCCTCGTCCGGCGTTTCGACAACGTCCGGCAGCGGCGCGCAGCTCACCAGCACGGATAACGACAGCCCGATTGCGAGCGCCCACGAGAATCGCCCCACTTCACCCGCGGCAACGATCTCTGCGCAACCCCGTAACGCGGTTGTAGCATTACCGCCCGTGCCTCTGGACGCCGCCGCAATCATTCCCCTGAGACCGCCCACGTCGAAACGCCCGCCGTTCCGGCTCGACCGCCCTGCTCCTCGAGTGGCCGCACGTCCCGCTCACCCGACTCCGCGTCGGAATCGACGATCGCCTCGATCGCATACTCCTGCAGATGACGGGCGTGCGTGAAGATGATGAGCTCACCGATCAGCCCCATCGCGAAGATCTGGACACCCAACACGACCAACAGGGAACTGAGCAGCAAAGCAGGACGGTCAGCCAGCGCGACGTCGAGAAACAGCCGCTCGAAAACCAGGTAGACCACGTACAAACCGCCAATTCCGGCCGTTGCAGTACCCAGAAGGCCGAAGAAGCGCATCGGTTTCCGGGTGAATCGCACCAGGAAGAAGACGGTCAGCAGATCCAGAACCCGCCGCACATAGATACCAGGGGCATACACGCGACGGAAGCGATCGCGTTTGGATTGCCGAAGGTCGACCTCGGCAACCCGAAATCCCTGGTGCGTCGCGAGCACGGGCAGGAAGCGATGCTGATCCCCGTAGAGCATGACCTCGTCACAGACCCGACGCCGAAGGGCGCGCACGTTACAGCCCAGATCACGAAAGCTCGCTCGTGTGAGGAACCAGACCAGAAGGAAAAAGAGCCTGGTCTGCAAGCGGTTGACCAGAGAGTCTTCCCGGGGCCAGCGGCGCCCGGTGACCATATCGGCCGACGCCAGCCCCGCAACTACCCTGGGCAGGTCCGATGGGTCGACCTGATAGAAAGCCGGAAGCGTGATGATCGCATCGGAGTGACAGTGCCGAAAGCCAATCGACAGCGCTGTCGCTTCTCCGAAACGCCGGCCCAGGCTGATAATCCGGATCGGCTCTCCCCGGGCCTGTAGCGCTTGCAACGATTGCTGGACCGCTTCGCGCTGGCCGTCTATTACGTAAATGAATTCCAACTCCGCGTTCAGCGACGATAGCGCACGGCGGTAGTCCTCGTAGAGGGCTTCCGGGGTGTCGTACCTGTCCGATACTGGAATAACAACGGACACGCTACCGAATGACTGTTCCCGACCGTCTGCCATGGCCCTCACCCCCGATCTCCGTCGACAGCCGCGTCGATATTCGGTTGTCGAACCTTTGCCGTAACCAGTGCCGTCGACCACATCGATGCATGAGCGGTTCGGGAGACGAGCTCCCCGATCGCGCCCCCGAAAAGCAGAAATATCGCAAGCGCACAGAACAAAACGCCGCTACCCGCCAGGGGCAGCGAGAAATCGCCGCCACCGACGATCGCGCCCAGCAGTGAATACGCCAGCAGAGCGAAACCGGCCGCCGCGGCCGGCAATGCCAGCGCACAGAACCACACCATTGGCTGATAGGCGAAAGAAATCAGCGTTTTGATCACGAGGAGGTCGAGGAGAACCTTATAGACTCGCGACAGCCCATATTTGGATTCTCCGAATCTGCGTGCGTGATGCCTCACCTTTATCTCGGCAATTCGCGAGCCCACGGTGGAAGACATCGCGGGTATGAAGCGGTGCATTTCCGAGTACAGCGGGACGGCTTTTATGACCGTACTGCGGTACGCCTTGAGCGAACACCCATTGTCCTTGATAGGGACGCCCGTGACCTTGCCGATAAGCCAGTTGGCTATACGCGAGGGCACTTTTCGGGACAAAAGCTTGTCCTGGCGTTCGTGACGCCAACCCACGACGATATCGTAGCCTTCATCGATCTTCTCGAGAAAACGGGGAATATCCACCGGATCGTTCTGCAGGTCGCCATCCATGGTAACCACGATCCGGCCGCGCGCCTCCTGGATCCCCGCCTCCATGGCCGGTGTCTGACCGTAGTTTCGCCTCAGCTTGATGGCACGCACGCGTGCATCGCGGTGCGCGATTTCGACGACTCGCTCCAGGCTCCGGTCCCCGCTTCCGTCGTCGACGAGGAGAATCTCGTAGTGGAGCCCGGTGGGATCCAGCGCACCGACCAACGCTTCGTGCAAAGGTGCCACGCTGTCCTCTTCGTTGAAGACCGGCACCACAACCGACAGGTCCACTGTTGCCCGGCGCGCCATATGGCCACAGCTCCTTTACCGTTGGTTATTTGCCCCGCTAGACCCACCGCCGACGCCATGCGTCTTATGTGACAAACTTCACACAAGGCATGAGGACTGCTTCCTTAAAAATATAGAACAGACTCCGGCGCAGTGTTGACATGAACACGACCGCTCGTCCCGCGCATGTGGACAATGCCCACAGGGGCACCCGGCAGCACGGTCAAACGTTGCCGGCGCCGACAACGCGCCGTCGCGGCGCGGGCGTGCTCACCACCGCCACCGATTCCGCCTCCGCGGGACCACACGCCGACCCATCTCCCGAATCGTTCCGGGAGCCCCCATCGGCCCGCTCACCGCTTCGACGCCTCCCGGGCCATACCACTCGTCCGACCGGCGCGACTGGCGTGACCGGGGCGCGGGGACGCGGGCGAAGAAAAAAGCCTCCGGGATGCGGCCGCCCCCGTGAGGTCCCGTCTCACGCTGTGCCGCAGACGCCGGCCGGCAGTGAACGCCCACTCACCCGGAGGGCTGGAACGAGGCTTGCGGATTCGCGCCCTGCCACCTCGCACCACACAAAACGGGCAATAACGCTCGCCAAACAAAACGGCCCATGTCGCCAAACGACAACACAAACAACTGACCCAATTAACTTTTTTGGGATGGCTTTCACAGGCACCGGAGTGATGCCCGTCACATACGCCCCGATGGCGGCCGGTATAATGCGCGCCGTGGACTCGTCGCAGCCCACAAGCGGATTATCGTCCACGCCAAACCATATGCGGAGAAGCATATTCGCGTGCCGACAGTCAGGAGTTGACGCTAATGTATTAACCAAAAAGAGAAATAACGTCCGCGGCGAAAAGGATGGCGCCCGCCCTTCTGAAAATTTCCTGCGAAAACAGGATGCGGCACTCGCCAATTGACTCCATTTTAACCTGGAGGGCATTGATGGCCATTCACAAAAGAAGTTTCGGGCACCGGCTCAAACAATTCTCCCTCGGAATCGCGTGCCTGCTGATTCCTCTATCCGAAGCGCTCGCCCTGCCCGTCATTCCGGGCGCTGCGGGCTTCGGCATGGACACACCGGCAGGTCGCGATGGCGCCATTTACCGCGTCACGAACCTGAACGACTCGGGATCGGGGTCCCTCAAGGAGTGTGTCGACGGCGCGGGGGCGCGCGTGTGCGTCTTCGAGGTCTCGGGGACGATTCACCTGAGCGAGAAGCTCAAGATTCGCAACCCCTACCTGACGATCGCGGGGCAGACAGCGCCCTCGCCCGGAATCACCATCCGGGGTGCGGGCCTGAAGATCATGACCAGTCATGTTCTCGTCCAGCACCTGCGATTCCGCACTGGCGACGACTCCAATGGTCCGGACCCGGACCGGCGGAATCCGATCGGCATCGCACATCCCGACAACGATCTCACGGACATCGTCATCGACCACAACTCCCTGAGCTGGTCGATCGATCAGCTGGCGAACACCTGGCTGAACGCCGGTGATGTCACGTTCCGGGCCAATATCTTCTCGGAGGCGCTCGACGATTCCCTGCACTCGAAGGGACCACACAGCAAGGGGCCGCTATTCGGTCCGTCCTCGAAAACCCGCATCACGATGGTTGGTAACTTGCTCGCCCACAACGTGGAGCGCAACCCACTATCACGCGTCGCCGAGCTGGTCTTCGTGAACAACGTCGTCTACAACTGGGACAGCAAGGGCACGGACCTGCAGGGCGATGACGGCATCGTCACCCTGAACAGCCTGGTCGGCAACTACTACAAGGCGGGCGTAGACACTTCAGGTTCGGCTATCAAGATGCGCGGAAAGGGGAGTAGCCTCGACATGACACCCGGTTCCAAGGTGTACGTCGAAGACAACATCACCCCGAGCTATGACGGCCAGGACCCCTGGTCCGCGGTGGATATCGGCTCTAGCCTGGACAGCACGTACAAGGCCTCGTCGCCGCCGACGTGGAACTCGGGCCTGAACGCGCGCTCGTCCTCCGAAGCCTTCGACTGGGTGGTCGCCAATGCCGGTGCCCGGCCGGCTGACCGGGACAGTGTGGACCAGCGCATTGCCAACGAGGTGGTCAATGGCAACGGACACATCATCGACAGCCAGTCGGAGGTCGGTGGCTGGCCGGATCTCGCGAAGAACCAGCGTATCCTGAGCCTCCCGTCCAACCCCGGCGGTGACAGCGACGGCGACGGCTACACCAATCTCGAAGAGTGGCTGCACGAGTATGCCGCCAAGGTCGAAGGCCGAAGCACCACGGACGACGGCACGACCACGACTGACGAGCCAGCGGCACCGAACCCGCCGACGAACATCACGGTTCAGTAGGCGCATGGCGGCCGGGAGGCATCGCCCTCCCGGCCGATCTCCGACCCCACCTCACGTCTCTCCGGGCTACGTCACCCCGACAGTCGCTCTCATCGTCCGAGAAACGCCCGTCACGGTCCAAGCCTGACAGCGGTCGGCGGGCAAGCGCGGAAATATCTATTAGTCTCTTCTGATAGAGAGCCTGCCAACCGCTTTCACGGAGCGCGGTCAGTGCTCACCACCACACGCCGTCCGGGAGACTGCAGCATGAGGATTCAGCGCCTGTTCGACCGGCAACGCAGAGCGGTCTTCCTGTCTGACGCCAGGAAATGTGTCGTACAACCGTTCAAGCAACGCCGCCGGGCGGCACCGGTCTTTCTCTTCGGCACTCAGAGATCGGGCACGTCGATGATCATGTATGCATTTCACATGCATCCTGACACGACGGTTTTCGACGAACACAGAGATAGCATTGCCTTCAAGGACTTCCAGATCCGCGATTTCAAGAGAATCGACGGGCTGATTCAAACGTCAAGGACCGCGTTCTGCTGCTTCAAACCCATATGTGACAGCCACAGAATCGACGATTTCCTGACGCATTTCCCGGCATGCAAAGCGATATGGGCTTACCGGGATTTCAGACCTGTCGCACTGTCCCGACTTAAGAAATTCGGGAGTGCAACGAAAGCCATTCGTCAGGTATGCACAGGCAGTGGTAATGGCGGTTGGTTCGAGGACGGGTTGTCGCCTTACACACTGGAGGTCTTGCGCGACATATACTCGCAAAAACTTTCCGACATGGACCTTTCCTGCCTCGTATGGTGGGCGAGAAACCAGATTTTCGTGGAAAAGCGTCTCAGTGAGGCAGACCAAATCACTATCGTGAACTACGAAACACTCGCCCGAAGCCCGGTGAGCGAGCTGGCCTGGGTCTTCTCACGCCTGGGGCTGGATCAGAGCGGGCGGTGCGCTCGTTTCATCAATGCGTCTTCGATCACATCGCCGAGCATTACGCTAACCCCTGCCGTCGAGGCGCTTTGCGAACAAACGCTCGAACACCTTCACGCCGCGTACCACCGGCAACGTGGGGCATGTACTTCCGGCGACACCGCGCCAGCGGCGTCACAGAGCGCACTTGATGGAGCCGTGCCACCTTCATCGTGAATGTCGTCTATCGCCCCGACAGGGCTTCTCAGCGCCATTGGCGTCGCAGCACAAATCAAAATGCAAGTCTCTACAAACGCGGGTCACGATCACATCAGACGATGCCGGTTGCCGCGCGGTCGGCCCCGATGGATGCGACCGTGACGATGCGCCGTTTTCTGATGACATATGTGAGCCCCGAGTGGCTCGCCGCGAGACGGCCCATGCTCAAGGTACCAATCAGCCTCGCTGCCGCGCGTTCGACACGAGCACCTGCCGTCTGTTTGGTGAGAAACGTTGCCATCCCGTACTCCCCGAGAATATCCAGATCATTCGCAAGGCAGAATTCACGAATGCCCTCTGGCGATAGCACTTTATCGTATACAGTCGGGTACGGCCCATACCCCGGAACGCCGGACTGGTTACGCCCGTCCAGTAACCGCCGATAAAACACGTGGAACCAAAGTGGCGTGTACCGGGTCACGAACCCGAACACTGAACGCCTGTCAGGGACTCTTATGATGATCAGACCATCCGATTTCACCCAACGAACGAAATTGGACAACACTTCCTGCACGCCGTCGATATGCTCCAGGACAAAGGAACAGAAAATGACGTCGTATTCCTCATCGGGGATATCAATGACACGCAAATCACCGACCATGGCGTCATCCAGGTCCTTTGTCTCATCCATGCGGATTTTCAATGCGTCCTCGTCAACGTCAATACCCACCAGCGTGTATTTCAGATCGTCCAGATCCAGCAACCACCGCCGTCCGCAGCCCGCCTCGAGTATCTTCATATGCGGGTGCGATTCCCCATAGTCCCTGACGAACCGGGAAAGCAGCCGCAGCTCCTCCTCTCGCGAAGTGATGATCTCCAGATTCGGTCGTTTCATGATCTGCCCCCTTTGGACGATTTCGAACGTCTCTCGGTGCCTACCGCCATGGCCGCCCGATAGCGCACTTCTATGGCTCCCGTAACCGCGCCCGCCTCATACAGGCGCCACGCCGTCTGTCGATTGCACTCACCGATTCTGCGACGCGCGTCATCGTCCATGAGCACTGCCTCTAGCGCCGAACAAATGGCCTCAGCGGTAATGGCCTCGAGCACGACGCCGTTGACGCCATCCTCCAGGATGTGGGGAATACCGCCCACGCTCGAGGCAACCACCGGAAGCCCCACGGCCATGGCTTCGAGCAACGCCACAGGGCAGCCCTCGGGGTGGTAGGTGGGCAGGACGAACACGTCTGAGGCGGCAAGCCAATGCGCCTTTTCGGACCCGGAAACGAAGCCGGGACATTGAACGACGTCTTCCAGCCCCAAGTCCCGGACCCTTGCGCGAACGGCATTGAGCTCCGGACCGTCACCGGCTATCACCAGCTCAACCGACGGGAGCCTGCGATGCAGCAGGACGAAGGCGTCCAGCAGCTCGTGAACGCCCTTTGCCGGCACGACACGAGCGAGGAACAGAACGCGCCTGGGGGCATTCGGAGCTCGAGCGACGTGCCGGACACATCGCTCGAGCTCCGCGCCATCGAACATCGTGCTTATAACCTCCACGTTCGCCGGTTTGACGCCGAGGCCGATCAGGCGCTGCTTGAACGACTCCGCGAGCACGAAGACGTGACTCGTACGACCATAGGTGGCGCGAAACATCCGCCGCCGCCACCACGAACGGCCAATCCAGTCAGCCACCTGTGGATCCCAGCCGTGAAAGAACACCACCGCCGTGCGCAGTCCGCCAAAGCGCGCGACCGCCAGGAACAGGCCATCCCTGACGACGGCGCGATAGGCCATGGACGGATTGACGTGCAGAAGGTCATAGCGGCCCATCCACGCACGCACCACCAGACGCAGGCAATCGGCGAGCGGGCGCACCGCTGCCTGCACGCTCCACCGATCGGTGCCGCGGCGGCCGATTACCATGGTCTCGGCACACGTACTGGCGGAAAGGTGCTCGAGCTGGGTTCGCAGGAACTGGCCGACACCGCCGGCAAGGCTCGGGTCCGGGACCAGCAGCAGAACCTTCAACGGACGCTCACCCGCGTCACCTGCCTGCGCGGGTGCCGCACCGTCCACTCCAGGGTCAAATACCATCGATCGCGTTCCTCGGGTTCCTGGGCGTGAACGTGTCATAACCGAATATCGCCATCTCCCGGCTCAAGAGCGTCTCTATTAGACGGCGGGAGGGGCGATCCAGATACTCGCGCCAGGTATCGACGGCGCCGACATCGAATCCCGTGCTCTCGTCCTTGCGAAACGACGAGTCTTTTCCCGGAGGCTGATACATGTCAGCCATCACCTCGATGCCGAGGAAATCGCACAGCAACGGGACGCTCTCGCAAGGCATGACGATCAGGTCCTCGAAGCGGGAAAGGTAATAGGCAGGGTTCGCGGCGTTCCGACGGTGCACCCGCGCGGCCAGTCGATACTGGTGCACCAGGTAGGCGAGTCGTCCGGACCGTGCGGCGGCCTGCTGACGCCAGTTTCCCCGGAACACACGCACATCACGCGCGATCATCGATGAATAGATGGCCCTCGGGTCGCGCACGAGATGAATGACGCTGGCCCCGGGGAACCACTCCAGGAGGGTCGGCACCCGGCTGATATCCACGGGAAATTTGGCCCCGGGCCTCGATTTGCCGGCGACACGCGCGTGCTCTTCCAGCAGTACGCGCATCACCCGCGCCGGCGTAGTAACGCCTGTCGAAAGGCGCCGAACCAGGGTGTCCCGGTTCAAATCCGTTACCCGCTGCTCCAGCGACCCCGAAGAACGCGGCTGCCAGAACGTACCGTTCAGTGGCGCAGAGAACATCTCGTTGACGAGGGCCTCGGGGGAAGCCACCTCCAGCCGGCTCCCCAACCGACGCTGCACGGTGGTGACGAAGTCACGGCGAATGAACCGGGGGGCGAGGTAGTGAAGCTCGTTGACGATGTCGATTTCCGAGAACCGGTTGAGCATGGTCATGTAGATCTTCGACCCGGTTCGGGCAACGCCGACAACGAATACAAACCGCGAATCCGGTATTTGCTCTGCAGCGCTCATGGGCCGTTCACGTCCCTACCGTGGTCATCATCACGTAACCGCCATCGCCGGAATCTCCCGGTCCTCGAATACCCATTGTTCGTAATCCCGGAACATCCGATCGAACGAAAAGCGCTCGCACACGCGCGCCCTGGCCTGCCGGCCCAGGCAGTCCCGGTATGCCGGGTTCGACTCCAGTGTGCGCAGCGATCGAGCCAGCGCCTCCACATCACCGGCGGGGAAAATCAGACCGCTGGTGCCATCGGCAATCATTTCCCTCGCTCCACCGATGTCGCTGAGCACCACCGGCTTTGCCATCGCCATCGCCTCCAGCGCCGCGTTCGAGAACGTCTCGACAGCGACGGACGGCAACACGAACACGTCCATGGCCGCGAGTAAGGGCCTGACATCCTCCACCGGTCCGACGAAGCGGGTGATTTCGGCAACACCGCATTGCTGCGCATAGCGCTCGAGCTGCCCGCGACAGGGTCCATCTCCGACCAGCAGGACGTGCGCGGCCAGTCCACACCGCCGCAATTCGCAGGCTGCCATGATGAGGTCAGCATGCCCCTTTTCGGGGCGCATGGCGCCGACCGTGCCCAGGACGAAATCGCCTGCATGGAAACCGAGATCTCGGCGCATCGACTGCTCACGCGCCGGATCGCACCAGGGAGCGAAATGGTCGGTGTCGATGCCATTGAATACGCTCAGGCAACGCCCGGCGTTCAACCGGTACGCCTCGACCCATGCTGCCGCCTGCGATTCGCTCCCGAACACGACCCGGGTGCTATGCCTGAGCAGGGGCGCATAGATGCGCATGAACGCCCGATCGCGAGCGCTACGGTGAACCGTGGTATTCACCAGGGCGATTACGGCCGGCTTGGTAGCGACGATACGCGCCGCGAGATGGGCGTAGATCAACGGGTGGAGATTGACCGTGACAATCCGTCCGACTTCGCGGGACACGGTGTACTTCGCCAACCGAATCACGGAACCGGGCGAAAATTTCCCCTTTCGATGGAGGGGGATGACGGGAATGGCCGGGTCGATACGCGCTCGCAGAGGATCGGGGCCGTTGAGGTAGGCGATGTGAACGGGTGCCCCCACACGGTGCAACGCATTCGCAATGGCAACGATCTTCGTTTCCGACCCGCCGACCGTGAGCGAGTTGAGCAACAACAGGGCACCGCCGGACCGTCGGCCCGATCGCCCGACGCGACGAAATTCCCCGGTCACGGACAACACCCTCCCCGACGCGAGCCTTGCGGCCGGCAAGCTGCCGCGACGGTCATCGCCGTGACAGCCATGATTGAAACATCAGCACACTCCACAACTGGTGCTGCCAGGCATGGGTGCCAGCCAGATGCTGCTGCCAGGTCCGGCGCACCACCGCCGGATCGAGATAACCCTGTTCCGAGAGCCGTCGCTCATCCAGCAGATCCTCGGCCCAGTCGCGAAGCCCGTCCCGAAGCCACGCCGATAGCGGGATCGAAAAGCCCTTCTTGTCCTGCGCGATCAGCTGTTGCGGGAGCCGGCGCGCCAGGAGGCGGCGCAATATACGCTTGCCACCCGTGCGATCGACCTTCATGGACAGCGGCAGGCGCCAGGCGAACTCCACCACATGGTGATCGAGCATGGGCACGCGAGCCTCGAGACTCACGGCCATGCTGGCCCGGTCGACTTTGGTGAGAATGTCGTCCGGCAGGTATGCGATTGAATCCCGGAACATGGCGCGGTGCTCGAATGCCAGGGGCACGTCCGGGTCCGCCATGCCATTGAAGACTGTTTCGGGCTCCACGCCGCCGCGAACCACCGACACCGGATCCCGCCACTGCGAGATGAAGCGCTGTCGATACAGCACGTCCGGGCTCGGCATGGAAAGCGTCTCCGCCACCCCCTTGAGCTTTCGGCCGGGAACCGCGAAGCGATTCGCCAACGCGGCCGACAGCGAACCGTCGCCGGATACCTCGCACGTGGCAGGCTCTCCCGGGCGCAGGAGATTCGCCAGGGTGCCGCGCACTCCCGCGGGCACCATGCTCAACGCCCGCCACCGGCTCGAGGCCTTGTGATAGCGCCGGTAGCCGCAGAACAACTCGTCACCGCCGTCACCGCTCAACGCCACGGTTACCGATTGCCGGGCGAGCCGGGAAACGAGAAACGTCGGGATCTGTGAGGAGTCACCGAATGGCTCGTCGAACATCGTTCCCAGGCTCGGAATGACGTCCAGGGCGTCGGCGGCGGAAAGGTACGCCTGCGTATGGTCAGTGCCGAGATGCTCGGCCACCGATTTCGCTCTTTTCGCCTCGTCGAAGCCGGTCTCGTGAAAACCGATGGTAAACGTACGTACCGGCCTGTCACTCACCGCCTGCATGAGAGCGACAACCGCAGTCGAATCGAGGCCACCGGAGAGGAACGCGCCCAGCGGAACATCCGCGATCAGCCTGACCCTGACCGCTTCCGCCAGCAGCGACTCGAGCGTATCCAGCGCCTCGTCTTCGGTACCGGTGAAAGGGTCTTCATAGCCCCGCCTGACCGCATCCGCGAGCGACCAGTAGGGCGACGGCCGGCCCTCTATGCCCGCCTCGTTCACGTTCACACTCAGAACGTGTCCCGGCGGAAGCTTTCTGATCCCTTCGTAAATGGACAATGGCGCGGGGATGTAGCCATGCCTGAGAAACAGGGTCAGGGCGCGCCGGTCCACGGGCTGATCGAATTCCGGGATAGCCCTCAGCGCCGAAAGGTCGGAGCCAAAGACGAAACAGCCTCGCACGCTGCCGTAGTACAACGGTTTGATACCGAGTCGATCCCGGGCGAGATGCAGCACCCCGGACACACGGTCCAGTAGCGCAAATGCGAACATGCCCCGGAGCCGCGAGACGGTCGACTGAAACCCCCAGGCTTCGACCGCGGCCAGCAGCACCTCCGTATCCGAATGCCCGCGGAACCGCCAGTCTCTAGCCTCGAGCTCCCGCCGAAGGTCTCGGTGATTATAGATTTCGCCGTTGTAGACGATGATGAAACGCCCGCTCGGCGATTGCATCGGCTGCGCCCCCAGTGGCGAGAGATCGAGAATCGACAGCCGGCGATGCCCGAGTGCTACACCTAGCGCGGAATCCAGCCAGACGCCTTCGTCATCGGGCCCACGCTTGTCGAGCGGGGCAAGCATCCTCCGTACCGTCGCCTCCACGAGCGGCACTCCGGAGTTACCTGTCAGGAAACCGGCCAGACCACACATGGTCATGCCTCCACGTGGCTCCATTACCCCCGTTCAGGGAGGCTGCCGGAAGTCCGCCAGGCGGACTCCACCGCCAGACCGCGAACGAAAACCAGCTCGTTGCACCCCAGGCCACCACCGCGGGTGGTAAGGCGTGTCAAGGTAAAACCCTTTTCGCGGACGTGGTCGAAAAGCGCTTCCGGTTTCGCGACCTCGAACGGATAACCGCCAAGCCAGTCAATCCAGTCGGTCCACAGGGACATACCCCGGTTCTTTCGATAGTCGCGATACCGCCGCATGGGGCTGCGTCCGTGCAATACATCCGCCAACGCCCGCTTGCCGGCGAATGCGGGCAGAAACAGCGCCTTGACTGCGGCCTCACCGAGCGGCCCGCTGACGTAGGTGCGCTTGACGGCCGCCCAACGCCGCGACGTCGGCCCCTGATCGTTATATATCGCAATGAAAATCTGTCCCCCGACACGAACACGGGCGATTGTCGCGTCGATTGCCTCCCACATATGCCCCGTGTGATGGAGCACTCCCCAGGAGTAGACGATGTCGAACGTTCCCAGGGACTCCATGAATGAAGCGTCCAGCACGTTTCCCTGGGTGACCGACCAGCCCGGGTCATCACCGCAATAGCTGCGCCGCAGACCCTGCGTACATTCCACGGATTGGTCGTCATAGTCGAATGACACCACCCCGGCACCCAGGCGCCGGGCGGCGAGACTCGACAAACCGCTGCCGCAGCCTATGTCCAGGAACCGGCATCCGCGGAGGCTCTCCCGACCCAGCATGTCGGCGAGCGCCACCTCCGCGGTCTGGATGTGATCTTCGGAAATCTTCCCGACGAAGTTCTTCCAGTTCGCACCGAAACGAAACCGGCGCTGGTCATATCCGGGGCTCATCGTCGCAGACATCGGGCTTCTCCTTCGGTGATCGGCCGCGCCGGATCCCGATTTCAAAGAAACTGGCGTTCCGCCAATGCGTGCCGGGCGTCCATATCCAGATCCGTGAACATTCGTTGGTAACAAGCCAGGATGCCGTCCGGTGCGTGGTTGTCATTGAAATAGCGAACGATGTCGTCGACATCCCACGCCGAGCCACGGAGCAGGTCGCCGAAGCGCTGACCGAGCTCCCCCTCTGACGCTGCCACTGCCCCGAGCCCACACCGCACGATGAGATCGTCCGGGTCCACGTAGGAGAGGACCGGCACGCCTCTAGACCACGCCTGGAGGAACGTGTTGGGGAAACCTTCGTAACGCGATGTGTTCACCAGCAGCTTCGCCCGTTCGAAATAGGCTTCGGTTTCCTGAAACGTCCTATAGCCGAGGAACTCGAGGTTCGCCACGGCCTCCGCCGCTCGGCGGACGCGCTCGAAATACGGCTTCGTTCCCGCCAGAGGCCCTCCGATCATGACGAACCGCTCGTCCGGAAAGGCTTTCGCCAGGCGGAGGAAATGTTCCGGCTGCTTGAGCTCACGGAACATGGAAACCCAGAGAACCAATTCGCGCCGGCCACTCGGGGATAGCGACGCATTGGTATGCCAGACGTTGCGGATGACGCGTGCCGACAAGCCGAAATGGCGGGCGAGCTCATCGGCCTGGTGGTTCGATTGCACCACGATCGCGTCCGCACGCCGCAGTCCGTGCCGGTAAAGGCACCGGTCACGCATTCTCGGCAAACTCGGCAGGCTAGGGTCGACATTCGCATCGGAGGCAGTGGCGAACACGAGACGCCTTCCGTGACGCCTGCAGAAGCGCGCTACCAGGCCCGGCAGATAGCCCGCCCCGCGCACGTAGTACACGTCCGCGTCCGCACGCGCCAGCGCTCGCCACAGCTTCGGCACCCGCGGGTAGAAGAAGCGCACCCCGGGGATACCCGCCTGCTCCCTGTAGCTCTTGATGACCGTCGCGCCGTTGACCCGCTGCTTGTCCGGCTGGCCATGATCCAGCGTTACGTAAGTGACCTCCATGCCGGCCGCGGCGAAAACACCACCCAGCATGGTCTGCTGCAGCTCGGCCCCCCCGATTCTGGGGACGCCCGCATCCGGACAGACGGTCGAGTAGATTGCCGGGGCGACGAAGCAGATACGCGGCGCCCGCTCACAAGCCTCAGTGGCCATTCCCCGCCTCCCCGTTCCTGGTTTCTATTCGTCGTGACTCGCCGCCGATGGTTGCGACGGTATTCAGCGCTCTAAGCCTGTGCGCCGCCGATGTCAGCGTTCCGGGTTGCATCCTCAGCCGCCGTGCCCCCTTGAGCAGCAGATGCAGGCGATCCCATACGGTCGCCACTCCCGTGCGGATGGCGCTGAACGGGCTGCAGCCATACGCGAGCCCCGAGGAATGCAACAGCAGGTTCACGACTGGAGCCCGTACATGCACGGCAACACCGTCGCAACCGAAAGCGGTACCGGCGGGCAGCGTTTTCAGCCAATTCTCGATCCAGGCCCAGGAAAGAAAGGATTCCACCGAAAGACCCAGCTCGAGCTCGCGCCAGCTACGCTGGATTCGCCCCTTGTCCTTACGCACATCAAGCAGATCCCGTTCCACCATCGACCCCTGCGCCCGCGCGCCTCGAACCACCCCGGTGGCAGCGTTCATGAAATCTACGCGTGGCGACGCACCAGACGATGGCGCAACGTCCCCACGACCCGGCCGGTCAACCTGTCGATTTCCGTAATCCCCATCGCCCTGACACTGGCGGCGTACACCAAGCCGAACATTGTTCCGAAAAGCACCAGCTCGACCGTTCGCGGCCACTCGGTCAGTGCTGCCCCCGCGAATATCAACCCGGAGAACCCCGCTGTCGCGAAGATCCGCCCGATCTCGCCCCACGGACAGAGCCTGGTGAACGGCACTCCCGTCACGCCTACCAACCGCCAACCGAGATACGACTCAATGAGGAACTGGGTCACGAGTAACGCGATCGCCGGCCCCAGCAGCCCCCAGAAATGCACGAGCACCATCATCAGGACAATATTGAATGTCAGAGAGAGGCACCGGCTGGCAAGAATGGTGCGGGTTTTTCCGAACGCCCGCAAAGGCAACCCAAAATCCACGCAATCCTTCAACATGGCCAGGGAAAAAACCTGTAGAACCGGTGCCGCAGCCCCATAGGAATCGGAGAATAGCACGACAACAATGCTATCCGCGTTTGCCACGATAAAAACGATGAGGGGGGAAAGCATAAACGTATAGACAATGGTGGTTCGTTGCCAGAGCCGCAACGTTTCTCTGATTCCCTCGACACTTTTTTCCGACATCCTGGGGAACACTGCATCCCCCACCGAGCTCCGGCAAAGATTCAACAAAGGGGCCGTATAAGTCCCGATCACATACAGGGCCAGCACCGACGGCCCCAACACCAGGGAAACGAATAGCTGGCCGACATACTTGTTGAGCGCATCAACGCCATTGGCAGCGCCCAGCGGCACGAAGAACCTGAGCTGTTCGCTTATGGCATCCCGGGAAACGACGATGGTCAGCAGACGTTTCTTCAACAAGTACCCCAGCACCGCGATGAAACGGACCGCCTCCACGACTATCAGTGTCCAGACTATGGTCCCTAGATCCGCCACCCAGACGGCAACGACAACAACGGACCCAACCCGAATAATGAGTCGCACACACCCGTAAACGAAAACGTGAAACGACTGCCCTTTGGCCAGCCAATAGTGAATCACAAAATCCATATTCAAAAGGAAAAACACATACACCAGAAGCTCGGCAATGTATGGATACTCAATTACCGCCGACATTCCGGATACCGCAACAACAAGCCCCGCTCCGACAAAGTAGATGATCAGCGTAAACACAACGCTTTGAGAAACAAAAAAGCGCTCGTTACCGGGATCGCGCGGAATCAGGTAAGTAAGACTCTGACCGATAGCAAACCGGAGCAGCTCCGTGAGTAACACACCGTATAGTATGAACTGCCGGTACTGACCGAACATCTCAATCGGCAATACGCGAGTCAGGATGATCGGACTGACCAGAAGAATCGCGTAATTGCTCGCACGTCCGAAGGCGAGGACCAGGCTACGGCTCAAGAGGGAGGAGACCGGCGCCTTCTTCATGGCCCCATACCCACAAGGGGATCACTCGTTCGGGTCATAGCGGCGTGGTGCGTGGATTCCGGCACTGGCGGAAACCGCCAGATACGCGTCACCTCGTCGCGCCCCGTATAGATGACCTCGTTATCGAACGCCTGAAACTGGCTGGTAATTTCTGTTCCAAGGCGATAATCGCGCCCCTGGTACCCTTCCCCCTCACCGATAACGTACACGCTCCCCCGCCCCGGACGGCTGAGCAACTCACGGAATGCGTCACCGTCGGCGATTACGGGTGTCCCCGTGTACCAGTCCACGAGCCTCCCGCCATCGCGGCGAAGAAACGGTCTCGCGTCCCGCATATGTCTCAGCCAGTAATCCACCCGGCCGAGATAGTACGTTTGCTGGAGCACGTCCTCGGCGATCACGATATCCTTGGGACCAACGGCGAGATGCCGCATGAACGCCG
>CAZHBN010000033.1:0-17018 GCA_964530405.1 uncultured Ectothiorhodospiraceae bacterium
CTACCCTCGTACCCGAGGACGGTACCCTCGCCGAACTTCTGGTGGCTGACGCGCTGGCCCAGGGGAAACGCGCCGTCGGCCGCCGGCTCGGCAACGCGGGTCCCGCCGCTGGCGGCGGCGAGACTCGGACGGCTCACGGAGAACCGCGCGCGCACCTCGTCCACCAGCTCACCGGGGAGCTCGCTGACGAAGCGCGACGCGATGCCGTATTCGTCGCGGCCGTGGAGCCGGCGCCGTTCCGCGTGGGTCACGAACAGGCGCTCGCGGGCGCGGGTGACGCCCACGTAGGCGAGCCGCCGCTCTTCTTCGAGACGTCCGGGCTCGTCCACGGACATGCGGTGGGGGAAAAGCCCTTCCTCGAGCCCGGCGAGGAATACCACCGGAAATTCCAGACCCTTCGCCGAGTGCAGGGTCATGAGCTGCACGCAGTCATCCCACGCATCCCCCTGGCCCTCGCCCGCTTCGAGCGCGGCGTGGGCGAGGAACGCGGTGAGCATGTCCATCTCTTCGTCCTCGGGACGCTCGCCTTCCTGCTCATAGGTGCGCGCGGCGCTCACCAGCTCGTCCAGGTTCTCCAGGCGATCGCGGGCGCGGTCCGAGCCTTCCTGCTCCAGAGCACCCCGCAGCCCGCTCGTGGCGAGCACGGTATCCACCTGATCCGGCAGGGCCTGGTCGTGGGTCTGGTCCGCAAGCGTCTCGATGAGCTCGATAAACCCGCTCACGGCACGCGCCGCCCGGCCACTCAACCCGCGACCGTCGACCATCGCCCGAGCGGCATCCCACAGGCTGCGGCCCTGCTCGCGGGCAGCCAGGCGAATATTCTCGACGGTTTTGGCGCCGATTCCCCGTGCCGGGGTATTGATCACCCGCTCGAGGGACGCGTCATCATGGCGGTTGGTGAGCAGGCGCAGGTAGGCGAGAGCGTCCTTGATCTCGGCGCGCTCGAAAAACCGCAGCCCACCGTAGACGCGGTAGGGCGTACCGCGACCGATCAGCGCCTCCTCGAAGGTCCGCGACTGGGCATTGGAACGGTAGAGGATGGCGAAATCGCGCCGGGCATAGCCC
Organism: uncultured Ectothiorhodospiraceae bacterium; assembly: GCA_964530405.1. Lineage (GTDB taxonomy): Bacteria > Pseudomonadota > Gammaproteobacteria > Nitrococcales > Nitrococcaceae > Arhodomonas. The sequence goes on from CAZHBN010000033.1 coordinate 1,066, forward strand.
TCGGACTCGCACATCTGCTTGATCCGCTCGACCACGAACCGTGCCTCGTCCTGCTCGTTGAACGCGGCGTACAGCGCAATGGGCTCGCCCTTGGCGCCGTCGGTCCACAGCTCCTTGCCGAGACGGTCGGCGTTGTTGGCGATGAGCGCGTTGGCCGCGCCCAGGATCGTCTGCGTCGATCGGTAGTTCCGTTCGAGCCGATAGACCACGGCGTCCGGGTAGTCTCGCTGGTAGTGCTTGAGATTCTCCACCCTGGCGCCTCGCCAGCCATAGATGGACTGGTCGTCATCGCCCACGACGAAGGTATCGGTCTCGTCGGTGGCCAGCAGACGCAACCACTGGTACTGGATGCCGTTGGTGTCCTGGAACTCGTCGATGAGCACGTGCCGGAACCGGCGCCGGTAGTGGCCAAGCAGATCCGGATGCGTGCTCAGCATCTCGCAGCACCGCAGCAGGAGCTCGGCGAAATCCACCACTCCCGCAGAACGGCAAGCGGACTCGTAGGCCTCGTAGATCTCGACCATGCGGCCGGCGTAGGGGTCGTCGCGGTCCAGCGCCCCGGGCCGCAAACCTTCATCCTTGCGGCCGTTGATGAACCCCTGGACCTGACGCACCGGATAACGCTTGTCGTCGATCTGCAGGTCGCGCATGACCCGCTTGACCAGCCGCCGCTGGTCCTCGCTGTCCAGGATCTGGAAGCCGCGGGGCAGCTCGGCCTCGTCATGATGGAGGCGAAGCAGGCGATGGGCGATCCCGTGGAACGTACCCACCCACATGCCGCCACCCGCCACGCCGAGCAGCTCGCCGATACGGCCACGCATCTCCGCGGCCGCCTTGTTGGTGAAGGTCACTGCCAGGATGGACCAGGGCGAGGCATCGTGGACCCGCACCAGCCATGCGGCCCGGTGAGTGAGCACCCGTGTCTTGCCGCTGCCCGCACCGGCGAGCACCAGCGCATGCCCCAGGGGCGCGCCCACGGCCTCGCGCTGGGCATCGTTGAGGGGGTCGATGAGATCGGAGACATCCATGGCGCGGGATTGTAGCAAAGCGCGCCCGCCCTCTGGCGGGCACGCTTTGCTACGAGTCAGAAGTGGCAAGTGGGAAGTCGAAAGACATCGCTGCCACGACCCAGCGGCACGGCGCCGCCTGCTTTAAGCTTTCCACTTTGAGCTTTGAGCTAGCTTGTCACTCCCGCCTCAGCGGCCTCCCCGGCAAGCGCTTTCACTGCGTCGAGCTCGCGAATGACTTCCGCGACTGCGCGGATGGTCGGCTCCCGCGCGGAGCCCTTGCGCCAGTAGAGCGCCATTTCGCGGGTCGGGGTCGCATCGCTGAAGCGTCGGAGCTCCACCGACTTGCTGTTGGGCAATCCCGCAGCGGCCTCTGCCGCGAGTGCAGGCAGCAGCGTGATGCCGGCACCGGAGGCGACCATCTGGCGCAGCGTCTCCATGCTCGTGGCACGGAACTCGGCATCCTCGCGGGCCCCCACCATGGAGCAGACATCCAGCGCCTGGTCCCGGAGGCAATGCCCCTCCTCCAGGAGCAGGATCTGCTCGCTGGTGAGGTCGCCGATCTCCACCGGCTGCTTGCGGGTGAGCGGATGGCCCGACGGCAAAGCCAGGTAGAAGGGTTCGTGAAACAGGCTCGCATGCATCAGCCCCTCGCCGGGCACCGGCACCGCCATTACCGCGGCGTCCAGCTCGCCGCGACGCAGCCGCTCGAGCAGCCTCGCGGTCTGCTCCTCGTAGAGCAGCGGGCGCAGGCGCGGATAGGTCGCGCGCAACTCCGGGATCAGGTGCGGCAGAAGATACGGGCCTATCGTCGGAATCAATCCCAGGCGAAGGTCCCCCATCATGGGATCACCGGCAGCACGGGCCGTGTCGACGATATCCGCGACCTCGTTGAGCACGTGGCGCGCCCGCTCGGCGATCATCTTGCCGATGGGCGTGAGCATCACCTGCTTGTTGGTGCGCTCGACGAGCTGCACACCCAGATACTGCTCCAGCTTCTTGATCTGCGTGCTGAGCGTGGGCTGACTGACGTAGCAGGCAGCCGCCGCCCGGCCGAAGTGGCGATGGTCGGCAACAGCTACCAGATAGCGGAGGTCGCGGAAATTAATCTGGATCATCCCAAGTTTATCAATTGAAAACCACGATCCCATTGATGCGGATAATTATAGCGCCCATGCGACGAACATGCCTAGGAGTACGTCGGGATCGCTCGGCAACGGATCCCGCCGTCCACGACGGGAGAGGCATGCAGGAGGCGCACGGCCGACGGGTGATCAGCGGTCGGAGGCCTGCGGTTCCTCGCGATTCGCCGATGCGAGGCGGTCATGGTAGTCCGGATGTGCGAGCACCCGCCGCACGAGCTGGGAGACATTGTCCACGCCCATTTTCTGCAGCACCCGGGCGCGGTGGATCTCCACGGTCCGCGTGGAGCAGTCCAGCTCGCGGGCCACGATCTTGTTGACCTTGCCCTCGATGAGCTTGTCCATGACCTCGTGCTCGCGGGGCGTGAGGGTGGCGACCCGGGCGCAGACCTCAGCCTCGGCCTCGCGCTCGCTACGCCGCTCGCGGTCCATGGCGAGCGCCCGGTCGACGCAGTCGAGCACCGCCTGATCGCTGAACGGCTTTTCCAGGAAATCCAGTGCGCCCGCACGCACGGCCCGCACTGCCATGGGTATGTCACCGTGGCCGGAGATGAAGATCACCGGCAGGTCGACGCCGCGGCGCGCAAGCTCGCTCTGCGCGGTAAGCCCGTTCATGCCCGGCAGTCGCACATCGAGGATGAGACAACCCGGGCGTTCCGGGTCATAGTCACCCAGGAAACCATCCGCACTCGCCCACGCCTCGACCCGTCGCCCCATGGATTCGAGCAGCATGGCAAGAGCGTCGCGGACGTCCGGGTCGTCGTCGACGATGAATACGGTGGGGTCGTCGAGGCTACGTTCCATGATGCTCCCTCGGCGTGTTGACCGGTAAAACGAAGCGGAAGATCGCGCCACCCCCCGCACGCGGTGTCACGCTGAGCGTTCCCCCGTGATGTTCGATGATGGAGCGGCTGATGGACAGCCCCAGCCCCAGGCCTTCATCGCGGGCGCTCACGAACGGCTCGAACAGGCTCTCGTTCAGGCCGTCGGGTACGCCGGGGCCGCTGTCGGCAACGGAAACCGCCACGTACTCGTCGCCGTCGCGGGCGGTGGCGATCTCGATAAAACGCTGCGTCGACGGGCGTTCCTGCAATGCCTCCACGGCGTTGCGCACAAGGTTAACCAGCACCTGGTGAATCTGCACCGGCGCCGCCGGCACCGTCGGCAGGTCGGCGGCGAGCCGCGTCTGTACCGTGACCTCGCCGTGACGCAGCGTGGGGGCGGTCAGCTCCAGGCTGTCACGCACCAGCTCGTTCACATCCACCGGTTCGGTCTCCGGAGAGCCACGACGCAGAAAACCCCGCATCTGCCGGATGATCGCGCCGGCTCGCTGGGCGCTGTCGTCGAGGCGTGTCAACGCCCGACTAAGCGCCGGCTCGCTGTCTTCGCTGACCATCCGCCGCGCCGCCTGGGCGTAGGTCGCGATAGCACACAACGGTTGATTGAGCTCGTGGGCGAGCCCTGCCGCCATCTCCCCCATGGCGCTCAACCGCCCGGCATGGGAGAGCTCGTGCAGGTATAGCCGTGCCTCGTCCTCCACCGCTCGACGCCCGGCAATTGCCGCAGCAAGGAGCAACCCGGTGAGGCTCACCATGGCCAGATGGGCGTGCAGCGAGAGCATCCCGTGGCGCAGATCTCCGATGGCGAACGGGCCATGCCCGCCGGCTGTCAGCGCCACGGCCAGCGCGGCGTGACCGACCAGCACCCAGGCGGTCAGGGACGGCCCCGTACGCATGGCCGCCCAGATAATCAGGGGAAAGATGGCATACGACAGGGGCCGCGCAAGCATGGCATCCGGCGGCAGCAAGTCCCCGTAAATGACCACCGAGCTCGCCGCCACGGTCAACAGCAACGCCACCGTCTCGCCCATCTGAATGCGTGTCAGATAACGCGGCAACGCCACCAGAATGGCTGGAGCGAGGAGCAGGATGCCCATCAGGTCCGCGACCCAGCACACCCACCACAGCGATCCGAAGCCGGACCAGCGGGCAATGCCCGCCAGCCACAATACCCCGGAGCCGACGAGCGAGCTCACCACACTCGCCGGCACTGCCCCAATCAGCAGGAAACGCAGCACGTCCACCGGACGATCGAGAGCGAGGCGTACTCCCACGCGCGCGAGCAGGTAGGCGCCGAACCACGCGGCCACCGCGGTACCTATTCCGACCGACGTGGAAACCGCTGCGCCATGATTCATCCCGAAATGCGTAACGAACGCGCCCAGACCGGCACCGATCGCGGCTGCCGGCCCCAACCGACAGGCAAGTGCAAGCGCCACTCCGGCGGCAGGCCACAGCAGACTCACATTGGCCCGCTCGAACATGAACGCCATACCCGCCTGGCCCGCGAGCCAGTAAGCCGCAGCGGCAAGCACCACGACGCCTCCGAAGCGCAGCAACAGGCTCGAATTCAAAGAAACGTCGACGGGTGTGAGAACGGTGCGCGTGTTCATTACTGTCGAGTGTAGCGGTATCGCCGCTAACCGCCGAATACGTAATCCCCGCAGGCCCTTACGGGCTCCCCCCGATTCCTGACCGCGACCCGCGCGGGTAACTTCGGCGGGCAGGATGAGCGAATGTGCGGTGTCAGTGATCGCGCAGGCCGTATGATGCGATAGTGGGAAGGAGTAGCAATGACACGTTCCCAGGGAGTGCTTTACGCCGCGTTCACGGGGGCCATCGCGCTGGCGGCGACGAACGGCGGCACCGATGCCGCCGAGGGCTACATGGAAAAGTGCTTCGGCGTGGCCAAGGCCGCCAGGAACGACTGTGCCACCGCGCGTAACGCCTGCGCCGGCACAGCGGAGCGCGACGGCCTCGGTCACACCTTCGTCGTCGTCCCCAAGGGGACCTGCGAAAAACTGCTCGGTGGCAACCTCCGCCCCAAGACCGAGGCCCCCTCCCGGACTGGTCAGAACCCGTAGACCACCCCGGCGGAGAGCCGCGTATCCACCGCGGCGACGTCATCCGGTGGATCGGCCTCGTGGCGCACCCGGTAGGCGAAACGCAACGACCACCGGGACCACAGCTCGGTAGTGACACTGGTGGTCGAGCGGCTCAACGTACTCTCGGTACCCAGACTGGTCTCGAGCGTCTGCTCGAACTCCGTATAGGGGTTGAACTGCCAGAACAACCGCATCACACCGCGCATCGTTGCCTCGCCGCCGCTGTCGGCGTCGACCGCGTCCGGGCGCGCACGCCGATACCGGAAGCCCGGACCCGCCTCCAGGGCAAGCCGGAAGGTATCGGTATCATAGAACCTGTAGCCGACACCGCCGGAACCCGCAACGCTGTATTCGTACCCCGAGAAGCGGTCGTCCTCCCCGCTGGACTGTGCGTAGACGTAGGCACGGTCATTGACGGCGTGGTCCACCTGCCCCTCGGCGAAATAGCGCTCCGCAGTGGCCTCGCCCGCCTGGGATTCGTTGTAGGCCTCCAGAGCCAGATGCTCGCGCCATCGAGTCTGCACCCAGTCGAACGTGGCATTCAGGCCGGCGGTACGCGAATCCGTATTGCCGGTGGTACGCGTGAAGCTGAATTCCGTCTCGCCGCTAAACGGTTCGCCGTCGAACGAATCGGCTGCCGCCGGTACCGTGGCCACGGCGAACGACAACGGCAACGCGACGCAGAGGGCGCGCATGGGAGTATTCCCTTGCATGGCTGGGTTGGCGCAGGATGCTATCCGCTGAACACACCACTGGCGAGCCCTTCAGCAATGCCTCGCCGGCTCGCCGGCGAGGCTCGGCGCGAATCGCCGGATTCAGGCAGGCCACCACGGCGGCGACACCCGGCCGGAGGCCTGTCGCCAACGGACAACGCCGGCGCACTGCCGTGCGATCCGATGCGTCAGCCGCCGTCGCCACGGAAAAGGTCGGCCACCGCCTGAGGCGCCGTTGGGAAATACGCGTGGAAATAGCTCGCCGTCAGCCCGCCGCTGCGGTAAACCGCCTCGGCCGGGCTACCACCGCGACGCCGCGTGTGCGCCGCCGGCTCCAAGGGCGTATCCAGCGCCGAGTGATGGAAGGTATGCCCGCGCAGCTCGCCGCCCGGCAGATCCATGGCCTGAACACCGAGGCCCTTGAGCCGTCCCGCCATGGCCGCGGTTCCGGGCACCAGCGCGCACATTGCGTGAGCCTCACCCTCCGCGTCCACCAGCTGCTCGGCACAGTACATGAGCCCCCCGCACTCGGCGAGAATCGGCCGGCCCGCCGCGTGATGGGCCTGCACGGCCTCCCGCATGGCTGTATTCGCCGCCAGCCGCGCCGCGTGCAGCTCCGGATACCCGCCCGGCAGCCACAGCGCGTCACACGCCGGCAGGGCAGTGTCGGCAAGTGGCGAGAACGTCTGCACCTCGGCCCCCATGGCCGCGAGCAGCTCCAGGTTGGCGCGATAGACGAAAGCGAAGGCGTCGTCCCGTGCCAGGCCGATACGCACACCCTCGAGCAGGCGCGGCGGTGCTGCCGGCGCTTCACCCTCGAGGGTGACCGTCGCCGGCAGGGTTTCCAGCCCCGCCTCGCCGAGCACGCCGGCGATGGTATCCAGGCGCTCGTCGAGGTCGACGATCTCGCCGGCCTGCACCAGTCCGAGGTGCCGGTCGGGAATACTCAGCGCCTCATGCCGCGGCACCGCACCGATGAGAGGCACCCCTTCCGGCAGACTCGCGGCGAGCATGCGGCCGTGCCCCGGGCTGCCCGTGCGGTTGGCGATCACGCCGGAGAGGCGGACGTCTTCGCGATAGCGGTCCATCCCCAACGCCAACGCGCCAAACGTCTGTGCCATGCCCGAGGCGTCGATGACCGGCACCGCCGGCAGGCCGGTCATCGCCGCCAGCTCGGCGGTGGCCGGATCGCCGTCGAACAGCCCCATCGCGCCTTCCACCAGCACCAGATCCGCCTCGGCGGCGGCCTGTGCCAGGCGCCAGCGGCACTCCGCCTCACCAGTCATCCACGGATGCAGCTGATACACCGGCGCACCGGAGGCCTGCTCCAGCACCATGGGGTCGAGATAATCCGGCCCGAACTTGAACACGCGCACCCGTCGGCCGGCGTTGCGATGTAGCCGCGCCAGTCCCGCCGTGATCATGGATTTGCCCTGGCCCGAGCCAGGGGCGCTGATCAGCGCCGCTGGCGCCGAGCCGCTTACGCTCGCGCTCGTGTCGTCACGCATGCACTCTCCCTGCGGCGCGCCCGCCGTCGCAAGGCACGCGCTTGCCGCTGACCTGATGTTGGGCGCGACATCCTACCCGCGCCGGCGCCGGGATACGACCGTCGCCGCGTTTGACTTTGCGACCACTACGGCGGTAGCGTCCCTGCTCCAATCCGCTCTCGGGTGCCCCGCGGCGAGTCCGCCGTGTCGGGTGAAACGGGAACCCGGTGGGGCGCCGGCCGACAGGCAAGGCGCCGAGTCCGGGACTGCCCCCGCAACGGTGAGCGTGTGCCGGTGGACCAATCCCCGCCACTGTGGCCAGGTGCCATGGGAAGGCGGTCCACCCCGGGTGGCGACACCCGCACGCAAGTCCGGAGACCGGCCCGTAGAGCCTGAATCGACCGGCTGCGCGGAGGGGCGCGCCGTCGAGGTATGCCATAACCGGGCGCATCAGTCGTCGCGGCGCCGGCCCTGACACGGCGGCCGTCCGCCGTTGCCCACCCGCATCCTCGTTGCCCCCACCGCGGCTCCGACGAATACCGCTTCACCGGGTGAGGAGCACGCATGATGAACACCGAAGCGCCCGCCGTCCTCGTGGTCGGCCATGGTTCCCGTGACGTCGAAGGGGTGGAGGAATTCCACACCCTCGCCAGCCACCTCCGGCACGAATTCCCCGAGCGTGACTGCGAGACCGGCTTCCTGGAATTCGCCAAACCGCTGATCAGCGACGGCGTGGAACGACTCGTCGAACGCGGCGCCCGTCGCATCACTGCAGTGCCCGGCATGCTCATGGCCGCCGGCCACGCCAAGAACGACATTCCCAGCGAGCTCAACGCCCTGCAACAGCACTATCCGGGCGTGGAGATTCGCTACGGCACCGAGCTCGGCGTCCACGCCCGAATGATCAAGGCGGCCGGCGCCCGCATCGAGGAGGCCGAAGCCGATGCCGGGTCCGACTACGACCGGGAGGACACGGTGTTGCTGGTGGTCGGCCGCGGCGCCTCCGACTCGGACGCCAACAGCAACATCTCGAAAATCGCGCGCATGCTCTGGGAAGGCATGGGCTTCGGCTGGGCGGAGGTCTGCTACAGCGGCGTCACCCGCCCGAGCATCGCCGAAGGGCTCAAGCGCGCCAGCATGCTCGGTTTCCGCCGCGTGCTCGTGTTCCCCTACTTCCTGTTCACCGGGCGGCTGGTCAAGCGCATCTACGACACCGCCGACGAGTTCGCCGCCGACAATCCCGGCATCGACGTAGTCAAGGCCCCGTACCTTCGTGACCACCCGGAGGTCATCGCCGCGTTCATCGATCGGCTCCATACCACCGAGCGCGGTGAGGGCCGGATGAACTGCCAGCTCTGCCAGTACCGCGAACAGATCATCGGCTTCGAGGACCGTGTCGGCCAGCCCCAGGAAGGCCACCACCACCACGTGCGCGGCGCCGGCACTGACGCCGACCACAGCCACGGGCATCACCATCATCACCATCACCACCACGCCCACCAACACGAGGGCTGACCGGTGACGCCGCTCGTGCCACCGTTCGACTACGTCACCGATCCCGGTGAGATCGAGCGCCGCTCGTTCGCCGAGATACGCGCGTGCACGGACCTCACCGGGTTCGGCCCGCACGCTTCGGAAGTGGCCATGCGACTGGTGCACGCGAGCGGCGACCCGCGGATCGTCGACTCCCTGGTGGCGAACGAGGCGGCGACCGCTTCCGGCATCGCTGCGCTTGCGGCCGGCGCGCCGGTGCTTTGCGACGTGGAGATGGTCCGCCATGGCCTCACGCGACGGTTCCTGAGCGGCGAGCCCCAGTGCTTCCTCCATGACCCCGACACCGTCGCCCGCGCCAAGGCCGACGGCATCACCCGCACCATGGCGGGTGTGGACGCCTGGCGCCCGCAGCTCGCCGGTGCGGTGGCCGTGATCGGTAACGCCCCGACAGCGCTCTTCCGCCTGCTGGAGATGCTCCACGCCGGCGCTCCCTGGCCCGCCCTGGTGGTGGGAATGCCCTGCGGTTTCGTGGGCGCAGCGGAATCCAAGGCCGCGCTGGCCCACCTGGTCGAAACCGAGGGACTGCCGGCGATCCTCGTGCACGGACGTGCCGGGGGCAGCGCGCTCGCTGCGGCCTGCATCAACGCCCTGGCGCGCCTGGCATGTTCCGAGGCGGAAAACGGTGTCTGACGCGATGGTAGCGACGCAGGGCCCGATCATCGATGTCGTCGGCCTCGGCGTCGCCGACACCGCGCCAGAGCACCCGGCGGCGCGGGCTGCGCTCGCGGAGGCCGACGTGATATTCGGCAGCCCCCGCCAGCTCCGCGCTGTCGCTGACAACGGTGCCACACACGAGCCTTATCCCAGCCCCTTCTCGACGCTGGTCGAACGCCTCGCAGCCCACGAGGGCAAACGCATCTGCCTGCTCGCCTCCGGCGACCCGCTCTTCCACGGCGTGGGCGCCTGGGCGGTCAAGCGCCTGCCAGCCGAGCGCCTGCGATTTCATAGCGCGCCGTCCAGCGTACAGACGGCCTGCGCCCGTGTGGGTCTGCCCACGGCGGAGTGCGAAACGGTGAGCCTCCACGGCCGCCCCTTGACAAGACTGCGGGCGCATCTCCGCGCGAACCGGCTCTACGCCCTGCTCGGCGACGCCGAGGCCACGCCCCCGGCCATCGCCAGGGAGCTCGTCGCTGCCGGCTTCCCCGACTCGCTCCTGTGGATCGCCGAACGTCTCGGCGCCCAACAGGAGCGGATCACCACGACCGATGCCCGCACGCTCGCCCACGACGACGGCGACTTCGACCCCCTGCAGGTAACGCTGGTGCGCACCCGCGGCCCTGGCGGCGTGCTACCCGAGTTCCCCGGCCTGTCGGATACCGCCTTCGACACCGGCGCGGCCCCGGGACGCGGGCTCATCACCAAGCGCGAGGTCCGCCTCGCCGTGCTCTCCGCGCTCGCACCCCGCGCCGGTGACGTGGGTTGGGACATCGGCGCCGGCTGCGGCGGCGTGGCGGTGGAGTGGGCGCGCTGGAATCCACGCGGGCACGTTTACGCCATCGAGCGTAACGGCGACCGCCTGGCACACCTGTACACCAACCGCGACCGCTACGGCGTCGACGCCAATCTCACCGGCGTGCACGGCGAGGCCCCGGCGGCGCTCGCCGACCTGCCGGACCCGGACGCGGTGTTCATCGGCGGCCACGGCGGGGTATTGCCCGAGCTGCTGCGCCTCGCCCGCGAGCGCCTGCGTCCCGATGGGCGACTGGTAGCCACCGCCGTCACCGAGCCCGCCCGCCGGGCGCTCATCGACTTCGCGGACGCCACCGGCAGCGAGAGCGAGCTCACCGAGCTCTCAGTCGCCCGCGGCGATCGACTTAACGGCGAGCTCCTTCTGCGCCCCCAGCTGCCGGTGCTCATCCTCGCCTGGTCGAAGAGGGACGATACCGATGGCGCCTGACACCCACCGCGCTCTAACGGCACCCTTCGTCAACCCCGCCGACGCCGCGGACACGCCCCGTCACCTGCCCGGGGCGGCGGCGCATACGGGGGCGGGAGCGTCTGCCGCCAGGGATGGCGGCAGTCGAGCCTACAGGGACGTATTCACGGCGTCTCCCGCCCCCGTATGCGCCGCCGCCCCACCCCGCACGGTCAACGCGCGTGCCAGGACCGCGGACGCCACACCACGAACAGTGCTGGACCCAGTTCCGCGCCAGCAAGGAGGCCAACCATGACCGGCACCGTCTGGGGCATCGGCGTCGGCCCCGGCGCCCCCGATCTGCTCACCCTGCGCGCGGCCAACCGCCTCGCCGACGCCGCCACCGTGTGCTACATCGCCGCCCCCAACCGGCCATCACGGGCGCGCGCCATCGCAGCACCGCACCTGCGCGACGGCGTCGACGAGCTGCCGGTGACCATCCCCATGAGCACGGACCGCAGCGCCGCCAAGGCCGCCTACACCGAAGCGGCCGACAACATCGCCGCACGCACTGCCGCCGGTGACGACGTGGCGGTACTCTGCGAGGGCGATCCGCTGCTCTACGCCAGCTTCAGCTACCTGCGCGAGCACCTGAGCGACGACATTCCCGTGGAAGTCGTCCCGGGCATCTCGTCGGTGGGCGCCGCCTCGGCACGGGTCGGCCGCGCGCTCACCCGTCAGGACGAGGACCTGGTGGTGCTCACCGCCCGCAGCAACGACGACGCACTGCTCGCCGCCCTGCGCGAGCACGCCGCCGTCGCCATCCTCAAGGCAGGGCCCCAACGCCAGCGCCTCGCCGAGATCATCCGTGAGAGCGGCCGCGCCGCCGATACCGTCTACCTGGAACAGGTGGGCGGCCCCGAAGAGACGCTGCACACCGGGCTCGAGGACCTGCCCCCCGGGCGCGGGCCGTATTTCGCCATCTTCCTGGTCTTCCCCGAGGCATCGGCGTGAGCACACCCATCATCGTCAGCCTCACCGAAACGGGAAAAGCGCTGGGCGAACGCCTCGTCCCGCTCTGCGCAGGCGCCGAGCACCATCACCGCCCCTCGCCCTTCGGAGAGCGCGTGCGTGGCTGGTTCACCGACGGCCAACCCCTAGTACTGATCACTGCCACCGGCATCGCGGTACGCACACTCGCGGCGGTGATCGGCGACAAACGCCAGGACCCGCCGGTGCTGGTGCTCGACCAGCACGGCCGGTTCGTCGTACCGCTGCTCGGCGGACACGAAGCCGGCGCCAACGAATGGGCCCGGCGCCTCGCCGAACGTCTTGGCGCTCAAGCGGTGCTCACCACTGCCTCGGCCTATACGCACCCCGTCTGGGTCGCCGGCCTCGGCTGCGACCGCGGCTGCCCCCTCGAAGCCATCCAGGCAGTACTCACGGAAGTGCTCACCGCCGCCGACATCGATGCCCGGGCGCTGGCGGGGCTGGCCAGCGTCGATCTCAAGGCGAACGAAACCGGCATGCTCGCGCTGGCCGAGACGCTGGACCGCCCCCTCACCACCTACCCTGCGCAGGCGCTGCGCGCTCACGAGAATGCGCTATCCGAGCGCTCCGAGCACGTATTCGCCGCCGTCGGCTGCTACGGCGTCGCCGAGGCCGCGGCGCTCGCCCGCGCCGCCGAGCTCGGCGACGGCCACGCGGAGCTGGTCGTCACCAAACGCAAGAACCGGCGCGCCACGGCAGCGCTTGCGCGCAGCTACCCGGAGACCATCCATGGTTGAAACCGCACCCGAGACCGACGCCCCGCGCCTGTGGATCGTGGGCACCGGCCCCGGCGACACCGCCCATCTCACCCCGGCAGCGACTGCCGCCGTGCGCGCGAGCACCGACGTGGTGGGCTACGGTCTGTACCTGGACCTGCTCGGCGAGCTCATGGACGGGCGCACACGGCACGAAGCACCGCTGGGCGAAGAGACCCAGCGCGCCGAAATGGCACTGGATCTCGCCGCCGAAGGCCGCGCCACCGCGCTCATCTCCAGTGGCGACGCGGGTGTCTACGCCATGGCGAGCCTGCTCTTCGAGCGGCTAGCGCAACGACCGGCCAGTGAGCGCGCGCGCCTTTCCATCGAGGTAGTGCCCGGCGTCTCGGCGATGCAAATGGCCGCCGCCCGCGCCGGCGCACCGCTCGGCCACGATTTCTGCGCCATCTCCCTGTCGGACCTGCTCACCCCCTGGGCGGTCATCGAGCGGCGGATACGCGCGGCCGCCGACGGCGACTTCGTTACCGCCTTCTACAACCCGGCCTCCCGGCGCCGTGACTGGCAGCTCGACGCCGCCCTGGAGATCCTGCGCGCCGCCCGCCCCGCCGACACCCCCGTGGTGGTAGCGCGCAACCTCACCCGCGAGACGGAAACGGTCACCCGCACCACGCTGTCGGCGCTGAACCCGGCGGATGTGGACATGCTCTGTGTGGTGCTGGTAGGCAATGCCCAGAGCCGGGTCATCGACGACTGGGTGTATACGCCCCGTGGGTATGCAACCAAGGAGGACACCCCGTGAAGGTCTATTTCATCGGCGCCGGCCCCGGCGACCCGGAGCTGATCACGGTCAAGGCGCAGCGGCGCATTCGCGAGTGCGGCCTGGTGCTCTATGCCGGCTCGCTGGTACCGCCGCCCGTGCTCGAGGACGTCGCCCCGGACGCGGAAGTGATCAACACCGCCACGCTCTCCCAGGAACCCATCATCGAGCACATGCGCCGCGCCCACGAGCAAGGCATTGACGTGGCGCGGGTGCACTCCGGTGACCCGTCCATCTACGGCGCCGTCGGCGAGCAGATCCGGCGCCTGCGCGAGCTTGGCATCGACTACGAAATCATCCCCGGGGTCACCGCCGCGAGCGCCGCCGCCGCGGAGCTCGGCTGCGAGCTCACCCTGCCGGACGTGGCCCAGACCGTGATCATGACCCGCTACGCCGGCAAGACCTCCATGCCCGAGGGCGAGGCACTCGCCGACCTCGCCCGCCACGGAGCGACGCTCGTCATCCACCTGGGGGTCACACGGCTGCACCACATCGTCGAGGACCTGCGCCCCCACTACGGCGGCGACTGCCCAGTGGCTGTCCTATGCCGCGTGGGCTGGGAAGATGGCGACCGCGTCGAGGGCACGCTGGACAACATCGTCGAGCGCGTACGCGCCAAGGGCTTCACGCGCACCACCATCATCCTGGTGGGGCGCGTGCTGGAGATGGACGACTTTTCCGACTCGTTCCTCTACCGCGCGGACAAGGCCCACTACTACCGCCCCCGCGGGCGCACCGGTGCCGCCCGCGGTGCGGCACGGCTGCCGGGCAATAAATGACCATGGGGACACTGGCGCTGTTCGTCGAGCTCGAAGGCCGTGACTGCCTGGTGGTGGGCGGCGGCGAGGCCGCGCACCGGCGTGTCAACGCCCTGCGCGACGCCGGTGCCCGGGTGGTCGTGGTCGCCCCCCGGGCCACGCCCGGTCTGGCCGAGTCGGTTTCGGATGGTAACGTCATTCACCACCCGCGCCGTTTCGAACCGACGGACCTCGACGGTATCTGGCTCGCCGTGGCCACCACTGGGCTCCCCGAGGTGGATGGCGCCGTTGCCGACGCCGCAGCCGTGCGGAACGTGCCCTGCGAAGCGGCGGCCTCACCGGCGGGTTCCTGCCGTTTGCCCGCCACCATCGATCGCGGGCCCGTGCGGATCGCCGCGGCCCCCATTACCGGAGCCAAGACGCCAGCGGGGCGGGTGGATCTGGTGGGCGCCGGCCCCGGGGATCCGGGCCTTCTGACGCTGGACGCCCTCGCAGCCCTGCAACGCGCCGACGTCGTACTCCATGACCGGCTGGTGGCGGATGAAGTGCTCGCGCTCGCTCCGCCCGAGGCAGAACGGCACTACGTGGGCAAGGCCCGAGCACGGCACAGCTACGAGCAAGGCAGTCTCAACGAGCTCATGGTGGAGCTCGCGCGCATCGGCCGGCACGTCGTAAGGCTGAAGGGCGGCGACCCTTTCATCTTCGGCCGCGGCGGCGAGGAAGCTACCGCCATTGCAGCGGCGGGTATCCCGGTGCGGGTCATCCCGGGCATCACTGCCGCCGGCGGCTGCGCGGCCTACGCGGGCATCCCCCTGACCCATCGCGACTACGCCCACAGCTGCCAGTTCATCACCGCGCGGCGGCGCCACGGCGCCATCGAGCTGGACCGGGAAGGCCTCGCCCGCCAGCGGCAGACGCTGGCGATCTACATGGGACTTTCCGCCCTGAGCGAAGTGTGTGACGAGCTGACGGCCGCGGGTCTGGCGCCCACGACCCCCGCAGCGCTGGTGGAACGCGGCACGCTGACCGATCAGCGTGTGCTCACCGGCACGCTCGCGGACCTGCCTGAGCAGGCCCGACCGCTCGCACTGCGCTCGCCGACGTTGCTCATCGTCGGCGAGGTGGTGCGCCTGCGCGCAGCACTTCACGGTAAGCATGACGCCAGCCCGCCCGTCCCGGCGCTGGAGTGATCGCGGTCCCTGCCATGAGCGCCGAGCGCACTGCCAACGGCCCATCCATGCGCCCGGAGACGCCGGAGCGCCGCGGGCCGCTGCGCACCGGCTTCACCACCGGCGTGTGCGCTACCGCCGCGGCCGTGGCCGCCGCCCGGCTGACGCTCACCGGCGTTCGCCTGGAATCCGTTCACGTTACGCTGCCGCGGAACCGCAGCGCCGAGATGGCCATCCACGACCTCACCGCCACCGACGACGGTGCGGAAGCCGGCGTCATCAAGGACGGCGGCGACGACCCCGACGCCACCCACGGTGCCCGGGTCTGGGCGCGAATCACGCCGGAGCCGGACGAAGACATACGGTTTCGCGCCGGCGCCGGCGTGGGCACCGTCACGCGCAGCGGGCTGACCGTGCCCGTGGGCGAACCGGCCATTAATCCGGTCCCGCGGCGCATGATCGGTGAGCATCTCCTCGCGCTCGCCGCCGAGCACGGGCACGCCGGCGGCTTCACCGTCACCGTGGGCGTCGACGACGGCGAGCGCATCGCCCAACGCACCATGAACGCCCGCCTCGGCATCCTCGGCGGCCTCTCCATTCTGGGCACCACCGGCATCGTCCGGCCCTTCTCCTGCGCCGCCTACATCGCCTCCATCCACCAGTCGGTGGACGTCGCCCGTGCCAACGGCCTGGCGCGCATCGCCGGCTGCACCGGCTCCACCAGCGAGGCCTTCGTGCGCG
>CAZHBN010000033.1:17118-22872 GCA_964530405.1 uncultured Ectothiorhodospiraceae bacterium
GGCCTGGCGCGCATCGCCGGCTGCACCGGCTCCACCAGCGAGGCCTTCGTGCGCGCGCGCTACGGCCTGGGTGACATGGCCCTGGTGGAAATGGGCGACCTCGTGGGCGCACTGCTCAAGTACATCCGCCGCCACCCGGTGCCGGCGGTCATTCTCGCCGGCGGCTTCGGCAAGCTCAGCAAGTTCGCCGCCGGGCACCTCGACACCCACAGCCGCAAGGCGCCGGTGGACCTGGAATTTCTCGCCGCACAGGCGAGCGAGGCGGGCGCTGGCGCGGCGCTGCGCGCCGAGGTCGCGGCGAGCAACACCAGCGTAGCGGCACTCGCCGCCTGCCAGGCAGCCGACGTGCCGCTCGGAGAGCGCGTCTGCGCACTGGCGGCCGAGCAGGCCCGGCGCTACCTGCCGGCGGAAACGGCGCTCACCGTTTGTGCCGTGGACCGCCAGGGCGAGCCGGTGGGCATCGTGGAGCGCTCATGAGACTGCTGCTGCTCGGCGGCACCGGCGACGGCCGCCGCCTGGCGGCGGCGTTGCATGCCGATGGGCACGACGTCGTGTACTCCGTCGCTGACCCGAGCGCCCACACCCACGTTCCCTGCGCCGTGCGCCGCGGCGGCTTCGGCGGCGCCGCCGGCCTCACCCGCTACATTCGGGCGCAGAGCATCGAGCGGCTGGTGGACGCCACCCATCCCTACGCCGCCACCATCAGCGCCAACGCCCGAACGGCCGCCACCGAAGCCGGCATCGCGCTGTGGGCTCTCCACCGCCCGTCGTGGCGTCCGGAACCGGGCGACCGCTGGCACTACCTCCCTGACACATCGGCGCTGCGGGCCGCACTCGAACCTTATCGGCGACCGCTCTTCACCATCGGCCCCGGCCCGCTGGACCAGGCCCCGGTACCCGCGCACCAGCACTGGAGCGTACGCTGCCTGCCCGGGCACGGCCGCACGGTACCCGCGCGCTGCACCGTGCTCGAAGCCCGCGGACCGTTCGCCCTCGACGACGAGCGCCGACTGCTGGACCGCCTGGGCACGGATGTCATCGTCACCAAGGACAGCGGCGGCGACGCCGTCACCGCCAAGCTCGTCGCCGCGCGCGAGCGGCGCATTCCCGTACTGGTGCTACGCCGACCACCTCTGCCACGGCCGGATCGCGATTTCTCGAGCGCCGCTGCGTTGCGATCAGCGCTGCGGGCAGAAAAGGGAAGCCGCGAGTGACAAGTTGAAAGCCTGAAGTCGAAAGTGGCAACCGCACCGGCACCGCCGCCGATTCGGCACTTTCAACTTTCAACTTGAGACTTGCAACTCCTGACACACCGCCGGTTTGACCCGCGTGCGTCCCGCCGCCTACCATCCACCGCTCAAGGTGCTCCCCCGAGGGGAGATAATCGGGAAAGTGGTGCGCGCGAGACCAACGCGCAAGGCCACTGCTGCCCCCGCAACGGTGATCGAGAGAGATGCCTGCACGAGCCACTGTCGTCGGACGGGAAGGCGCAGGCGTCGCGGAAACGTCCCTCTCGTAAGCCCGGAGACCGGCCTTGGTGCCATCAACCCATGGATAGCGCACGGGTGAGTGCGTGAGGAATGGATATGCAACAGAACACTTCGGCTATCGCGGTCGACGCATCCCCCGGAACCCTGATTCAGCTGGCCGCCGCCGCGGCGCTCGGCGTAGTGGTGCTGTTCGCCGTGGGCTTCGCCCCGATGAGCGAGCTGCACAACGCCGCTCATGACACGCGGCACTCGGTGGTCTTCCCCTGCCACTAACGGACACCGCGCGCTAGCACGCCCTGCAACGGCGACCAGCGCGCTGCGGTCACCCCGGCTGGCCCCGAGCTAGCCACGCCGTCCCGACAGGGATGCTGTATCTGTCGAATTCGCTATCCAGGGGGGATGAATGCTCTTTCGACGCATTCTGATCGCCGCCTTCGCGGTAAGTATCGTCACGGGCCTGGCTTTCGCGCTTGGCCAGCACTTCCAGGTCTCTCAACTCATTTATGCCGCCGAGGCCTTCGAGGGGGGCGGCGCGGCCGAAGCCGCCCACCAACACGCCAGTGCCGAGCATGTCGCTGAGCACGGACACCACCACGGCGAAAACGAGGCCGCAGCCGGCCACGGGCATGGCCACGGTGGCGACGCCTGGGCGCCCGCGGACGGCGGCGAGCGCATCTTCTTCACGGCGCTCTCGGACATCTTCGTCGCGCTGGCCTTCAGCGTTCTCATGCTGGTGACCATGTCGGCGGCCTATCTCTATCGTGGCACCACGGTCGGCCCCGTCCGGGGGCTCGCCTGGGGCGCCGCCGGTTTCGCGGTATTCTTTGCCGCGCCCTCGTTCGGCCTGCCACCGGAGCTCCCGGGCATGCAGGCGGCGGGGCTGCAGGCACGGCAGCTCTGGTGGATCGCCACAGTGGCCTGCACGGCAGGGGCGCTCGGGCTGTTCGGCTTCGCCCGTGGCTGGAAGAAGGCGCCCGGGATCGTGCTGCTGGCGATTCCCCACTTGGTGGGCGCCCCCCATCCTCACGGCGGAGCCTTCGCCGGCATGGGGCCGGATACTGTGGCGGCCATGGGCGAGCTGCACCAGCAGTTCATTGCCGCCACAGCGGTGACCAATGCCGCTTTCTGGCTGCTGCTCGGCCTCGCCTGCGGCTGGGCCGTCCAGAACTGGGTGCTGCGCGATGTCCGCAACGCCGCATAGGCCCGTCTTTCCGTTCACCGCGATCGTCGGCCAGAATCAGCTCAAGACGGCGCTGATCCTGGCCACCATCGCGCCGCGACTGGGGGGCGTGCTCATCAGCGGCCCCCGCGGCTGTGCGAAGTCCACCCTCGCCCGGGGGCTCGCCGACCTGGACCCGGAGACCGCCGAGCGGTTCGTCACCCTGCCGCTGGGGGCGACGGAAGAACAGCTCATCGGCAGCCTGGACCTGCAGCAGGCCCTCGACGACCAGCGCGTCGCGTTCAATCCGGGCCTGCTCGCCAAGGCCCACGGCGGCGTGCTCTACATCGACGAGGTCAACCTCCTGCCCGATCCCCTGGTGGACTCCCTCCTCGACGTCGCCGCCTCCGGGGTCAATCACGTCGAGCGCGACGGCATCAGCCACCGCCACGCCGCGGAGTTCCTGCTGGTGGGTACCATGAACCCCGACGAGGGTGAGCTGCGGCCACAGCTCACCGACCGCTTCGGCCTGGCGGTGGCATTGGACAACCCGAGCGGCGTCGCCGAGCGCACCGCCATCGTCCGTCGCCGCCTCGCCTTCGAGCGTGACCCGGACGGCTTTATTGCCGAGCACGCGGACGCGCAGCAGGCGCTGCGCGAGCGTATCCGCACCGCCCGGGAACGGCTCGACGGCGTCACCTGTCCGGAGGCGCTGGAGGAGACCATCGCCGAGCGCTGCATCCGCGCCGGCGTGGAAGGCGTGCGCGCCGACCTCACCTGGCGTCAGGCAGCCGCCGCCCATGCCGCCTGGGAGAGTCGCGATTCCGTAACCGAGGCGGACGTGGACGCAGTCGCCGAACTGGTGCTCCACCACCGCCGGCGCCACGACGACAATGCCCCCGGCATGCCACCGGCGAGCGGTGGCGGCAACGGCGGGCAGGGCAAATCCGGCGCCAATGATAGCAACGGCGGCCACGGCGACTGGGGCGGCATGCCACCGCAGGCGGTAAGCCCGCAGGGGCGACGCCAATTGCCGCGGGAGGCGGCACCGGCCGCGACACCCCCGCGCGCCACCGCGAAGCCGTCAGCGACGACGAGCGCCGAACAGGGTGCCGGTGCCGCACAAGGCCGCCGACGCACCAGCGCCTCGACCCCCAACGACAACCGGGTCGACTGGTTTCGCACCCTGGCGGCACCGGAAAACCACCGTGGCGAGGGCCTGCGTGCTCTGCACTACCGTGCCCCGCGCCGGGCCCCGACGACGCTCAATTGCGTACTCCTGGACACCTCGGCATCCACGCTGAGCCATCGCGCCCTCGCCCAGGCCCAGGCGGTGGTACTCGGCATCGCCGAACGCGCCTATCACGCCCGCGAGCAACTTGCCATCCTCGCCTTCGGCAACGAGCGCGCCGACTGGGTTCTGCCGCCGCGGCGCGCACCCAAGGACTGCACGGTTCACCTGGAGCACCTGCCCGCCGGCGGCGGCACGCCCCTGCGTGAAGCGCTGCTCACCGCGCGGCAACGCATCGAGCGACTGGTGCGCCGCCATCCGGGGGTCGCGTGCCGCACCTACCTGCTCACCGACGGCCGCAGCCGTGACACCGTGGACGACATCGCGCTGCCATCGCGGGTGTGGGTGATCGACACCGAGCAGGCCCGCGTGCCGCTAGGCCGCTGCCGGGTGCTGGCGCGCCAGCTCCAGGCCGAATACCTGCCGCTCGCGGCAACCGTTCCCGTTCAATAGAGCGACACGATCATGCAACTCGACAAGATCCACGCCACCGTCGTCACCGGCTTTCTCGGCAGCGGCAAGACCACACTGCTCTCCAATCTCCTCAAGCAGGCCAACGGCAAGCGCATCGCCGTGATCGTCAACGAGTTCGGCGAAATGGACATGGACGCCGAGCTGCTGCGCGGCTGCCCGCTGGACTGCGACGACGAAGCGGAGACCGACCGCGGTGATGGTATCTTCGAGCTCGCCAACGGCTGCATCTGCTGCACCGTGGAAGAGGAGTTCGTGCCGGTAATGCGCAAGCTCATCGCCGAGCGCGACCGTATCGACCACATCCTCATCGAGACCTCCGGCCTCGCCCTGCCCAAGCCGCTGGTACAGGCATTTAACTGGCCGGAAGTGCGCGAGCACTGCACCGTGGACTCGGTAATCGCCGTGGTGGACGGCCCCGCCGTCGCCGCCGGCCGCTACGCCAGCGACCCGGAACGGGTGGAGCGCCAGCGCCTCGCCGACGACAGCCTTGACCACGACCCCACGCTGCGCGAGCTGCTGGAAGACCAGCTCGGCGCCGCAGACCTGGTGATCGTGAGCAAGGCCGACCAGCTCACCGAGGCGGACCGCGAGACGATCACCGCCCGCATCCGCGAGCACCTGCCGGAGGCCGTCAAAGTGCTCTTCGTGGAAAACGGCGAGGTGGACAACGAGCTGCTCATGGGCCTGGACGCCGCCACCGAAGAGCGCATCGAGTCCGTGGAAACCCACCACGACCGCCACCACGCCGAGGGCGAGGAGCACGGCCACGCCCACGACCATTTCGACAACTGCGTCATCCGCCTGGGCACCGTGGACCCGGACCGCCTGCTCGAAGGCATCCGCAGCCTCATCGCCGAGCAAGCCATCTATCGCGTGAAAGGCTTCGCCGCGAGCGGCAAGCCCATGCGCCAGGTAATCCAGGCCGTGGGCGAGCGCATCGCCCACTACTTCGACCGTCCGTGGGAGGCCGACGAGCCCCGGGAGACCCGGCTGGTGTTCATCGGCCGCGGTCTCGATCGCGACCGCCTGCAGCAGGCACTGTGGGCGGCGGAATCGTGAGATAGCGGCAAGCGGCAGGTTGAAAGTGAAAAGTGACGAGTCGGTACCCGCCGTGCCAACCACAAGAGCGCTAAGGGCCTCGAAGGATCACTACAGCGGACGTTGAACCGGAGGCGTAGGTCGGCGAGCGCGAAGCGCTGGCCGACATTCCCGGAGCGGAGATGTCGGCTGCCGAGTGCAGCCGGCCTACATGATCTGGCACCGCGGTTATCGGGACACAACCAGCGTCACGGATACACCCCGGCGATTGCCAGGGTCGTTGGGGCAGGCCGGGGCGGGAG
>CAZHBN010000034.1:0-12807 GCA_964530405.1 uncultured Ectothiorhodospiraceae bacterium
TCATCGACGAGGCGGAATTCTTCGCCGACAACGGCCTCGAATTCGGCACGCCGAAAATCGACCTGGAGAAGCTCGGCGCCTGGAAGGACAAGGTGGTGGGCAAGCTCACCGGCGGGCTCAAGGGCCTCGCCAAGCAGCGCAAGGTCGAGGTGGTGACCGGGCGGGCACAGTTCGTCGACGATCACCGCGTCGAGGTGATCGACGAGAACGGGGAGAACCGCCCGCTCACGTTCCGCAACTGCATCATCGCCGCGGGCTCGCGACCGGCCGCGCCCCCGGGCTTCGACCTGGACCACCCGCGGATCATGGACTCCACCGACGCGCTCAAGCTCGAGGACGTTCCCGAGCGGCTGCTGGTGGTCGGCGGCGGCATCATCGGCCTGGAGATGGCGACCGTCTATGACGCCCTGGGCTCGAAAATCACCGTGGTGGAACTCCTCGACGGGCTGATGGCCGGCGCCGACCGGGATATCATCAAACCGTTCCACAAGCGCATCGAGAAGCGTTACGAGAACATCTACCTCAAGACCAAGGTAACCGGCATCGAGCCGCGCGACGACGCCGTCAAGGTCACTTTCGAGGGCGACAAGGCACCGGCGGAGGACACCTTCGACCGCGTTCTGGTCTCGGTGGGCCGGCGGCCGAACACCGACCTGCTCAACTTGGAGGCCACAGGCGTCGAGGTGAACGAGCAGCGCTGCATCGCCGTGGACGAGCACCTGCGCACCAGCGTGCCGCACATCTACGCCATCGGCGACATCGTCGGCCAGCCCATGCTTGCCCACAAGGCCGTGCACGAAGCCCATGTAGCCGCCGAATGCGCCGCCGGCGAGAAGAGCGCCTTCGATGCCCGGGTGATCCCCTCGGTGGCCTACACCGACCCGGAGGTCGCGTGGGTCGGCATTACCCAGGAACAGGCCAAGGCCGATGGCATCGAGGTGGAGGTGGCCTCGTTCCCGTGGGCGGCCAACGGCCGGTCACTCTCACTGGGGCGCGAGGAGGGCATCACCAAGCTCATCTTCGACGCCGAGACCGAGCGGGTGCTCGGTGGCGGCATCGTCGGCCCCAACGCCGGCGACCTCATCGCCGAGGTGACGCTCGCCATCGAGATGGGTGCGGACATGCACGACATCGGCCTGACCATCCACCCCCATCCCACGCTCTCGGAGACAGTGGGCATGGCCGCCGAGGCTGCTGCCGGCACCCTTACCGACCTCTATATCCCCAAGAAGAAAAAGCGGTAGAATATGACACGTTATTGACAGCCGGGGCGGATGCCCCGGCTGTCGTGTCATTCTGCGAACGCGCCGACGGGGCGGTGCGCGGTCGACGCGCGCAATGGGGGCGGTGCAGGATCCACGGAGCGTCACCGCAATGCCCTTGACCGGCCTGCGCCAGCGTCTGCGCGCCCTCACCCCGACCCTCATCCTGCTGTATGCACCAGTTGTGACACTGCTCCTCGTCGTGGTCGCTCTCCGCGTTGGCTACGCGGTCCCCATGGCGAACCTCACCCGGGATCCAGCACAGGTACTCGGTGTCAGCCCTTTCGCGGGGGCGGTATCGAATATCGGGATCCTGCTGTGGTGCGCAAGCACAGCGATCTGCCTGTTCGCGGCCCTCCTCGCCCGCCGGCACTGCGCGCGGCGCACCCCCATATTCCTTCTCGCCGCGGGAACGGTGACACTGGTGCTGCTGCTCGACGACCTGTTCCTGCTTCACGACATCGTCCTGCCCAACGGGTTCGGGATCTCCGAAGAGGCTGTGTACACCGCCTATGCCGCAATGATCGGCGCCTTTATCACCCTTTTCCATCGGGACATCCGCGCCAGCGATTATCCGTTGCTCGGTCTGGCGCTCCTGTTCTTCGCCGTCTCCCTCGGCTTCGATGTGCTTCAGCAGTGGGTGACACCGCCGGGCGCTTTTCTGC
The DNA here is from genome assembly GCA_964530405.1 of uncultured Ectothiorhodospiraceae bacterium. Classification (GTDB taxonomy): domain Bacteria; phylum Pseudomonadota; class Gammaproteobacteria; order Nitrococcales; family Nitrococcaceae; genus Arhodomonas. The sequence goes on from CAZHBN010000034.1 coordinate 1,928, forward strand.
TCGAGGACGGCAGCAAGCTCATGGGTATCGTCAGTTGGGCGGGGTATCTCATTCGCACGGCGGGTGCGAGCCTGAGGCAGGCGATGCACGCAGGCGCACCGGTAACGCGATCGGTCACGGCAGGCACCTGAGCGGGGGCGTCCGCCCCCGCTCAGGTGGGTTCAAGCCTGGGCGTCGCTGCCGGCATCCTCGGTCGAGGCCGCCATCGCGGGGGCTCGGCCATAGACGTCGCCGAAACGCACGATGTCGTCCTCACCCAGGTAGCTCCCGGACTGCACTTCGATCACTTCGAGCGGGATCACGCCTGGGTTCTCGAGACGGTGGCGCACACCGAGCGGGATATACGTGGATTGATCCTCGGTGAGGAGGAACGTCTCCTCACCCCGCAGCACACGGGCAGTCCCCCGCACGACGATCCAGTGCTCGGCGCGGTGGTGATGCATCTGCAGCGACAGCTGCTGGCCCGGGTTAACGACGATACGCTTGACCTGAAAGCGCTCGGCGTTGGCGACCCCCTCGTAGGATCCCCAGGGCCGGTAGACGCGCCGATGGAAGTCGCTCTCCTGGCGGCCGTCGGCCTTCAGGCGCTCGACGATGCTCTTGACGTCCTGCACGCGTTCCCGCGGCGCCACGAGCACGGCGTCAGCGGTCTCCACGATAACGTGATCCTCAACGCCGACAGTGGCGACGAGACGCCCCTCGGAACGGATGTAGCAGCCCTGTGTATCCTCGGCGATGACGTCGCCATGGATGACATTACCGCCGTCACCGGCCTCCGCCACGGCGTGCAACGTCGCCCAGCTGCCGAGATCGCTCCAGCCGCAGTCCAGGGGCACCACCGCCGCACGCTCGGTATGCTCCATGACCGCATAGTCGATGGACTCCGCCGGGCAGGCCGCAAAACGCGTCTCGTCCAGCCGCAGGAAATCGAGATCCTCGGTCACCGAGGCGAACGCATGCTCGCAGGCTTCCAGGATATCCGGCCGCAGGCGTTTCAACTCCTCGAGATACGTGCGCGCCCCGAGCAGAAAGATGCCGCTGTTCCAGTAGTACCGCCCGGAGGCCAGATAGCCTTCGGCGGTGGCCTCGTCGGGTTTCTCGACGAACTGCTCGACAGCACGCACCGGTTCGTCCGAATCCGCCGCGCGAATATACCCGTAACCGGTCTCCGGATGGGTCGGCACGATACCGAAGGTCACCAACCGTCCGTCGGCGGCCGCAGGCATGCCGGCGGTCACGGCAGCGCGGAACGCCGCGTCATCGCGCACCAGGTGATCCGACGGCATCACCAGCAGTACGGCCTCGGGGTCCTTGGCGAGTGCGCGGATCGCGGCGACAGCGACCGCCGGCGCGGTGTTGCGTCCCACTGGCTCGAGCACCAGATCGAAGGACTCGACGCCGGCCTCGCGCAGCTGCTGGGCGACCAGGAATCGATGCTCCTGGTTCGCCACGGCGATGACGCCATCGCTGTCCGGCAGCCCCGCAGCGCGCAGCACCGATGCCTGGAGCATGGTGTTGTCCCCTTCCAGGGGCAGGAATTGCTTGGGGTACCGGCTGCGGGACAAGGGCCACAGCCGCGTGCCCGACCCGCCACACAGAATCACTGGATGCAGCATGATTGCCTCCCTTACTCAGCCGCCGGAAATGCATCGAGCCGCCCTAACAGCTCGGCGGTCTTCTCCTCCATGAGGGTGCGATCGCCGCGGGACTCGACATTGAGCCGAACCACCGGCTCCGTGTTGGACATGCGCAGATTGAAGCGCCAATCGGGGAATTCGATGCTCACCCCATCGGTATGGTCGACGCGCACCGCGTCCGCACCGTAGTCACGCTCGATGGCCGCAATCACGGCGGCCGGGTCCGCGAGGCGACGATTGATCTCCCCGCTCGCCGGGAAACGGTCGATGCGCTCGTCGACGAGCTGCGACAACGGCTTGCCGGTCCGGCCGATGAGCTCGGCGACCAGCAGCCAGGGAATCATGCCGCTGTCGCAGTAGGAGAAGCCTCTGAAATAGTGGTGAGCGCTCATTTCCCCGCCGTAGAGCGCATCCTCGCGGCGCATGCGCTCCTTGATGAAGGCATGGCCGGTCTTGCTCTCGATGGCCTCGCCACCGAACTCGCGGCAGAGATCGATGGTGTTCCAGGTCCGGCGCGGATCATGGACGATGCGCTCGCCGCCGTGTTTCCGCAGGAAAGCCTCGGCGAGCAGACCCACGATGTAGTAACCCTCGATGAACCGACCCTGCTCGTCGAAGAAGAAGCAGCGGTCGAAGTCCCCGTCCCAGGCGACACCGAAATCGGCACCACTTGCACGCACCCGCTCGGCGGTGACCGCGCGGTTCTCCTCGAGCAGCGGGTTGGGTACGCCGTTGGGAAAGCTCCCGTCGGGATCGTGGTGCAGTCGCTCGAAATGAAACGGGAGGTGCGCCTCGAGGTCATCGATCACGACTCCTGCACCACCGTTACCCGCGTTGACCACGATACGCAGCGGCATCAGCGCCTCGTCGGCCAGGTAGCCGAGCAGGTGTTCGACGTAGGCGTGGCGGTGATCGAGGTCCTCACGGGTGCCGCGACGTTCCACCGGCGGTTCGGGCTCGCCAGCGGCGAGCCGCTCGATCTCGTCGAGCCCGGAATCGCCACTGATCGGGCGCGCCTCGGCACGCACCAGCTTCATGCCGTTGTAATCCCGCGGGTTGTGGCTCGCGGTTACCATGATTCCGCCGTCGAGACGGTAATGGAAGGTGGCGAAGTACACTTCCTCCGTGCCGCAAAGCCCGATGTCATGGACATTGACGCCGCCGTCCTGCAGCCCGCGAGCGAGGGCGTCACTGATCTGCGGGCTGGTCAGGCGAATGTCGTGGCCAACCGCGACATCAGCGGGCTGCAGGGCAGTCGCGTACGCCCGTCCAATGCGGTAGGCAAGGCCCTCGTCGAGCTGGTCGGGCACACGTCCGCGGATGTCGTAGGCCTTGAAGCACTCCAGGTATTCGCTCATTCGCGCTCACAGCTCCTTGGTGGTGGTTCGTGCCGCGACAAGCGCGGCCGGCGGCCACGCCCCTGGTCGACGGCCCATCAGAATATGCGTTCCTTCACGTGGATGAGGTCGTTCGGACGAAGGGTGGTATCGCGCTCGGCGTCGAGGACCTGAGTCTCGCCGTCCTCCCCGCGGCGCTGGATCTCGACGCGACCGTAACTGCCTCGCGGCGTGAGCCCGCCCCCGACGGCGATGGCCTGCATCACGGTCATGCCCTCCTCCAGACGGTACCGGCCCGAGCGGTTGACCGCCCCTTCGATATAGAAGACGTCCATGCGCGGCACAGTGACCACGTCGCCGGCACGGACGGTAACGGGATTGCGCACGCCGGCGGTGAGCCCGTCCAGATCCAGTCGGCGACGCTCACCCTCGCGTACCAGCACGACGTAGTCCGCGCCCTCCGCGCTCACACCACCGGCACGGGCTATCACATCGAGCAGCGTCGACGGCCCCGCAAGCCCGTAGCGCCCGGGCTTCTTCACCTGCCCCATGACGGTCACCTGGCGGCTGACGAACTCCTCGATATGAACCGCAACCTGCGGATCACGGAGCAGACCGCGTTCGAGCAGCCCGCGGGCGATCCGGCGTTCGGCCTCGCGCACCGTGAGGCCGCCGAGCGTCACGGCACCGAGGTACGACACTCCGATGGTGCCGTCATCGCGTACCCGGGCACTGACATCGTATTCCGGGCTCCCGGCCACGGTGATCGAAACCCGGTCTCCGGGTCCCAGAGCGTAGCTCTCACCGGCCTCGGGCGTTTCCTGCGCCGAAGCGAATCCCGGGAACGCAACCGCGGCGATCACCACGGCAACGATCATGCAAAGGATTCTAGAACGCATAGCTCACTCCCGCCGAAACTTGCTCATAGTCGTAGTCACTGGCAGCCCGGTTGGAATTGCGCACCTCCCGCTCGACGCCCAGACTCACGCGCAGATTTCGCAGCGCCCGATAGTCGACGCCGACACCGAAGGTGCGCGTGGTGTCATTACGGCCGGCATTGCCGACACCCGACTCGTCGTCCGCCTGGAATTCGCTGCGCTGCCAGGCGAGGCGGCCGCGCAGGGTGACATCCGGTGTCGCCTGCCAGGTGGGTTCTAGGCCGACGCCCCGCGCGAGGACGTAGCTGACGGCGTCGTCGTCCCGCGCCTGCAGCTCGCGCCAGCCTGACAGGCGCAATCCCAGCTTCACCGTCGGCTGCCAGTCATAGGTCAGCCGCGCGGTCGTGCCGGAGAAATCGCGGCCGCGTGCCTCGTCGAACTCCCGGCGCGTATAACCCGCACGCCCGGTAAGGCGGCTCTGCGCAGTGACAGCCCAGCCCAAGACCACGCTGTACTCATCCTGTGCGTAGTCATTGTCGATCACCGAGCCGTCATCGCCCTCGCGCGTGGATTCCAGGTCGGCATCCGTGCGCTCGGCGCGCACACCCACGCGCGAACCGGTGGGGGATTCGTAGGCGAGCTCGGCGAAACGGCTGCGCTCATGACGATCGAGTGTCTCCCGCCGGTCGTGTCCCTGGCGCTGCTCGGCCACCCCGGCGCGCACCTCCCAGTCCGGCAGGAAACGGTAACCGCCGTCGGCGCTGTAGCGCCGTGTGGTCTTGATATCGCGCTCGACCGACTGGTTCTCTTCGAAGCGCGTGAGCTCCCGGGCATAGCCGGTCTCGATGGTACCGCCGAAGCGCCGGCCGACCTCCCAGTCCCACGCCAGCTCGGCATCGCCAGCGGTGTGATCGAGCTCGTCGAAGCGCTGATAGCGGTTGCGCTCGAGCCAGGCGTCGAGTCGCAGTGTCTGCAGACTGATGGGCCAGTTCATGCGTACGCCGGCACCGGCGCGATGAATGAGATCGTCGAAATCGCCCGTATCGAGCCGGTCCTCCGCCTCGTCGTCGCCCGAGACGCGGAACGGGTTGCTGTCGTAGCGGCTGCCGGCATAGACGTACGGGCCCAGTGTCTCGCCCTCGGGCAGCGGCGCCAGCGCCGGCGGCTGCGCGTGTACGGCAAACGCGACCGCGCACAGTGCCGCGGCGGTCGCCCCCAGACGTATCTGCGACATGCACATTCCTCTTCAGTAACCGAAAGCGTGGAGATCATCGCGACGCCGCTCGGCGAGCTCACGCAGCGACGGATCACGTTGATGGGCGAAAGCTCGGGAAGAACGCACGCGTGCCACCGCCCGCTCGAACTGGTCGGCGGAAGGCGACAGACCACAGAACTCGCCCAGCCGCTCCAGCACGGGCGCGGGGTCCTCGAGCAGCGTCTCGTAGCGCACCTCGGTGGCGAGCTCACCGCATTCGGCGACCTGACGCCTGGCCTCCGCGGTGTACTCCCGCCACAGGGACAGGGCCTCGTCGAGATCGGCGCACCGCCAGGACTCGGCGAACCCGCCCTTCTTGCCGATGAACCCGTAAAGCCAGCGACGCCGGTGAAACCGACGCTCCGCATGGGCGACGCTCTCGGTCTGACGGCGCTGCAGGCTCGCGGCCACGTCCACGCCGTGACGGTAGACGTGGATCACCCGGGCCTGCGGATAAAGCTCGCGCCACAGGGGCAGCGTGTAGGTGTTACGGGGATCCTTCCATCCCCAGGGGCGCTGCAGTGCCGAAACGTCACCATGGCGCAGGAACTCGCGGGGCCCGAGATAGAGCACCCGCCGCGGCGAACGCAGCATGAAACGCAGGTACCCGAGCGTCACCCGCCGCGCCATGGCACTATCGCGCAGGTAACGAAACGGCTCGGCGTTATCCCAGGCCCCACCGCACTGGTGCAGCAGCCAGTCGTTGAGGCGCAGGAAATACCAGGGCTCATGATTGATATCCTTTCGCCAGCCGGTGAACAGACCCAGATCGTGTAGCATGCGTGTTACCAGGCTGGTTCCGGATCGGTGCATGCCGATGAGTATGACCGGCGGTATCGTCGCGTTCACGTTACTTCCCCTTTCTTGGCGGCGGGCTGCTGCGCCCACTCCAGGAGTCTCCGGGCGGCACGCGCATAACCCTGCTCCCAGCGCGACAACGCGTCTTCCATGCGTGCGAGGATTTCCCCGCGGTAGGCGGCATCGGTGCGCACGCGATGGATGAAGGCGATCGTCGCGCTGTGACCTCGCTCATCGTCGGCGAACAGCGGGTAACCCTCGCCCATCACCTCGTGAAAGACCCCGATATCGGAGAGCAACGGCACGCACCCCTGCCAGATACCCTCGAGCACCGGCAGTCCGAAGCCCTCGTTACGGGAGAAGAAAAGGCAGAAACCGCTGCGCCGGTAGAGCGCATTGAGCGCGTCGTCATCGAGATACCCATGACGCTCCAGGCTCACGTGGTTGCTACGCAACGATCCGAGGAGCTCGGCACTCTCCGCGGTATCCTTGCCGACGACATGGATGCGCGCAGTCAAGCCCTGCTCCGCGCAGTAGGCCTCCAGCCACTCGCACAGGCGACAGATGCGATCGAAGCCCTTGAGACGGTTGAGCCGTCCGACGAACAACAGGTCGATGACGTTATCGGTGAGCGCGCGCTCGGTCTCGCCGGTGCTCGGCCGCGGCTGAGCCGCGATCTTCTCCGGCAGGCCGTTGGGCAGCTGCAACCGGCGCCGGCGCGCACTGGCCGGATAATAGCGAAGCAGGTCGGCCTCCCCGCTCTCGGAGATGCAACCGACGGTACGCGTGCGCATCAACCAGAAACGGGTCAGCAGATCCATGTACACCCGCCGCCAGAATGGAAAGTGCGGTGCCGCCACGCGGTAGGTGAGGTCGTGGAGTATCGCCAGCGTGCGATCCGCCGGCAGCCACACCGGCTGCAGGTTCGGCAGGACCACCGCATCGTAGCGCCCGCGTCGCACCCGCCTGGGTATCTCCAGATACTTCGTCCACAGCCCGTCACCGGGGGTGGCTACCACGTTGACGGCCACCGGGGTTCCCGGATCCTCGCCGAGACGGGCGATCAGGCGCTCCTCCAGTATCCCGGCGGCGTCACCGCAGGCGAAAACGTCGATCGTCAGTGCCCTGCCCGCGTCACGGGCGGCGGCGAGGAACTCGACGAGCAGGCTTTCGGTGTAGACACTGATCCCGTCGCGCCGGGCGATATAGGAAATGGCCACAACTGCGATACGGCGTGCCGCCCGCCATCGCTCGGCCACCGTGCCCGGGCAGGGCGACGGTTCCACGGTCGGCGAGTCGGCCGTCGCCGCGGCAGCGCGTTCCCTGACGCTCACGTCTGGCTCCTCCTGTCGATGGGGTGACGGACGAAGAAGCGCAGCAGGCTGGTCACGTGCCATCGCAGATAACGTCCGTCGCGGTGACTCTGACGGCGGGCGTCATGCACTGCACGCACCCACGGCAACAGGCGCACCCGCCAGCCGCCAGCCCACAGGCGCAGGCACAGATCCGCGTCCTCACAGTAGAGGCGGTATCGGGGATCGAAGCCACCCACCGCCCGAAAGGCCGAGGCCCGCAGCAGCATGAACATGCCCGCCACCCAGTCCGGCTGAATCGGTTGGTGCGATAGCTCGTAGTCGCCGTCCCCGCCGCGGGCGAGCACGCGGCGGAGTATGCGTACCGGTGTCATGCGGCGACGCGCGCTGTCCTCGGGCATTCCCGTCGGGCCGATCACCTGGGGCGCGACCAGGCCGTCACGCGCATGCTCGAGGCCGTCTATCAGGCCGGGCAACGGATCGTCGGAACAGCGTATGTCGGGGTTCAGAACGCAGAAATAGTCACTGGCCACGGCCTCGAACGCCGTGTTGTGATTCTCCGCGAAGCCCTTGGGGCGAAGATTGCGGATCACCGTCACCGGGAACGGCAGATTGCGCAGTGCCGGTGGCTCGTGCTCCGGCAGATTCTGAGTGAGAACCAGATGCAGCCCGTCAGGGTCCCAGCCGGTACGGATATCCTCGAGCAAGCCCTGCACGAGGTCCGCCTGGCCATGACTGACCACCGAGAGCAGCACCCGTGGGGCCGGCTCTCGATCCGGCCCCGGGCGCGGGTCGTCTATGCTACGCGCCGCTTGTGCCGTATATGCCATGCCGTACTCCTTGTCCTCCGTGTTCGGATAGCGTGTGCCGCGCCTGAGAGGCCGCGGCAAAAGCGAGGCCTGCGAAGAGGTGGTAGTACTCGTGCTGCGCGACCGGGTTCACATTGGCGAATGTGAACAGGTAGCCAATCGTGAGCACGGAGAAGAGGCTGCGCGGGCTGAAACCCACGGCTAGCAGGCCCAGGGCATAGATCAGCCCCGGCATGCCGGCGGACAGCCAGATGTCGAGATAGGAGTTGAACAGCTGCGCGACGCCGCTTCCGAGACCGATGATGTCCGACGGGAAATTGCCAAAATACGCTTCGACGAAGCCGAATCCGTGGCCGAGCCACGGTGCCTCCATGATCATTTCCCAGGCGATACGCAGCGCGGCGCCACGCTCAGCCTCCCACTTGTGCTCGAGCATGCGCGCGGTAACGAGCTTCTCGTCCGCGGGCAGCCAGGCGTTGTACGCGGCGAGCGCGATCGCACCGAGCACCGCCGCCGCCGCCAGCCGCACGGCCCACCGCCTCGCCACGCCGCTGAGCTCCGGGCGCCCGCGGTAGGCCACTGCCGCGATGAGACAAGCCGCCACCAGGGCGACCCACACCGTCTTGTTGTGGCTCGCCAGCGCGCAACCGATGGTAAATGCGTAAACCGCCACGAGCGGCCATCGCCGCGCCGGCCACTGCAGCGTCTCCATGCGCAGGGCCAGGGAGCCGAGCATGAACAGCCCGGCGAAGAACGCGAGCTCCCCCTGTTCCCAGAAGCTGCCCTTCAATCCCACCGACAGGTGGGGCGGGCGCTCGTGGATCAGAAACGGCACCGGATGCGCCTCGAGCGCGACGGACAGCGCCAGCGCGAAGACCAGTGTCAGCTCCAGCACCAGCGCCAGACGTCGTGCGCCCACCAGGGGCAGCATCCTCACACCGACGTAATACGCCACCGGAAAGACGGCCACGTACTTGATTATGAAGGTCATTTCCTTGACCTTCGGATACGTCGTCAGCGTACTCAGCGTACCCAGCATCAGGCCGACGCCCACGATCGCGAGCAATGGCCCCCAACGCATCCGCAGCGTGGTGAGGTCGTGCAGCACGATCAGCCCGAACATCCCCGCGAGCACGATCTGCCCAACGCGCAGGTCGATCCCCACGGGAATCTTGACCGCCGGCAGCGCCAGGCTCGCCGTCACCCCCAGCGCCAGGGCGGTCCACACACGCGTAGCCGGATCGCTGCCACGTGCCCGTGACGGCAACCGAGGCATGATCGGAGCGTGGTGAACCGCCGCCGCTGTCACGCACCGTCCTCCTCGCGGACGGCGAACAGCCGATCGACGATCACGGCGTCAACCTGCCCGGTCCTCGGCGACGCGAACCAGACGTAACGGTCACCGCCGCGACGCCATGTGCCCGGCAGACGGATCACCGTGTATGCCTCGTCACCGAGCTCGCCCTGGGAGTAGGCGCCACGCTCGCCGGGGTAAATGCCGGCATTGAGCCCGTGATCGACGTATCCACCGTCACTGCCCGGCACCCGCACGCGCGCGTAGATGCGCCACTCCCCCTCCCGGGGTAGCAACCGCTCCAGCGGTAGTTGGATACCCCAGGCGCTGCGGTCGCCGGAGAGCCGCGCAGCCGCGCCGTTCGAAGCACCGGTCTCCGCGACGATGCGCGCACCGCCGGCAAGGTCGAAAGACAACTCCTGGGCAACCGGGCACGCCGGCTCGTCCGCCTCCCGGCAACGCTGCGGCAGCGGTGCCGGTGTGCGCGCGATGGACAGCGCTTCCACCAGCTGGCTCGGCGGATTGCCACGGCCTTCCCGGTAGGCACTCATGTCCGCCGCCTCCATGGCGGCGGCGAAGCGTTCCAGGCGCGCCTGTCGCCCGGGACTGTCGGCGAAGTCGGGATTGCTGAGGATCGCGTAATCCACGGGCATGCGAGCGGTCTGCACATGCTGCCGGTAGGCCGGCTGATCGGCGACCCGTTCCATCGCGCGCTCGAACAGCCGGTCGGCGCGCTGGAGCATATCCGTGGTCAGGTAGGCAGCCGCTGGCCCCATTTTGTCGCGCACCGGCGTGCCGGTGGCGGCGACCGTCTCCTGCAGCAGGTCGATGTAGGCACCCACCTGAGGGGCGGCGTCGCCGTAGTAACCGGCGAGGAACTCATCGATGAGTGTCTGCGGGTCCTGACCCGGCTCCCACAACAGCTGCCCCAGCAACCATGCGCGCAGGGGCGCGAACTCACTGCCGAGCGTGTTGTACGCGCCCTGGGCGAACACGCCACGAACCGCGGAGAGCCCGTTCAGCCGACGCAGATCCTGCGGCAACGCCTCGAAATCGGGAAACGGCTGAAGATAGCCCGCGAAATTGGTCATGTACGTCCACACCAGCACGCGCCCGGCAACGCGCTGCCAGCCCTCGAGATCTTCGAGAATCGGCCGGTTCACCTCCGCCGAGAGCGGGCGGGCGAAATCCCGTTCGATGTCGGAGAACATCACGCCCATGTTCGACGGCAGGCGCATCGCCCGCGGCGGTTGCCGGCTCCAGCGGTAGGCCTGGGCGAGGATGGTCACGTCGGGGTAGTCGTCGGCCACGGCGCGGGCAATGGCCCGCACGAAGTCGAGGTAGGCGCCCGCCGGCGTGCCGTAACGCTCGATGAGGGCGGCATCCGGTGCCTCGTCATAGTAGGAATCGACGTCGGCATGCTCGATGAGCAGCGCATAATCACCGTTACCCCACTCGGCGAGCAGCTCACGGACCGCATCAATGGCGACCCTGCGTACACCCGGCTCGGCGAACCGCAGCTGACCGCCACCGAAATATTCCGGATGCTCCTCGCGGTG
>CAZHBN010000034.1:12907-21807 GCA_964530405.1 uncultured Ectothiorhodospiraceae bacterium
CGCACCGGCAGGTGAGTCCCGGTAGCGGCTTCGATATGGGCGGCGAGCTCCCCGGCCGCGTGGCGCACCATCGTGTGCGCGTTCTCGTCGACAACGATCCGGAAGCTGCTGTTGCCGTCGCTCACCACGGTGACGGCCTGCGAATCCGACGCCCCATCACCACCACCGCCTCCTGCACAGGCGGTCACGCTCGTGAACAGCAATGCGACCGCGAATAGCAGTGCACGCCAGGCGTGACGGGTAAGTGCGGGCGTTGATGCTGCCGTGAAACGGTTCCCCCAGGTCCCCATACAGACTCCTATGTCGTGCGGCTGCGTCCCAGCAAGATGATGAGAATCGGGCGGACGCGATCGAGCTGGCCGCGGCGAATTCGATTGATCAATGCCCAGAAGAGCCCGAGCCATACCGTCGGCAGCGCCCAGGGCAGGCGGTTACGGGTAAAGCGCAGGCGATTACGCAACGCCAGGCAATCGGCGCGCAGAGAACGTTCGGGGCGGCCCGTGCTCGCTCCCTCCTTGTGGTAGACGAGGCTTTGCGGCGCGTAGGCAAGCGTGAACTCCGGCCGTCCGCGCACCGCCCAGTCGATCTCTTCGAAATAGAGGAAGTAGTCCTCACAGAGCAGGCCGACACGATCCAGCCAGCGTCGCGAGGCGAACATGGACGCGCCGATGACGTAGGACATCTGGCGCTCGACGGCGCCGGCGTCCATCTCCCCCTGCCACCGCTGTCCGCCCCCGAGCGCGCGATGGGTGCCGAGCCATGGATTGAACCGTGCGCCGCCGTGTGCCTGCACACGAGTCGGCTCGGCCTGATCGAGCAAGGTCGACCCGCACAACCCCGCCTCGGGCGCCGCCTGAAGGCGGGTGACCAGGTGACGCAACGCTGCAGCATCCACCACCGTGTCGTTGTTGAGCAGCCAGACGTAGTCCGCATCGCCACGACGCTGGACATAACGCAGGCCGACGTTGTTGCCACCGGCATATCCCAGGTTGGCGCCGGTGTGGATGAGCGTCAGTGCCGGATCGTCATCGTCTCCGCCGGATTCCGCCATCTCCCGGTCGAGCTCGTACCAAGCGATCGGCTTGGTCACCGGCGGACGCACACAATGGCTCACCCGCGATTCGCGTGGCGGCAGGGCATCGAGCTCGCCAGCGGCCCAGCGCCGCAGCGCGGCCACCGACTCGTCCGTGGAGGCGTTGTCGCAGACGACGATGCGAAAGTTCGCGTAGTCACTGCGCAACAGGCTCTCCAGGCAGGCGATGGTATCGCCCCAGCCGTTCCAGTTGAGCACCACGACATACACCCGCGGCGCCTGACCGGCAGAATCACTGGACGCCATAGGCGTAGCCGCCATAGCGGGTCACCTCCTTGAGATCCACTTGAGTCAGAGTCACGCCGAGCATCCGGACCCGAGCCGCAAGCAGGCGGCGGTACGCTTCGGAGACGGCATCCGTGGGCGTCTTGCCCGCCTGCACGGCCAGAATGGCGCCATCGCTGATATGGCCCATCATTTCCACGTCGCTCACCGTGAGCACCGGCGCGGTGTCGATGATGATCCAGTCGAAATGCCGCCGTAGCGCAGCGAAGGCGCGCGTAAGATCGTCAGTGGCAAAGAACTCCAGCGGATGCGGCGACGCATGCCCCTTGCCCATGAGATAGAGATTCGGCAGTAACCCGTCGCGAGCGATGCAGTCGCGCGGCCGCGCGCGGCGCAGGACGAAATCGGTGAGTCCCGGACGCTGCCAGTGGCTCGACAGGCTCGCGCGGCGAAGATCACCGTCGATCAGCAACGTCCGCCCGATCTGCGCATAACTGCAGGCGAGGTTGCTGGACAGCGTGCTCTTGCCCTCGGCCTGGAGGGCGGAGGTCACCATGATCATCTGCGGCGCACCGGCGCGGTCCCCGACCTGCAGCCTCGTGCGGATCGCGCCGACGGCCTCGGTGAAGCCCGACGCCGGCTCGAGCACGGCATAGCGCGGGAGCATCGCCGGTCGGCTGAGCGCCACCTTCGGGACCATGCCGAGGCCTCGCGCCGGCAGGTGCTCCTCCACCCCCTGAGGCGTGTAGAAGCGCTGGCGCAGATTGTTCATCAAAAACGCCAGGGCCACGGCGGCGGCGCCGCTGAGCAAGCCGGCAATGGCGAGAATGCGCACCGGATTCGGCTTGAACGGCGCCCCCGGTGGAAGCGCCCGGTCCAGAATCCGAATACCCGGATTGCCCATGGCACCGGTGAGGTTGATTTCCTTGATGCGGCTGCGGAATGCCTCGTAGAGCTCGCGGTTGGTCTCCGCCTCGCGCTCCAGCTTGGCGAGCCCGAGCTCCACGTCGGACCGGTCCCGCAGACCTTCATTGAGATCCTTTTCCGCGGCGACGAGCCGCTCCTCACGCTGCCTGGCCTGCTCGTAGCGCTGACGGATCGACGCCACGGAACGCTCGAGCTCGGCATCGAGCCGTGCGGACACCGACTCCAGCTCGGCCCGTACCGAGGCGACCTTGGAGGCGTTTTCGCCGTAGTGGCTGCGCAAACGTTCGAGCTCGCCGCTAAGACGCGCCTGCTGCATCTTGAGCTGCTGGATGACCGGATCCTCGAGCACCGCCGCCAGAGCGTCCGGGTTCTCCGCTTCCTGAACCTGGTTGTAGAGCACCTCGACGCGCATACGCTCGGAACGCGCGTCGAGCAGATCCTGGGTGACGCTGGAGAGCTGCTTGCCGGTCACCTCCTCCAGGTTCCGGCTGTCGAGCAGATCATGGCGCGACTTGTACGCCTGCACCGCCTGCTCGGAGGCGGCGAGGTTCTGCCTGAGCTTGTCGAGCTGAGCGACGAGCCAGTTGTGCACCCGTTCGCTGACTTCGACGCGCTGGCGCTCCTGGACCCCCTGATAGGCACCGGCGACGAGATTGGCGACGCGCGCGGCGACATCTGCCGTGGGGGCCTGATAGAGCAGCTCCACGAGCTCGCTGTCCTTGCGTCGCCTTACCTGGAGATTGTTCTGAATGAGTCGCACGAGGGAGCGCCGGTCCGGTACCTCGCGCGCCGGCTCGCCGGCTCCCGTCCCGGCGGCGTCCCCGCCGCCGAGCCCGAGCATGGCGCCCGCCCAGCCCAGCGCCGTGTCGACGACACCCCGCACCTGGTCGGCCACGCCCGGCGGCGGCAGCAAATCGCGGCGCTCTGCCTCGGTGAGCCGATCGACGACCCGTTCAGCCACGGCGCGGCTGCGGATAATGTCGAGCTGAGTCGTGAAGAATGTCTCGCCGCCCGCCGGCGCCTGGTTCTGCTGTAGCGACGGCACGTAGGCCGGTGGATCGGGCTGCACCTGCATGGTGAGCGACCCCAGATACATGCGCGGCTGAAGCATCGTGTAGCCGCCGGCCGCAATCACAGCGCTGCCGACAACGGCGACGATCAACCGGCGGCTGCGCAACAGAACGCGCACGTACTCCATCAGCCCCGGCGCCGCCGGACCGCCGGGTGGCGCCGGGGGGGCCGCGCCGCCGCCACTGGCGGGCGGCATACCGTCGACGGGCAGGGGATGCTGAGCGTTCATGGAGTATGCAGCCGCTCGTCACGGTAGCGACTCGGCTGCAGGTACGCTCGAGCCATTACCGGCAGTGTGGTGCTGGCATGCTGACGCCGGGCGAGCCAGCGCACGAGCCGGGGATGCACCCGCCACGCGTAGGTCATGCCCAGGCAGTACACAGCGAACAGCCCGAGGAATGCCGCGAGCGAAACCCAATCCGCCACACCGGTAAGCTCGAAAGCCAGACCGACGGCGGCGGCAGTGACCGCGAGGGATGCGATGATGGCGAGCGCCCGTGTTACCGGCAAACCGATACGCAGGAGGAAGTGATGCAGGTGCTGGCGGTCCGCAGACAGCGGCGAGCGCCCACGCGCCACCCGACGGCCCATGACATAGGCAATGTCGAACAGCGGCACCAGGAGCAACCACAGACCGGTAACCGGTGACATCGCCGGCGCATGGCCCTGGGAAAGCTCTATGACGAACCAGCTGAGCGCAAAACCGAGGAACATGCTGCCGGCATCGCCGAGGAAAACCGACGCGCGCCAGCGCCAGGGCGAACGCAAGTTCTGGGTAAGGAACGCGAGCACACCGGTGGCCAGCACCAGCGCGAGGGTGAGCAGCCCGCTGTCACCGCCAGCGTAGGCGACGACGGCGAACCCCACCAGCGCCACCAGCGCCAGCGCCCCCGAGAGCCCATCCATGCCATCGACCATGTTGAACGCGTTGATCGTGCCCACGGTGCCGAGGACTGTCACCGGTACGGCGAAGACGCCGAGAGTGAGAGCGCCGCCGCCCGGCAAAAGGTCACCGGCGGTGGCCAGCGTGGCCCCACCCAACACGCTGGTGCACAGGGCAGCGAGTACCTGCACCGCCAGCCGCGCGCGGGGCGGGAGATCATAGTGGTCGTCAACGGCCCCCATGATCACCAGCGCCGCACCCACGGGAAACAGGATGCGCACGTAGTCTTCGGGCACGTTCAGTGCGAGTGCCGCCAGCAGGCACCCGAGAAAGATGGCGCCGCCGCCCACCGGGGGCACCGGACGAGCGTGGCGCTTGCGTGCGTCCGGCTGATCGACCAGACCGGCCAGCAAGGCCTGGCGTCTGAGGAAGTCCGTCAGCAGGACAACGAACAGGAACACCAGTAGATAAGCAAACAATTCGTTTTGCATGATGGTCGCCTCGCGTTCGCGACACGACTCGCCCCACCCGCTTGCGGGTACCCGGGGCGAGTCCGCCCTAATTGGGATTCACCGGATTCGGGTCAGCTGGCCTGCTCGAAGGGGCCTGCGAGACGCTCCTGCTCGAGCAGGCTCAGCAGATAGTCGCTGTAGCCGTTCGCCTTCATGGCACGCGCCTGCCGGGCGAGCTCATACTCGGTAATGAAGCCCTGACGCCACGCGATCTCCTCGGGGCAGGCAATCTTCAGCCCCTGGCGCTCCTCGACGATACGCACGAACTGCGAGGCGTCGGTGAGCGCTTTGTGCGTCCCGGTATCCAGCCAGGCGATACCGCGACCGAGCCGCTCCACCCGCAGCTTGTCCGCCGCCAGATACGCGCGGTTGACGTCGGTGATCTCGAGCTCGCCACGCTCCGACGGCTGGATGTCACGAGCGATATCGAGCACATCGTTGTCGTAGAAATACAGGCCGGTGACCGCGTAGTTGGAGCGCGGATGAGCCGGCTTCTCCTCGATGTCATCGACGCGTCCGTGCTCGTCGAACGCGACCACGCCGTAGCGCTTGGGATCACTGACGTAGTAGCCGAACACGGTGGCACCGTCGGTCTCGGCGGTGGCGCGTTCCAGGCTCGTCTGCATGCCGTGGCCGTAGAAGAGGTTGTCGCCGAGTATCAGCGACACCGGGTCGTTGCCCACGAATTCGCGCCCCACACGGAATGCGTCGGCAAGACCGCGGGGCTCCGGCTGGATGGCATAACTCACGGAGATGCCCCATTGGCTGCCATCGCCGATCAACTCCTGGAAGGCCGCGCTGTCACGTGGCGTGGTGATGATCAGAATGTCCCGGATGCCGGCGAGCATCAGCGTGGACAGCGGGTAGTAAATCAGCGGTTTGTCGAACACCGGCATGAGCTGCTTGCTCACCGCTGGCGTCAGCGGTTGCAACCGGGTACCCGAGCCACCGGCAAGGATGATGCCCTTGTAGCGCGTACCCGAATGACGGGCGTTATCGGTGTTACTAGTCATTTCGTACATCGCGTCCATTCCTGCTTCCGGGGTGCGATGCGCACCCATACCGTGAGCGATCAGGGCTGTGGGCGAACCCGGCGATGAGCGTGCGATATGCCCGTGCCCGGCGTTCCCGGGGTTCGTCGCACCGGCGCATAACAAAGCACGGACAATGCCAAGGCAGGCCATCGTCTTGATCCACCTGCACAAACCCTTGGTCCGTTGCAGTCCAAAACACCACTTTCCCGGCGAGAAAAGCGTCGCGACATGGCAACAGCCACTGCCCTCCTCACCCCCGAAACCCTGAATGTGGCGGGATACGCCACTGTCGCCAGTCCACGACCGGCGTCCGGAGCCGCGGACACTCGCCGCCCCGGCCGGCGGCGCGGTTCGCCGCCCACGGCGTATCGCCACCGGATTTGCCGAAACGGCATGCCGCGTCGTGACACCGCCAAGGCGTTCATTGACTGGACTCCTCCCGGCGTGCCGAGGCTTGCGTATTGACGTCACCCGGCACTTGCGCCTGCGCGCCCGGCGGGACATCGGCAACGTCGCTACGGGTGTTCCCCCGCACGCGACGCACTTCACGGGAGAGGCGGTCATGCACCCGTGCCCCCATCAGCCGTGCCCATCCGAATGCACCCGGTCCCTCCGTCACCGCGGTATAGCCGTAGCGGAACATGCCCTTGCGGGTGAGGTACTCGATCAACGCCACCTGCTGCGCGGTCAGCCGGCGCTGCCACTTCAGCAGACTGTCGGTGCGCAGGGGCGCGTGCGCCTCGCGGATGTGGGTCTGCCCCCACTGCCCGTAGCCCGAGCTCTCCTCGCGGCTCGCGCCGCCACGGGCCATCATCCCGTCGTCGAAAGGCTCGCCGAGGAAATCGCAGACGCGGCGTAGCGTGGTTTCCGGATCGGTCACCAGCGCCTCGTAGTGCACGATCTGCACACGCGGGTCTTCGTCCCAGGCATTGAGCGAACGCGTGCTGTCGCGCCATCGCGCCGCCTGGTGGGTGATACTCGGCTCCGCCCACGGCGCCTCCAGGAGCGAGGCGACCACCGCCCTCGGGTCGCGCAGCATGTAGACCACCTGCGCGTTCGGGTACCAGTCCAGCACCCGGGCGAGGTGCGCGTGATGTCCGGGGGTCTTCTCACCCCAGCGCGGCTTGCCCGTGGCCGCGGCATACGCATCCATCAGCGCCGTGAACACACTGCGGAACGTGGGCGGCTCATCAGCGGGCAGGCGCGCGCTCACATCCGCGGCGTCGACACCCATGCGCGTGAAGTGGTGGCTCGCACTGAAAGCGGCCCAGAAGTCGCGGTAATCACTCCACCCACGCAGCTCTTCATGGCCATGACGGCGTACCCAATAGCTCAGGAAATGGGTTTCCGGCGAAACCGCGATATCCGGATGCGCCGAGAGAAACGCGCGCATGAGCGTCGTTCCCGAACGGGCCATACCGACAATGAACACGGGCGATTGGTCAGTCATGAGCGTGCTTCCTGGACCGGATGGCGTTGCAGGACCTGGTGTGCGAGGGCACGGCACTGCGCGGGCGCGACGGCGAATGCGGCGGCAACGTAGACAACGGCCCCCGTGGGCACCAGCACCAGCAGCCGGGCCAACGCGCTCCAGTCCGTGGGCATTCCCGACGCGATCCCACGCACGGCGAACGCCATCACGCTGCAGCCGATCAGCGCCGGCATGAGCGCGCCGAGATAGCGCCGGGGACTCAGCGCGACGAGACGATCGAGCGCCGTCCAGGTCAGCGGCCAGAGCAGATAGCCGCGCACCGCATAGGCCGCCGCCACCGCGACGATGCCCCAATGCACGGCGATGGCGAACGCCGCCAAGTTGGCAACGGCATTGGCTGCAGTGATGAGAAGCACCCACTGCGGCCGGCCCAGCGCCTTCAGGGCGGCGGGACAGAGCAGCGATACCGATTGAAGCGCGGCGATTGCGGTAAGCACCTGCATCACCGTCGCGCTCGGTTGCCACTGCGGGCCGAAGACCACCTCGGTGACCGCCGGCGCGAGTAGCGCAAGACCGCAGAAAGCCGGGAATGCCCCCAGCGCCATCACGCGCGTCGCCTCGTAGAATGACTCGCGCAGCCGCACCGGCTCCGCCTTGAGTCGTGAGAACGCGGAGAACGCCACCGGCATGATGGCTTGAGGCAGGAGATCCAGCAGTATGCGGATGAGACGGTAGCCGACCGTGTAATAGCCGAGCGCGGTACTGCCGATGAAGTACCCGATGAGCAGATGATCCGCCTGGCGGTTGGCCACGTTGAGGAGATTGATACCGACGACATTCACGCCGAAACGCGCCAGTGCCCGGAAATGGGGCGGAGAGAACCGCCACCGAGGACGCCACGCCACCGAGAACCACAGGCAGGGCAATTGCACCAGTCGCTGGACGAGCAACTGGGCGACTAGGGCCCACACCCCGTAACCCAGCACGGCGAGCCACAGCCCCGCCGCGCCCCCCACGGCCACCGACACCAGGCTGATCTTGGCGATGCGCTTGAACGCCAGCTCGCGGCGCATCAGCGCCTCATGGGTGCGCGACAGCGACGTAATGAGCAGCACCGGCCCAAGCGCACGCAGCACCGGGGCGAGCCGCGGCTCGTCGAATATCGCCGCCAACGGGCCTGCGAACAACACGCATCCGGCGGTCAGGATGACGCCGATCGCGAGGCTCGCCCAGAAAGCGCTATCCAGGTGCGCCGGCCCCACCGCGGTACGCTGCACGAGTGCATCGGCGAACCCCTGGTCCACGAGCATCTCGCCGAGCAGCACGAACACGCCGGCGAGGGCGACGACGCCGAAGCTCGCGGGATCCAGCAGGCGCGCCAGCACCACGAACACCAGCAGGCGCACGGCGTGGTAGCCCCACTTCTGGGCGAGGCCCCAGAAAGCCGCGTGGGTGGCGGATCGACGCAGACTCATCGCGCCTCCGCCATTCGGGGTTGTGGTACGTCACCGCGGAGGAGCTCGTCGACACGCGCGACGATGCGCTCGACGCGCCGCTCCCAGGCGTTGTCCAGTGCCACACGACGACGCTGGCGCGCCAAGTCCGGATCATCCTCGGCGAGCGCCTGCCCGAGCATGCGGCTGAACCCTTCCGGCTCGTCGCTGACATGAAGGAGCTCACGTAGACGATCGGCGGGCGCCATGGATGTACTCACCACTGGGCG
>CAZHBN010000035.1:0-21745 GCA_964530405.1 uncultured Ectothiorhodospiraceae bacterium
GGTATCGCCACCCTCAAGGGGCTGCTGGTGAACATGCGCGATGGCGGCTTCATTTCCGATCACGACTATGAGGTGGCGAGTCGTTCAGCGCTCGCGCTCTGTGGCGGCGAGGTGGATTCCGGCACGCTGGTGGACGAGGACTGGCTTCTGCGCCTCGAGGTGGAAGGGTTCATGGCGTTGCTGCGCACACCGGCCACCGGCGAGCGCATCGTTCACATGCTCAAGACCGGCAAGCCGCTGCGTAACTGAGTGCCACCCGAGCATGCACGCGCCCGCGGTGTCGGGGAGACACCGCGGGCAGCGAGGAGAGAAGACATGGCAGAGATACAGGACGCTTACATCGTCGCCGCCACGCGCACGCCCGTGGGCAAGGCGCCGCGCGGCGTATTCCGCTACACCCGCCCGGACGACCTGCTTGCCCACGTGCTCCGAGGCGTCGTCGCCCAGGTACCCGGCCTGGAGGCGGAGCAGATCGAGGACGTTGTCGTCGGCTGCGCCATGCCCGAGGGCGCACAGGGGCTCAACGTCGCGCGCATCGGTGCGCTGCTCGCCGGATTCCCCGACAGTGTCCCCGGCGTGACCGTCAACCGCTTCTGCGCCTCGGGGCTGCAGAGTATCGCCCAGGCGGCGGATCGCATTCGCCTCGGCGCGGCGGACTGCATCGTCGCCGGCGGCACCGAGAGCATGAGCGCGATCCCCTGGATGGGGAACAAGCCCTCGTTCAACCCGGCGGTTTTCGAACGAGACGAGAACGTCGGCATCGCCTATGGCATGGGCCTTACCGCCGAGCGCGTCGCCGAGCGTTGGCAGGTCTCCCGGGACGATCAGGACGCGTTCGCCCTGGAGAGCCACAAACGTGCGCTGGCGGCCATTGACGGCGGGGAGTTCGCGGACGAAATCCTGCCCATAACCGTTCGCCGCCACCTGCCGGAGGCCGAGGGAACCGCCGTGCGTCTGAGCGAGCGGACTGCCGACACGGATGAGGGTCCGCGTGCCGATTCCAGCGCCGAGGGCCTCGCCAAGCTGCGGCCGGTATTCGCCGCCCGCGGCTCGGTGACCGCCGGTAACAGCTCACAGACCAGTGACGGCGCCGGTGCGGTGGTCGTCATGAGCGAGCGCATGGTCAAGGCGCTCGGCGTACAGCCACTGGCTCGTTTCGTCGGCTACAGCGTGGCCGGTGTGCCGCCGGAGATCATGGGTATTGGCCCCAAGGTCGCGATTCCCCGGGCCCTTCAACAGGCAGGGCTCGACCAGGAGCAGCTCGAGTGGATCGAGCTCAACGAGGCATTCGCGGCGCAGAGTCTCGCGGTGATGCGCGAGCTGGAGCTGGATCCGGCGCGTGTCAATCCACTGGGAGGCGCCATAGCGCTGGGGCACCCACTGGGCGCGACCGGCGCCGTGCGTACCGCCACACTGTTGCACGGCATGCGCCGTCGCAACCTGAGCTACGGCATGGTCACCATGTGCGTGGGCACCGGCATGGGGGCAGCGGGCATCTTCGAGCGCGCCTGATGCGTGACGCGTAGTGGGGGTGGGCCGGAGCAGGCCCACCCGTTACGACAGATTCACGAGGAGGAGATCCATGCGCGGATTGACCGGGATGTTGCTGGCCGGTGCGTTGCTGTGGGGCCCCGCGTCGGCCTACGCCGCGGAGCTCGCCGGTGTCACTCTCGCGGACGAGGCCTTCGTAGCCGACAGCGAGCTCACGCTGAACGGGCTCGGCCTGCGGGAGAAATTCTTCGTGGACGTCTACGTGGGCGGACTGTATCTATCCGAACGCGTGACCGATGCCGAGCAGGCCATCGCCATGGGCGATCCCAAGCGGGTAGTGCTGCACATCGTCTACGACGAGATCGAGCGAGAGAAGCTGGTGGACGCCTGGAACGAGGGCTTCGAAGCCAATCTGGACGATGCGCAGCGCCAGGCGCTCGCGGGCCAGATCGAGCGCTTCAACGGCCTGTTCGAGACGGTGCAGTCGGGCGACGAGATCGCGGTGGAATACGTGCCGGCAACCGGCACCCGAGTGATGCTCAACGGTGAGACCAAAGGCACGGTCGAGGGCGCGGACTTTGCCGAGGCCTGGCTGCGTATATTCATCGGCGACCATCCGGCGGACGACGACCTCAAGGCGGGAATGCTGGGGGGAAGCTGAAAGTCGCGGATGCCAGGTTGAAAGAAAACGGGTAAACGCAAAGGCAACGACGATCCACCATGGGTCACGAGACAAGAAAGTGTCTGCGTGATTGCGGCGCCTGGTGGATGCCTGAGTTCTTTGGCGGGCGGGGTTCGTAGGTCGGCTGCACTCGGCAGCCGGCATCTCTGCACCCGGCACGTCGGCCAGCGCTTCGCGCTCGCCGACCTATGCGACTGTTGCCATTGTTCGTGCACAGCGCGCTTGACCGACAACGCAGTATTTACCGTGATGCGCCTCCGTTAGCCGCGCGACAGTGCGTAGCCGCAAGGCGCGGGGGTCTGAGCTTGATACTTGAAACCCGAAGTCCGCAACTTCTCATTACCCGAAGCGAGCGAGGAAACGCTCCGGCGCACGGGTGATTCGGCGCGCATCGTAGTCGTAGAAGACGATTCCAGTTTTCGCCCGGGCGGCCTCGCGGCCAGCATTCTCGCTGTCGATGCGGTAGACGATATCGCAGCCGTATTTATTGAAGTCGGTGACCCCGACGTGAACGTGCAACCGGTCGCCGGCGAATACCTCCGAGCGGTAGACCACGACGGCATCAGCCATGATGATCGAGCAGCCTTCCACATCCAGCTCGCTGTAGCCGAGGCTCTTGAGGAACCGGTCGCGAGCTTCGTGGGCATAGGCGAGCACCATTTCATTGCCCATGTGCCCGCCGTAGTTCATGTCGGTGACACGCACGTCGATGCTCGTCGAGTACTCAAACCGTTCGGGCAGCTCCAGGTGAACCCGGGCCATCACTCGTCCTCCGATGCAGTAACGCCCTCCCGCTCAAGCGCGGCCGCCAAGGTTTCGGTGGATACGGCCCCCGGAAAGGGACGCCCTGCCACCACCAGCGTGGGAACGCCCGTGAGCCCTATCTGCCGGGCCGCCTCGACGTCCTCGAGCAGGCCTTCTAGCGCGTCGCGCTCCTGCCAGGCGCGCGTCAGGCAGTCTCCGACATCGTGGCGGCGGGCGATCTCGGTCAGCACATCGGGGTCGCCGATGTTGCGCTGCTCGGCGAAGTAGGCGTGGAAGAGGGCGTCGTGGAGCCCGAGAAAGGCATCCGGGCGGTGATGAAGCACCGTGCGGGCGAGCAGTAGCGCTCGACGGGAATTGGTGGTGAAGCGTCGCTCGGCAAGCGGCAAGCCTTCGTCATGGGCCATTTGCGTCACCGCTTCAGTCATTCGGGCCCATTGGGTCTCGGGGTAGCCGAGCTCCTCCACCGGGCGCCCCTCGGCGGGGTTGTCGGGGTGGATCTCCACGAACCGGTAGTGCACGGAGACGGGGTAGCGCTGGGTGATCCGGCGCAGCCGGTGACTGCCCACGTAGCAGAAGGGGCAGATGTAGTCGAAATAGAACTCCACCGGGATGCGCGCGTCGTTGCCTGTGCTCATGCCTTGCTCCGTGCGGCCTCGCAGCGAATGTGGCGGCCGCTCAGTGTACCCGGTTGTAGCCGTTCAGGGCGGCGACGCGGTAGGCCTCCGCCATGGTCGGGTAATTGAACGTGGTGTTGATGAAATACATCAGGGTATTGGCTTCACCGGGCTGTGCCATGATCGCCTGGCCGATGTGCACGATCTCCGAGGCCTGGTCGCCAAAACAGTGAATGCCGAGTATCTCCAGGGTCTCCACGTGGAAGAGAATCTTGAGCATTCCCACCGTCTGTCCGGAGATCTGGGCGCGCGCCAGGTCCTTGAAGAAGGCGTGACCGACCTCGTAGGGCACCTTGGCTTCGGTGAGCTCTCGCTCGGTCTTACCCACGGAGCTGATTTCCGGGATCGTGTATATCCCCGTGGGAACGTCATGGGCAAGGCGGTAGTCGCAATAGCCGTGCATGAGGTGATGGGCCGCGTAGCGCCCCTGATCGTAGGCCGCGCTGGCCAGGCTCGGGTAACCGATCACGTCGCCCACCGCATAGATGTGCGGCTGCTGGGTCTGGAAATTGTCGTCGACCTCCACCTGCCCGCGACCGTTGGGCTGGATGCCAATGCCCTCGAGGCCCATGTCGTCGGTGTTGCCGGTGCGGCCATTGGCCCACAGCAGAATATCGCTCTTGATGCGCTTGCCCGATGTGAGCTCGAGGATGACATGATCGTCCGCCGGCAGAATCCGGTCGTATTCCTCGCGATGGCGGATGAGAACCCCCAGCTCGCGCAGGTGATAGGAGAGGGCGTCGGTGATTTCGTCGTCCAGGAACGCGAGCATGCGTTCACGGGTATTGATCAGATCCACCTTCACGCCGAGCCCGCGAAAGATGGAGGCGTACTCGCTGCCGACCACGCCGGCGCCGTAGATGGCTATGCTCCGGGGGGTGTGATCGAGCCCCAGTATCTGGTCACTGTCAAATACGCGTGGATGGCTGAAATCCACGTCCGCCGGATTGTAAGGGCGCGACCCGTTGGCTAGGAGGAAATGATCGGCCGTGTATCGGGTTACGCGCCCGCTACGGCCTTCCACTTCCAGCGTGTGCTCGTCGGCGAAACGCGCCTTGCCGTGAATCAGCGGCACGTCGTTGCGCGTGTAGAAGCTCGTGCGCAACCCCACCTGCTGATCGATCACCCGCTCGGCAGTGCGCAGTACCGTGGGAAAGGAGAACTGCCGGGGCTCGCTGACCTCCCGGAACAGGGGGCTGGCATTGAACTCCATCATCCGCCGGACGTTGTGCCGAAGCGCCTTCGAGGGGATCGTTCCCCAG
This sequence comes from uncultured Ectothiorhodospiraceae bacterium, assembly GCA_964530405.1. Lineage (GTDB taxonomy): Bacteria > Pseudomonadota > Gammaproteobacteria > Nitrococcales > Nitrococcaceae > Arhodomonas. The sequence goes on from CAZHBN010000035.1 coordinate 4,875, forward strand.
TGCGTGCAGCCGCCTCCCACCTCGGTATGGCGTTCGACCACGGCCACCCGTCTGCCACTCTTGGCGAGCTTCATCGCCGCCCCTTCTCCGCCGGGGCCGCTACCGATGACGATGGTATGGAAGTGCTTGCCGTTCATTGATTCCTTCCCGACGCTTCGCTGCGGATTTGCGGGCCGCGTGCGCATTCGCCGCGGTCATGGCGGCGACCGAGGCCTGAGCGGCGCATTATAGACGGCCATTGCCGCTCGGGGCGAGGCAAGGGAAGGTCAATTATTTGACTTTCGAGTAAGTTCCGCTGCGTATCGGATATAAACGTCAGTGTCCGGAGACGCCAGCGCGGCGTAAATATGTGGTCATTGTGGGTGTATAATTGTCGACAGCTTACGAGGTTCGGCGGTACGTCAATGCCTGTGCGGCTTTCACCCGAACTAACCTCCAGGTTAGTTGCGCCCTCTCCTGGAACGGTTTTCCAAAATTTTTCCTCGCACCCGTCGCGCGATGCGATTTAATCTGGCATTCTTATGCGCCATCGCGGGGGCGGCAGCTCCGTGAACCGGCCGGTGGGGTCGTTTTTCGATCCGATTGGCGGGTGATGCGCCACAATCGGCGCGTGCGGCGGATCCACCGTGACGACTGCGGAAGGCAAAACCGTTGAGCGACGGGTCAGTTTCTGCGGCCGTCAGGGTGACTGCCGGCTCACCCGACACCGGCCCATCGTCGGTAGCAACGAGGCAAGAACGATGACGGAACGTGTTGAGGCGGCGGGCCTTAAGATCGCGAAGCCGCTCTATGAGCTGGTGAGCAATGACATCGCGCCGGGCACCGGGGTGGAGCCCGAAGCGTTCTGGCAGGCGTTGGCGCGGATCGTGAGCGATCTGCGGCCGCGTAACCGCGAGCTCCTCGCCAAGCGCGATGCATTGCAGGCGAAAATCGATGCGTGGCACCGGGACAACCGCGGAAGCGCAGACCGCGAAGCGTACAAGCGGTTTCTCGAGGAGATCGGCTACCTTCTTCCCGAAGCCGACGACTTCCAGGCGGGTACCGAGAACGTGGATCCGGAAATCGGGCAGGTCGCCGGGCCGCAGCTCGTAGTGCCGGTGAACAACGCGCGCTACGCGCTCAACGCCGCCAACGCCCGTTGGGGCAGCCTCTACGACGCGCTCTACGGTAGCGACGTGCTGCCCGAGGACAACGGCGCGGAGAAGGGGGACGCCTACAACCCCGTGCGCGGCAAGCGGGTCATGGCGAAAGCGGCGGAGTACCTCGACGGCATCGCACCACTCGCCCGTGGCACCCATGCCGAAGTTGCCGGGTTCAGCCTGAGCGAGGATGGTGAGTCGCTGGTCGTCACGCTGGCTGACGGCAGCGAAACCGGCCTGGCGGAGCCGGCCCAGTTCGTGGGTTACACAGGCGGCCAGCCGCTCGAATCCATCCTGCTCGTGAACAACGGCCTGCATGCCGAGCTGCAGATCGATCCCAGCCACCCCGTTGGCCGTGATCACCGCGCCGGCGTCAAGGACGTTGTGCTGGAGTCGGCGGTGAGCACGATCCAGGACTGCGAGGACTCGGTCGCCGCGGTGGACGGCGAGGACAAGACCGGTGTTTACAGCAACTGGCTCGGCCTGATGAAGGGCACCCTCGTGCATACCTTCGAGAAGGGCGGCAAGACCGTTACGCGCGAGCTCAACCCCGATCGCGTGTTCACCGCTCCCGGCGGCGGCACGATCACCCTGCCCGGGCGCAGCCTCATGCTGGTACGTAACGTGGGTCACCTGATGACCACGCCGGCTGTGCTGGACGCCGAGGGCGAAGAGATCCCCGAGGGCATGCTCGACGGCATGGTCACCGCGCTCATCGCCATTCACGACCTCAAGGGCACCGGCGCGTACCGAAACTCCCGGGCGGGCAGTGTCTATATCGTGAAACCCAAGATGCACGGCCCCGAGGAGGTCGCGTTCGCCTGTGAGCTCTTCGACCGCGTTGAAGATGCGCTCGGGCTGGAGCGGCATACCCTGAAGATCGGTGTGATGGACGAGGAACGTCGCACGACGCTCAATCTCAAGGCATGCCTGCGGGAAGCGCGCGACCGGGTGATCTTCATCAACACCGGCTTCCTCGACCGCACCGGCGACGAGATTCACACGGACATGGAAGCCGGCCCCATGATCCGCAAGGGAGAGATGAAGAATGCGGCGTGGCTCAAGGCCTACGAGGATCGCAATGTGGACGTGGGCCTGGCCTGTGGTCTGCGCGGGCGGGCACAGATCGGTAAGGGCATGTGGCCGATGCCGGACAAGATGGCGGCGATGATGGACGCCAAGATCGGTCATCCCATGGCCGGCGCCGACTGTGCGTGGGTGCCGTCGCCTACCGCCGCCACGCTGCACGCGCTGCATTATCACCAGGTCAACGTGCGTGAACGTCAACGCGAGCTCGAATCCCGTGCGCCCGCGAGCCTCGACGATCTTCTCACCGTTCCGGTGGCGGACAATCCGACCTGGTCGGACGAGGAGATTCGCGCGGAGCTCGAGAACAACTGCCAGGGCATACTGGGGTACGTGGTCCGCTGGGTGGACCAGGGCGTCGGGTGCTCCAAGGTACCGGACATCAACGATGTTGGTCTCATGGAGGATCGTGCGACGCTGCGTATTTCCAGCCAGCACGTCGCCAACTGGCTCTACCACGGCATCGTGGACGAAGAGCAGGTTCTGGCGACCATGAAACGCATGGCGGCGGTCGTTGACCGGCAGAACGCGGACGATCCGGGTTACCGTCCCATGGCACCGGGCTTCGACGGCGTAGCGTTCCAGGCCGCCTGCGACCTGGTGTTCAAGGGCCGCGAGCAACCCAGTGGCTACACCGAACCGGTGCTCCACGCCCGGCGGCAGGAGCTCAAGGCTCAGTCTGCATAGGTGTTACCTTACCGGGCCGCCGGTCACCGCCGGCCCGGCCTGCCATGCCCGCTAGCGCCCGGCGTTCCGGCACCGGGCGCTTTTGCTCACCGTGCCCGCGAAGGGTTACTGCGGTGGCAGTCCGTCACCGTGGCCTTCAGGCAGCGGCCGGGGGCGACGGTCGTCGCCGATGGCGACGAAGGTGAACGTGGCCTCCGTGACCTGAATCTGTTCCTCGGCGAAACGCGCCCGGCGCCAGGCCTCCACGGCGATCGTCAGCGACGTGCGACCGGTGCGACGGAGCTCCGCGTACAGACTGACCTCGTCGCCGACCTGCACCGGTGCGAGCAGGGCCATGGCATCCACGGCCACCGTCGCGACGCGGCCACGTGCGGCGCGTGTGGCCACGCTCGACGCCGCCAGGTCCATTTGCGACATGAGCCAGCCACCGAAGATGTCCCCGGAGGGGTTGGTATCCGCCGGCATGGCAATGGTGCGGATCTGGGGTTCCCGCGCGGGGGGTTGACGGCTTTCCTGCGTGGCCACGATGCATCGATCTCCCGGTTGCTGTGACGGCGAACGCCTGCCGAGTGTGCTGGAGCACCTGTCCACCTTAACGCGTGCACGAACTCTGCGCAGCACCTGGACGTTTTGCATCGAAACGGTGCATATTTGAACGGATAGGCGGCGATCGTAGCGCAGATCGACGCACTTCGGGGGAAAGGCCCGGCACTCGGGCACAAGCAAACGAACAAGGGGGCTCCATGGCATTGTCACGTTGGGTACTGGCCGCGGCACTGGCAGCGACGGCGGCCGGCACGGGTGTCGGCCACGCCGCGGACTACAAGAGCGAGTACACGGTTTCCACGGTGCTGCCAACGCCGTTCCCATGGGGACAGGCCGCCGAGCGTTGGGTCGAGCTGGTCGAGGAACGCACCGAGGGCCGTGTCAACCTCAAGATCTACTCCGGTGTCCAACTCGTCTCCGGTAACCAAACCAAGGAATTCGCGGCGCTGCGCAACGGGCTCATCGATTTCGCGGTGGGCTCCACCATCAACTGGTCGCCGCAGGTCAAGGAGCTCAACGTCTTCTCGCTGCCGTTCCTGATGCCGGATTACGCCGCCATCGATGCGCTGACCCAAGGGGAAGTCGGCGAGCGGATTTTCGCGGCCATCAAGCGTCAGGGGGTCGTGCCGCTGGCGTGGGGCGAGAACGGATTCCGCGAGCTCACCAATTCCTCCCGGCCGGTCACCACGCCCGGTGACCTGGCGGGCATGAAGATTCGCGTGGTCGGTTCGCCGCTGTTCCAGGACACCTTCGAAGCGCTCGGCGCGAATCCGACCCAGATGAGCTGGGCCGACGCCAAGCCCGCGCTGGCGACGGGTGCGGTGGACGGCCAGGAGAACCCGCTGTCTGTTATCGAGATCGCCAAGATGTGGGAGGTGGGCCAGAAACATCTCACCCGTTGGCACTACATGGCCGACCCGTTGATCTTCGCCGCTAACGGTGCCACCTGGGAGAGCCTTCCCGAAGCCGATCGCCGGATCATCCGCGAGGCTGCTCAAGAGGCCGGCCGCTGGGAAATCGAGAAGTCCCGGGCCGAGAACGAGAGGCGCTTGGCGACGCTGCGGGAGAACGGCATCGAGGTGGTGGAGCTCACCGATGCCCAGCGCGCGGCCTTCCGGGAGGCCACCGCAAGCGTCTACGAGCAGTGGGCGCCGCGCATCGGCGAGGACCTGGTGGAACAGGCCCGCGAAGCGGTGGCCGAACGCGACCAATGAGCGCGCGGGGACTGATCGTGCGCTGTGAGCTGCCGACGCGGCGGTACGGGAGGCAGGATGGCCACTGAGCGGGAGCATCCTTTGCGTCCCTGGGTGCCGCTGGCCCTGGAGGAAGGGCTGGCGGCGTTTGCCATGGCGATCATCTGCGGGATCAGCCTCGCGAACGTCGTGGTTCGGTATGCTACCGACGCCTCGTTCGCGTTTACCGAGGAGTTCTCGGTGTTTCTGCTGGTGTTCATGGCGTTGTTCGGTGCGGCGGTTGCCTTCGCCCGCGACGAGCACATTCGTATCGGCTTCTTCCAGCAGCGCCTGCCGAGGCAGTTGCGCTGGGCGACGACCCTGTTCACGTTCCTCGCCACGCTCGTGGTGTTCGCGCTGATCATCCGCTACGGCGCGACGTTTGCCTACCAGGAGTGGCGGTGGGAGTCCACGTCGCCCGGCCTCGGCCTGCCGAACTGGATCTACAGCGTCTGGCTGCCGCTGGGCGCAGTGGTGATCGTCTCGCGGGTGCTGGGGCGGTTCGTGCGCCAGCTACGGCAGGGTACCCCTGACTGATGCCGTCGCCCGAGGTCATGATCTTCGTGGTACTGGGGGTGCTGATCGTCATCGGCTCCCCTATCGCGGTGGCGCTTGCTCTGGCCGGGGTGGTGGGCATCGTCATGGGGTTGCCATCCCAGATGCTCGGGACCCTGGGGACCAATACGTACAACGCCATCGCGAAGTACCCGCTGGTGGCGATTCCGCTGTTCGTACTCACGGGGACGATATTCGAGCGTTCAGGGGTCGCCGCCAACCTGGTGCGCTTCGCACGGGCGCTCGTCGGGCCGAGGCGTGGAGGCCTCGCGGTGGTGGCGACGCTGGTATGCCTGATCATGGGCGGTATGTCCGGCTCCGGCCCCGCGGATGCCGCGGCGGTGGCCATGGTCATGGCGCCGAGCATGGCGAAGGCGGGCTACCCCCGTGCCTTCACGGCCACCGTGATCGCTGCCTCCGCCTCCACGGCGATTCTCATTCCACCGTCGGTGGCGTTGATCATCTATTCCATCCTCGTGCCGGGCGTGGATCTGCGTGCCCTGTTCGCCGCGGGGCTCTTTCCCGGTCTGCTAGCCGGGCTCGCGGTCATCGGCCCATCGTTGTGGCTTTCCCGACGGTACGGCTTTGAAGGCGGCGAGGGCGATGAACGCCCACCGGTGTGGGATAGCTTCCTCGGCGCGCTCCCGGCGCTATTCGCGCCGGTGATCATTCTGGGGGGGCTCCGCAGCGGGCTGTTCACCCCCACCGAGGCGGCGGTGGTGGCCGTCGCCTACGGCGTTTTCATCGGCACGGCGGTTTATCGCAATCTGGGCTGGCGGGAGCTTTATCGCGCATTCGCCGACTCGGCGGTTCTTTCTGCGGTGATTCTGCTGATCATCTCGCTGGCGGGCATATTCGCCTGGGCGGGCAATACGCTCGGCGCTTTCGATCAGCTCGCCAATGCGGTCCTGGGTGTTTCGGACGATCCAGCGGTGGCGCTCATGCTGGTCATGGCACTGTTGCTCATCGCCGGCATGGTGCTCGATGGGGTATCGATCTACCTCATACTGATCCCCATCCTGATGCCCGTGATGCAGAGCTTCCAGTGGAACGCCACGTGGTTCGGCATTCTCATGGCGATGACCATCGCCGTCGGCCAGTTCACGCCACCGGTCGCAGTGAATCTGATGGTCACCACCAAGGTGACCGACGTCCCCATGGAGCGCACCATCGGCTGGGCGCTGTGGATGGTCGCGGCCATGGTGGCGGCGCTGGCACTGGTCATAGTCTGGCCTGAGATTGCGCTGTGGCTGCCCGAAACGCTGGGGTACCGGGTATGACCGAAACCACGACTCGGGCGGCCACCCTTGGCGGGTACGGTGAGGCGCTTCGCGCCAGCCTGCCGGTGTGCTTCGGTTATGTGCCGCTCGGCATGGTTTTCGGCGTGCTATTCGCGCAACTCGGCTACGGCTGGTGGTACGCGACGCTCATGAGCGTCGTGGTGTTCGCCGGCGCGGCGCAGTTCGTGGCGGTGACGTTGCTCACCGCCGGTGCCGGCATCGGCGAGATTGCCGCCACCACGCTGCTGGTCAACGCCCGGCACGTCTTCTATGGCCTGTCACTGGCGCCACGGTTGCCGGGCGCCGGCGTGGGGCGCTGGTATCCGGTGTTCGCGCTGACCGACGAAACGTACTCCCTGCTCACGAGCACGACGCCGCCGCCGGGCGTGGATCCGCAACGGTTCCGGGTGCGGGTGGCCGCGTTCAACCAGCTCTGGTGGGTGCTGGGGTCGACGGTGGGGGCGCTGCTCGGTGCCGGGCTCACCGTGGACACCCATGGGCTCGAATTCTCGCTCACGGCGCTGTTCGTCGTGCTCACCATAGAGCAGGCGAAGGCCGTGCGCGACTGGCGGCCCTTCGTTTTCGCAGCCATCGCCGCAGTGGCGGGCCTCGCCCTGGGGGGGCGTGAATACATGCTGGTCGTCGCCCTGGGGCTGGTCACGCTATTGTTGCTCATCGACGGAGGACGGCGTGCGTGAGCGAGGCGGATAGCTACATACTCGCGGCGATTGGCGCCATGGCGGCGATGACTTTCGCGACCCGGGCAGCGCCGTTTCTCATTCTGGGCAGGGCGGCTGAGCATGCACTGGTGCGCTATCTCGGCCAGTATCTGCCGCCGGCGGTGATGCTGCTGCTGGTAATCTACTGCGTCCGTCATGTCGACCCGCTTCAGGCGCCGTTCGGCCTCCACCAGTTCGTGGGTATCGCCGTGACCGCAGGCGTACATCTCATCCGGCGCAACGCGCTACTGAGCATCGCTGCCGGTACCACCGTGTTCATGCTCCTGGAGAGTTTTCCGCCATTCGCATAGCGGCTCTGTAGCTCACAGAGCCCTCCGGGAATACGGGGAGAGAGGCTCGCAGCGGTCTGTCGGCGACGTCGAGCGCCCAGGCGACGAACCGCATCGACATTCCGTGCCTTATGTCCGGGTACGGCGCGCCGTCCCGCGAGGGGGCATTCCAACGTCCCGCGCCGGGTCTCGCAGGGCGGGCGGCAACGCCCGCGACGGGCGTGCCGCCCGGTGTTTAACGGGCGTTTACCCGGTCGCGCCAGGTCACGTAGGTTTCCTCCGGCCACAGTGACGTGACGTAGGCCAGGACCGCCTCGATTTCGGCGGTGCTCAGATGTCCGCCCCAGGCGGGCATCCGCTGCTTGCCGCCATTGGTGACGATATCGCGGAGCATGGGGAAAGGGTGATGCCAGGTATGCCCCCGGCCATTCAATGGTGGCGCCGGATAGTAGCCGTCGGCATCGGGCTCGCGCCAGTTCGGTGCCCCTTGAGCCATGGCGCCGTGACATGATGCGCAGTTCTCCCGATAGATCTCGCGCCCACGGTCTACCTGGGATCTGGTGTACCACCGGCCATCCACACGGCTCGTATCCACCGCATCAGTGGTCCCGGCTCCCTCGCCGGCGCTACGCTCATCCTCTGCCGAACAACCCACCAGCAAAGCGAATACCGCTACGGTCAACACCCGTTTCATTCGGAACATGGGACCCCCCGTGATTCAATAAGCAAACGCACAATCGCCGCCGGAACGGAACCGGCGGAACAGTCGGACCTGGTGCGTGCTCAGTGTCTGGGAGGCTTCTCAGAGGGGCGTCGGTACCCCGCCAGTATCGGGCCGCCGCCGGTGTTCACGCGCTGGTGTGCCGGGGCGAGGGCGACTTCCGCGTTTGCATCCACGGCCGCACCGCCGGTGCCCGGGCATACATGGGCCGTTCCGCAGAAATCCGCGTCGGACGCCGCGCATCCCGCCTGATCGCGGCAGTCCCCGGCCTCACCCGGATACCCGGCGCCGGCGGCAGCGGCCACGCCCATGGCGACAGCGAGCAGGAACAGCAGGCACACGGCAAGACGACGCAGCATGATCGGAAGCATTGGCGGATTTGTTCAGGTATTCTCCGCGGGAATGCTCCGACTGTCGAGTAGATCTCATTCACAAGAATACAGGGAGGTTTTGCCGGTGTCGGACACCCACGATCTGGGGCTGATGATCAGCTCCCGTGTTCCACTGGTGGTGGTTCGTTCCCGGGAGGAGCAACGGGTGCTCCAGGCGGTGACCCGTCTGGGAATGCGCCGCGATCTGGGCATGTACGCCTGGACGGTTACCGACGGTGTCAGGGGGTTGGGCTTCGGCGAAGCACCTCGCAGTGACGAGCACGGGCGCTACGAACGCCCGGAGGCCGTGCTCGAGCTTATCCGCCACCATACGGGAAAGCCGTCGGTGTTCGTGCTCTGTGACTTCCACCCGTATGTCGACGACCCCCGCATTGTCCGGCGCATCAAGGATATCGCGCTTTCCTACCGCGAGCTCGGGCACACGCTGGTGTTCCTGGGTCATGATTTCGATCTGCCGGCAGAGTGGCAGGGGCTCGCGCACAATCTCACGCTGCGGTTGCCGGATGACGGCCAGCTGCTTGCCATCGTGCGCGAGGAGGCGTCCGCCTGGTCCCGCGAGAACGCCGGTGAGCGGGTACGTACCGACCGCGCCACCTTGGACCGCCTGGTGGCGAATCTGCGCGGCGTCACCGCCGCCGAGGCGCGGCGCCTGGTTCGCGGTGTGATCGCCGATGACGGTGCCATCCGCGAAGATCAGATTGCCGAGGTGAATGCGGCGAAGTTCGAGCTACTGGATATGGACGGTGTTCTGAGCTTCGAGTATGACACGGCGCGATTCAGCGATGTGGCCGGACTGGAACGCCTCAAGGAATGGCTCGCACACCGCCAGTCGGCATTCCTGCAGCCGAGCGAGTCGCCGACCGAACCCTTGCGGGGCATATTGCTTCTCGGCGTGCAGGGCAGCGGCAAGAGCCTGGCGGCCAAAGCCGTGGCCGGCATGTGGCACTGTCCGTTGCTACGCCTGGATATGGGAGCGATCTACAACCGGTTCTTCGGCGAGTCCGAGAAGAACGTTCGCGAGGCGCTGCGGCTCGCGGACATGATGGCCCCCTGCGTGCTTTGGGTCGACGAGATCGAGAAGGGCATCGGCCAGGACGGCAGCGACGGCGGCACCTCCCAGCGCGTGCTCGGAACGCTGCTCACCTGGATGGCGGAACGCCAGAGCCAGGTATTCGTCGTGGCGACGGCCAACGATATCAGTCAGCTTCCCCCGGAGCTGATCCGCAAGGGCCGGCTCGACGAGATTTTCTTTGTCGATCTCCCCAAAGCGCCCATCCGTGCCGAGATATTCCGCGTGCACCTCGAGCGCCGCGGTCTCGAGCCGGCGGATTTCGATCTCGACCGGCTGGCGGCCGCCAGCGATGGGTTCTCCGGCGCCGAAATCGAGCAGCTCGTCGTCTCGGCCATCTACAGCAGCGACGCCAATGACCGTTCCACGGACACCGACGCGGTGCTGAGGGAGGTCGCGCGAACCAGTCCGCTGTCCGTGGTAATGGCCGAACGCATCGAAGCGCTGCGGATGTGGGCCGACGGGCGGGCCGTGCCGGCGGACGACTAAGGTGTCGCCGCCGGGGGTGGCCTAGGCGGTCGCCGAGGCCGCTGCGGCCCGGCTTCCGCCACCGGGCCCCGCGGGCAGCCAGCCAGCACCGTAACCATAGCGCCGGAACACCAGGGCGAGACTGGCGGAACGGGCGGCGGTGAACGCGGTGAACGCCAGCCACAGGCCGTGGTTGCCCAGGGGCGACGCCAGGTACCAGGCGGGGAGGTAGACCACCACCACCGCCAGTATCATGGTATTGCGCATGGGCCGGGCGCGGGTCGCGCCGATGAAGATGCCGTCGAGCAGGTAGCTCCACACCGCGATCAGCGGCATCACCACGAGCCAGGGCAGATACGCGGAGGCAAGCGCCCGTACGTTCTCGATATCCGTGAGCTGGGCGATAATCCACTCGCCGGCAACGGCAAACCCGAGACTCGCAACCGCTGCGGTCACCAGCGACCAGATCGTGGCTGCCCGTACCACGGCTTTCAGATAGCGGCGTCCACCGCCACCGACGGCGCGTCCCACCAGGGCCTCGGCGGCGTGGGCGAAGCCGTCGAGCGCGTAGGAGGTCAGGAGTACGAACTGCATCAGCACGGCATTGGCGGCGAGAATCTCATCGCCCAGGCGTGCTCCCTGAGCGTGGAAGAATGCCATGGCAAACAACAGGCAGAGCGTGCGCACGAACAGCGCCCCGTTGACGTGGAGGAGGGGGGTGTAACGTGCCGGGGCCAGCAATCGTGGCCAATACAGGCGGCCGCCGAGTCGGGAGAGGGCGCCGAGAGCGAGAGTCACGCCCGTGGCCAGTGTCAGGTAGTCCGCGATGACGCTGGCGAGTGCCACACCGGCCACTGTCCAGCCGAGCCCGACGACCAGCCACAGGTCCAGGACGATGTTGGTGAGGTTGTTCACCAGCATCAGCACCAGTGTCACCCGGCTGCGACCCAGTCCCAGGAACCAGCCGATGAGCACGTAATTGGCGAGCACGGCCGGGGCACTGGCGATACGCCAGCGCGCGTAGGTGTCGGCGAGTGCCGTCACGCGTTCGCTGCCATCGAGTGCTGCGAGCCCGGCGGGAACGAGTAAAGGATGTAGCAGGATCAATGCAACACCGATGCCCCCCGCCAGGCACAGTGCCTGGGCGAGAAGCAGACGCAATGCGTCGGCGTCGCGGCGGCCATGAGCCTGGGCTGCAAAGCCGGTGGTGCCCATGCGCAGGAATCCGAATCCCCAGTAGAGGAAGCTGAACAGCGTTGCCCCCAGGGTTACCGCACCGAGATACTCGCTCGCCGGCAAATGCCCCATTACTGCGGTGTCCACCAGGCCCAGCAGGGGGACGGTCACGTTCGAGAGAATGAGCGGCCAGGCCAGTGTCCAGACGCGGGGAAGGGTGGCCCGGGTGGCTTTTGCGGTCATCTCGGCCATTCGCTATAGTCCCGCGCTCGTTCGCAGATCGGAAAGCCGTTCCGGGAGGTCAATGACCGCATGCTGATGCTTACGCCCGCGCAACTCCGGCGCGCCGTCGGGATTCTCGTTGCGGCCCACATTCTGGTCATCGCGGCCAGCAACTATCTCGTGCAACTGCCCATCAGCGTGCTCGGTATCCATACCACCTGGGGAGCGTTCTCGTTCCCGTTCATCTTCCTGGCGACCGACCTGACGGTGCGGATCTTCGGCAAGCACTACGCCCGCCGGACCATTTTCCTGGCGATGTTGCCGGCGCTCGCCGTGTCGTATGTCTTTGGCACGGTATTCCAGCAAGGGGATTTCCAGGGGGTGGCGGCGCTCGCCGGGTTCAACGTGTTCGTCGCCCGTATTGCCATGGCGAGCTTCATGTCCTACGTGCTGGGACAGATCCTCGACATTCACGTCTTCGATCGTCTGCGCCGGGGGAGCGTGCGCTGGTGGGTGGCGCCCGCCTGTTCCACCGTGCTCGGCAATCTCGCCGATACCATCGCGTTCTTCGCACTGGCTTTCCACGCGAGCCCGGATCCCTTCATGGCCGCCAACTGGCCGATGCTGGCGGCCGTGGACTATGCCACCAAGATCACGATCAGCCTGCTGTTCTTCCTGCCGCTATACGGCGTGGTGCTCAGTGCCCTTCAGCGTCGAGTGCTCGGCCGCGAAGCCCGGGTGGCGGTGACTTCGGGGTAGTCGCGCGAAGCGGCATTTCACGCTGACGTCGAACAGGGTCACGTCGCCGATCGCCGGTGGCGACGTGATGCGCCCGCGCGCAGTCAGGCGGCAGAGTCTCAGGGCCGCTGCGGATACCAGACCAGCGGTTGCGCCGTCCGGCCGTGATCGATCTCGAAACCGCGGCGTCGATACCAGTCGAGCAGGGCACGCTGATCGAGGCCGGTGTCGTCATACGCGGTAGCCTGGGCCAGCAGCGTGACGTGATAGCGGTCGCAGATACTCTTGAGCCGCTCCAGCAAGGCCGTCGCCTCGCCCCGCCCGCGATGGTCGGTCTCCGTCTCGATTCGGCAGAGCACCAGGTAGTCCGATTCGGTATCCACCGCCCCGATGGCATGGCCGTGGCGGCGATGCCGCAGTCCGGTGTTGTCGTCTTCCCTGGCGGGCGCCGCTTCCTCGGTGGCCTCCAGCCACGCCTCGAACGCGGCATTGATATCGGATTTAGAAGTCATCGCCTGATGCATCTCCTCCTCCAGGCCTCAACGCGAGGCGCACGTTACCATCCTCCGGAGCAAATGGCGACCGGCCACGGCCTCAGCGCACGTTGCCCGGTTTAAGGCGATCCGCGACAATCGCTGACCAGCGGTCTCCGCAGGGCCGGGACCCAGGCTGAAAGAATCGAGAACGACCTGACGCCGGGAGGCGCCAAGTGCGCGGCAATCAGACACAAGGCATTCACGGGGAGTGGTCCAACGCCCTCGTGTTCGTGCTCGCGGCGGTGGGCTCCGCCGTCGGGCTGGGCAATATCTGGAAGTTTCCCTACATGGCGGGTGAAAATGGCGGGGGGGCGTTCGTCCTGGTCTACCTGCTGTGCATCGCCGTCATCGGGCTGCCGATCCTCGTCGCCGAGGTAACGCTGGGGCGACGCGCACGCTGCAGCCCCATACACGCATTCCGCAACCTGGCGGCGCAGAGTGGGGCTTCCCCGGGGTGGCGGTACATAGGCTGGCTCGGGGTGTTCACCGGTTTCGTGATCCTGTCGTTCTACAGTGTGGTGGGCGGTTGGGCCGTCGCCTACACGCTGCGCGCCGGCCAGGGGCTTTTCAGCGGCATCGCCGCGGACGAGGCCGGTGCCCTGTTCGGCGGTCTTCTGGGGGCGCCGCTGGAGATGATCGCCTGGCACACCCTGTTCATGGCGGCCATTCTCGTGATCGTCGCCCGCGGTGTGCACTCGGGGCTGGAACGCGCAGTGACGTTCATGATGCCCGCGCTGTTCGTGTTGCTCGCCATGCTCGTTGGCTATGCCATGGCGATCGGCGATTTCGACCGCGCGGTGACCTTCCTCTTCCGGCCCGATTGGAGTGCTCTCAGCGCCGAGGGCGTGCTGCAGGCGCTCGGCCACGCATTCTTCACCCTGTCACTGGGCATCGGGTGCATGCTCACCTACGGCGCCTATCTCCCGGCGCGGGCGTCCATTCTAGGCACTGCCGTCGTGATAGGCATTACCGACACCGTCGTTGCCCTGTTCGCGGGGCTGGCCATATTTCCGGTGGTGTTCGTTGCCCCCGGGGTCGAAGCGGGCGCCGGCCCGGGTCTACTGTTCCAGACGCTGCCGTACGCCTTCGGCCAGATGCCCGCCGGTCATCTCTTCGGGTTTCTGTTCTTCCTGCTAGTGACCTTCGCTGCCGTGACCTCCGGCATCTCGTTGGTGGAGCCGGCCACGGCCTATCTGGTCGAGCGTCGCGGGTGGGGCCGGTGGCGCGCCTGTGGTCTGCTGTGTGTAGGCATTTGGCTGCTCGGCCTGGGTACCGTGTTCTCATTCAACCGCTGGGCCGAATTCTCGCCGTTGGCGTTCACCGGGCTGCTCGCCGACCGCAACGTCTTCGAGCTGCTGGATGGGCTTACCTCGGGGCTGCTGCTGCCTGTCGGCGGCTTTGGCATCGCAGTGTTCGCGGGATGGTTCGCCGCGCGGGAGGTGTTGGTCGAGGAGTTGCGCACGGGATCGTGGCGGTTTGCCGTGTGGCGCTGGGCTGTGAGGGTGGTCAGCCCCGCAGCTGTGGCGCTGATCCTGCTACACGGGCTGGGCGTCTTCTGGTAGGCGACAGCAACGATGCGCGCCCGTTGTGAACGGGCGCGCATCGTCGGACGGAAACGGTCCTCCGGAAGAGAGCAGGGGGATCAGTCCGTATAACGGCGGAAGACAAGCGTGGCGTTGGTGCCGCCGAAACCGAAGCTGTTGGACATGACGGTCTCCAGCGTGCGTTCCTGGGTCTCCCTGACGAGGGGCATGCCCTCCGCCTCGGGATCCAGGTTCTGCACATTGGCGGTGCCGGCGACGAAAGCGTCGTCGAGCATGAGCAGGCAGTAGATCGCTTCCTGCACGCCTGCGGCACCCAGGGAGTGGCCGGTAAGTGACTTCGTCGAGCTCACCGCCGGCATCCGCTCGCCGAACACTTCGTGAATGGCCTTCAGCTCGGTAATGTCGCCGGCCGGTGTGCTCGTTCCGTGGGCGTTGACGTAATCCACCGTTTCAACGGAGTGGTCGGCGAGCGCCTGTTGCATGCAGCGCACCGCGCCTTCACCGGACGGGGCCACCATGTCGTAGCCATCAGACGTGGCGCCGTAGCCTATCAGCTCGCCGTAGATTTTCGCGCCACGCGCCTTGGCGTGCTCCAGCTCCTCCAGCACGAGCATGCCGCCGCCGCCGGCGATGACGAAGCCGTCACGATCCACGTCATAGGGGCGCGACGCCTGATCCGGCGTGTCGTTGTATTTCGCCGACAAGGCGCCCATGGCGTCGAACAGCATGGTCATGGACCAGTCCTCCTCCTCACCACCACCGGCGAAGACGATGTCCTGGCGTCCGAGCTGAATCTGCTCCATGGCACTGCCGATGCAGTGGGCGCTGGTGGCGCAGGCCGAGGAGATGCTGTAGTTCACCCCATGGATCTTGAACGGCGTCGCCAGGCAGGCGGAGACGGTGCTTGCCATGACCTTGGGTACGGCGAACGCGCCGATCTTGCGAACGCCACGCTCGCGCAGCGTGTCGGCCGCCTGAACCAGGTTCGAGGTGGAACCACCGCCGGATCCGGCGATCAGACCAGTGCGGGGATTGGAGACATCGGACTCCTCCAGGCCGGCGTCGGCGATGGCGTCTTCCATGGCGACATACGCGTAACCCGCGGCACCCCCCATGAAACGGCGCGGTTTGCGCGGTACCCGTTCTTCCAGATCGATGTCCACAACGCCGGCTACCTGGCTGCGCAGGCCGAGCTCTGCGTACTTCTCACGGAAACGGATGCCGCTGCGGCCTTCACGCAGGGACTGCGTGACCGTCTCGCGATCGTTTCCGAGACAGGAGACTATGCCCAGACCGGTGACGACGACTCGTCGCACGATACCTTCCTCGCTCATTGCCGAGCGCGCCTAGAGCGCGCTATCCGGGTCGATGAACAGGCCCACCTTGAGATCCTGGGCCCGGTAGATCACCTCGCCGTCGGCGAGTACGCGGCCATCCGCGATACCCATCGTCAGCCGACGGCGAATCAGGCGTTTTATGTCCAGGGAGTACGTCACCCGCTCGTTCCGTGGCAGGATCTGGCCGGTGAATTTTACCTCGCCACAGCCGAGCGCGCGCCCCTTGCCCTGACCGCCAACCCAGCCGAGATAGAAGCCGAGCAGCTGCCATAGGGCGTCCAGCCCGAGACACCCCGGCATGACCGGGTCCCCCGGGAAGTGGCACTCGAAGAACCAGAGGTCCGGCCGGACGTCGAGCTCGGCGTGAACCTCGCCCTTGTCGAAGGCGCCGCCCTCGGAGGCGATCCGGGAAATACGGTCGAACATGAGCATGTTCGGCACCGGCAGCTGAGGATTGCCGGGGCCGAAGAGCTTGCCGTGACCGCAGGCAAGCAGCTCCTCGTAGTCGTAACTGGGTTTCCCTGTCATGTGTCTCCCGACCATGTGAACGAGGTCCAGGCCGGTGGCGCCAAGCTGCCCGGCGCCCGCCCCTGCCCCTTGGAAGTCTGTTCTGTTGTGTTGCAGCCGCGCCGTTGCAATCCGCTCTTGGGGCAAGCGTAGTTCATTGCGAGGACGGCCAGACCGCTTCGCGCCCGCACGAAACCGGCGCTAACCCTACTGCGACACCTGCGGCGAGGCAAGGGAAATGCCCACCATTCGGGGGCGTACGGCCAAGCACTCTTGAGAAACGGGCGCATCTCCTCCATCTATGGACGCACGATCAGGGGCAATCGCTCATAGTCACACGCTATGATCGCGGAAGCACCCATCGATTATACAAGCGCGAACTTCGGCGTTATCCTTCGCCGAATCTTGAATCCGACCCGTGGAGGCATCAATGAGTGAGAATATCGTCAACATCACCGACGCGACCTTCGAGGACGAGGTTCTGAAGGCCGATGGCCCGGTCCTGGTGGATTTCTGGGCCGAGTGGTGCGGCCCCTGCAAGATGATCGCACCCGTCCTGGAGCAGGTGGCTGACGAATACTCCGGTCGGATCAAGATCTGCAAGCTGAACATCGACGACAACCCGGA
>CAZHBN010000036.1:0-14236 GCA_964530405.1 uncultured Ectothiorhodospiraceae bacterium
CATCTCTTCGAGCTGCTCGACGCGGAGAGCCTGGAGGAGCAGCGCGAGATCTACGCGCGTATCGAACCGCTGCTCTGGGGGCGCTTCGTTTCCTGGCTCATTCAGCGCGGTGCGGTCATGTCCATGCTGGGGGTGCCGTGGGCACAGATTCGGCTCATCAAGGAAAGCTACCCGGACGGGATGCGTGGATTCGTCGCCGACAGGATTCGCCACGTCGCCACCGAGGTGCTTATCCGGGACAACTACTTCTGGCGCGTGTACCTCACCGGTGCCTACACCACGACCTGCTGCCCCAACTACCTAAAGGCCGAGAATCTGCCGCTGTTGCGGGCCAATGCGGACCGGGTACGAACCTACGACGACACTGTCTCCGGTTTCCTGCACCGCCACCCGGGCCGTTACAGCCATTACGTGCTGCTCGACCACCAGGACTGGATGGTTCGCCATGATCCCGAAGCGCTCGCCGAGGAGTGGCAGCTGATCCTGGCCAACAGCCGGCCGGGCACGCGGATCCTGATGCGTTCTGCCGGGGATCACGCCGACTTCATCCCCGAGTTCGCCCGGCGGGCGCTGCGTTTCTTCCCCCAGCGCGCCGCCGAGTTGCATCGGCTGGATCGTGTGGGCACCTACGGCAGCCTTTACGCTGCGGAGGTTCTGTGAAAAGTGTCGACCCCGCCCCCGCAGGGGGATCCCCGACAGCAGGCATTCAGCGCTACTATCGATGGCATTCCCGCATCTATGACGCCACGCGTTGGAGCTTCCTGTTCGGACGCCGGGCACTGGTGGCGGAAATCGCGGCGACACTCTCCCCCCGTACCGTTGTCGAGGTCGGCTGCGGCACCGGCAGGAACCTCGTCGAGCTGGCCCGCCTGCTTCCCCAAGCCAGCCTTCACGGCGTGGACGCCTCGTCCGACATGCTGGCGATTGCTTCGCGGCGGTGCCGGCGGTTCGGGGAGCGCGTCGCATTGAGCGAGAATACCTACACGGGAGCGGTTACTCACGGCGGGGTGGACCTCGTCCTCTTCTCCTACGCGCTGTCCATGTTCAACCCGGGCTGGCAGGAGGCGTTGGCCGCCGCAGAACAGGCACTGCGCCCCGGCGGCCACGTGGCCGTGGTGGATTTCCACTCCTCACCGTTCGCCTCGTTCCGCCGCTGGATGCGCGTCAACCATGTGCGCATGGACGGGCACCTGATGCCCGCGCTGACCGAGCGTTTCCATCCACGCAATGAGGTAATCCGCGGCGCCTACGGCGGCCTTTGGCATTACCTGCGGTTCATCGGAACCCGCACGGACGGAACCCGCCGGTAGCGCGGGTTCCGCCGACTGGCCTCCTCTTTCCGGCGACCGAAGGTCTTTTCGCGGGGAACGCTACCCTGCTTTCACGGAACCGTTCGATTCGGGTCGATCAGGCGCTGCAGACACGCCTGCAGCTCATCCTCGCTCAAATCCACGTATTCGAGTACGCGTCCATAGAGCATCGCCGTGGGTACCGGCCTGCCGCCAAGCTCGCGCTGCGCCTTATTGAGCACGTGCAACACCACCCGCTGCGTGCGAGTCAGGCCGTCACGCACATCCGGCAGCTCGCCGTCGACAGGCGGTTCGATCATTCCGTGGTTTCCCATTCCTTCGTCCGGAATTGCCCGCTCGAGTATGGCGCTAATGTATCCCCGGAGCAGCATGCGATGGCGTTCGGGGTAGTCTCCAGGTCGATCCGGCGCTCATGGCCCCAGAGTTGACTGCCCTTGAGCCGGCGGTTAGCGCGGACGGTTGCCCGTTCAATTCCTCCGTTACAATGACGTCAGACACGCGTCGTTCATGGGAAGGGGTCTACGGTGGCGGCATCGAAGGGGAGCGGGAAGCGCGCAAGAACCAGCCGCTCGGGCGACGGCGAGAAGACAGCGGGCCGAAAGAGCCGCGCTCCGCACCAGGCCGCTGGGGGTGCGGACGCCCGGCGTTTCCCAGTGGTGGCCGTGGGCGCCTCCGCCGGCGGTCTGGGCGCCCTCTCGGAGTTCTTCGGGGCGGTACCGCGGGACTCCGGCATGGCGTATGTCGTGATTCAGCACCTCGCCCCTGGGCGTCCGAGCTCCATGCCCGAGCTTCTGGGCCACCGGGCGGAGATTGAGATCGTCGCCGCCGAGGACGGGCAGCCTCTGCAGCCGGACCACGTTTACGTCCTGCCACCGGGGTGCCTGCTTTCAATCAGCGAGGGCAAGCTTCACGTCGCCGACATGCCCGACAGTCACCCGATGCCCGTGGACTACTTCCTGCGGTCTCTCGCGGCTGACCAGGGCGAGCGCGGTTTCGCCGTGATCCTTTCCGGCACTGGCACGGACGGCACCCTGGGCGTGCGTGAGATCAAGGCGGCGGATGGCGTCGTCGCCGTGCAGTCCCCCGAGACGGCCGAATACGCCGGAATGCCGAACAGCGCCATGGCCACGGGTCAGGCGGATTTCGTGCTGCCGGCTGCGGAGATCCCGAACGCATTCGCTACGTACGTCCAGCAGGTGCTGGGCACTTCCAGCGCACCCGCACCGCCACAACCGAAGGAGTGGCACCGGACCCTGCCGACGGTATTCGCGTTGCTGCGGGAACGCACCGGGCACGATTTTGCCGGCTACAAGACCAGCACGATCCTGCGGCGCGTGGCCCGGCGCATGGCGGTTCACAGGACCGACGACTACGCGATCTACCTGCGGCTTCTGCGCGAGGATCCCGCGGAGCTCGATCGCCTCTTCAAAGAGCTGATCATCCCGGTCACGGGATTCTTCCGGGATCCGGACGCGTTCGCAGCCGTCGCCGAGGGCGTGCTCCCGCGGTTGCTGGCCCAGCGTGGCGCCGGTGACACACTCCGAGTCTGGGTGCCGGGATGCTCTTCCGGCGAAGAGGCCTATTCCATTGCCATCCTAGTGGCCGAGGCCCTCGACGGGCTCAAGCAGCGCCTGTCGGTGCAGATATTTGCCACCGACATCGATACTGCGGCCCTCGAGAAGGCCCGCAAGGGCCGTTACCCGGCCAGCATAGCGCTCGAGGTCGACCGGGCGCGCCTGCACCGGTTTTTCACTCGTGACGGCGACTTCTACCAGGTCACGAAGTCGCTTCGCGACATGCTGGTCTTCGCCGAACAGGATGTCATCAAGGATCCGCCCTTCTCGCGGGTTGACCTGATCAGCTGCCGCAATGTGCTCATCTACCTGGGGGCCGACCTGCAGCGCCGGCTTCTGCCGGTGTTCCACTACGCCCTCAAGCCGGGCGGCTACCTGTTTCTCGGCACGGCGGAGACCGTTGGCAACATGGACGATCTCTTCGCGGTTGAGGACAGTCGCTGGAAGATCTACGCACGCCGTAATGGTGAGACTGCCCGTCATGCCTACCATGGCCTGCCGCAGTTTACCCTGCATGGCCGCGAGGCCTACGCATCCGGGGGCGGAGTCTCCGAGTCGCCTCCCGTGAACTTCGGCGACCTGGTGCACCGGGTGCTGCTGGACAACCACGTGCCCGCGGCAGTGCTGGTCGATGGCTCCAGTCGCCTCCTCTACGTCCACGGCAGTACTGGCGCATTCCTCCAGCCGGCGGCCGGCGATCCGACCCATGACCTCCTCCCGATGGTGCGGCCGGGGCTGGAGGGCCTGGTGCGTGGCGTTATCCATCGCGTGCGCCGGAGCGACGAGCACAGTGCCGGAGGCGTCACCCGGATCCAGGTCGCGGGGCAAGTGAGGCAGGTCCGCGTCACGGCACACCGCGTCGACGACGCGGGAGCTCCCCCGGGGAGCGTGCTGCTCCTGCTGGAGGAGTTGGGGACGCCGACCGAGCAGGGCTTCGAGGATACGGTGGTCGACGGGGCGGCGGAGTCGGGTGAGCGGGTTGCCGAGCTGGAACGGGAGCTCTCCGAGACGCGGGAAGAGCTGCAGGCGACGATCGAGGAACTGGAGACTGCCAACGAGGAGCTGCAGTCGTCGAACGAGGAGCTCCAGTCTTCCAATGAGGAGCTGCAGAGCAGTAACGAGGAGCTGGAGACCTCCCGCGAGGAGCTCCAGTCTGTCAACGACGAGCTCCGTTCGGTGAACGCCGAGCTGGAGAGCAAGGTCGAGGAGGCGACCCGGGCGAAGCAGGACATGGATATGCTGCTCGCCAGCACGGAGATCGGTATCGTCTTCGTGGATAACACGTTACGGATCGAGCGTTTCACACCGGCGGTCAGGTCCATCATCCCGATGCTGGATTCCGATATCGGCCGCCCCATCGACGATCTCAGCCACAAACTGCAGCACGCGGAGCTCAAGCTGGAGCTGGAAGAGGTCGTCAACACCCTGTCCCAGCGCCAGCACAAGGTCGAGGGCAAGGACGGCCACACGTACATGATCCGCATGCGCCCTTATCGCAGCGCCGCGGGGCGGGTCATCGGCGCGGTCATGGTGTTCGTGGACATCACTGAGGAAGCGCGTCTGGCTTTTCTGGGCAGGCTCAGGGACGCCTTGGGGCAATGCGAGGACATGGTTCTGCTCGTCGATCTGACGGGCGGTATCGAGTACGTCAACGAGGCCTTCTGCGAGGCCACCGGCTATCGCCAGGACGAGGTCGTCGGGCAGGTAACGGATGCCCTCGCCGCCCCCGGGCTGACCGACGAGGACCGCCGGCAGATGGATTCGAACCTGCGCCGGGGCCGCACCTGGCGCGGGGACTTCAGGTTCCGTTGCCGGGATGGCGGCGCCGTCACCGCCAGCGCGTTCTTCGCGCCCATCCGCAACCCGGACGGCCAGGTGACCCACGCCGTCGCTTACCTTCAACCCGTGGATGCACAGGCGTGAGGGAGAACCCGCCCCACGTCCACCGGCGGCAATACGAGCGATATTGATGCCGCGTCATGACGGCACCGCGGCGTCCGGGCCGCCATAATCAATACTGGCGGCCTGCCGGTATCCAACGCGAACCCTATGGCGGGCCTTCCGCATACGGGACGGAGCGCGTATGGCTGTTAATCGCGATAACGATCTCAACGAGCTCCGGGCGCGGGCCGAGGCCAGGCTCGGCGCAGACGCCGGCGAGAAGGAGGTCAGCGAGCTGATGGTGGACGAAGCCTGCGCGCTCGTCCACGAGCTACGCGTCCACCAGATAGAGCTCCAGATGCAGAACAAGGCGCTCATCGACACTCAACGCGAGCTCGTCGAGGCTCGTGACCGGTTCATCGACCTCTACGATTTCGCGCCCGTGGGCTACGTTACCGTGTCCGCGGACGGGGAGATCCTCGAGGCCAACATCACCCTGGCGCGGATGCTGGACATGCCGCGCGCAGCGCTCGTCGGAGGGCGTCTGTATCGGTTCATCATCAGCGACGATGAGCACATCTACTTCAATCACCGGCGAATCCTTCTGCAAACCGACGGCGAGAGTGCCTGCGAGCTGCGCCTGTGCCGGCGCGACGGCGCCACCCTTGAAGCCCTGGTGCAGAGCACACCTGTGGTCGATGATGCAGGTCGTCTGACTGCGGTACGCACGGTCGTCACGGATATCACCACGCGCAAGACCGCGGAGCGCGGATGGCGTCAGGCCGATGCGATCGTACGCGCCGCCCTGGAAGGCGTCGTGGTCCTTGACCGAGAGCGACGCATCACGCGCGCCAACCAGGCGTACACGGACCTGACGCGTTTCGAATGGGCCGACCTCGAAGGCCAGGGCCTAGAATCCTTCGTCTCGGAGCGTCAGGACCGCGATACCCTGGAGGCGGTCTGGCAGGCGCTGACGAGTATCGGCAAATGGCATGGCGAGCTGTGGTGTCGCTGCCAGGGTGGCGGGCATTTCCCGGCGCGGGTCTCATTCGTCTCCATTCCCGGCGAACGTACCGACAACACCATCCACGTCGGGCTGTTCACCGACATCACCGAGCAGAAGCGCGTTGAGGGGGAGCTTCGCCAACGTGCCTACTACGACACCCTCACGGGCCTGGCGAATCGGGCGCTGTTCACAGAGCGCCTGGATGCGGCCGCCAGGGAGGCCCAGCGCCACGGCCAGCTGGCGAGTTTGTTGTTCATCGATATCGATCATTTCAAGCTGATCAACGACCAGCTCGGCCATGAGGCCGGGGACACGTTGCTGCAGACGGTGGCGGAGCGGCTCAGTCACTGCGTTCGCGATCACGACACAGTGGCCCGTATCGGTGGTGACGAATTCGCGGTGGTTCTCACGGACGTCGACCAGGTGGAAAGCGTGGCCACGGTCGCCGACAAGATCATGGCGGTGCTGTCGCCACCCGTGCGTGCCACCGCCAATGAGATTCCGTGCAGCGTCAGCATGGGCATCGCCGCATACCCGATCGACGCGTCGGACACGGAGACGCTTCGCCGGTACGCGGATCTGGCGATGTACCGGGCCAAGGCTCGAGGGCGGGCGGGCTATTGCTTCTACGAGGAGAGCATGTCCCGCCGGGCCCGCGAGCGAGCCCGCACCCAGCGCGAGATCAACCGGGCGCTGCGGGCGGGGGAGTTCCGCGTGTTCTACCAGCCGATCATCCACGGCAAATCCGGCGAGCTCGCCGGTGCCGAGGCGCTCCTGCGCTGGGATCACCCCACTCGCGGCCTGCTCCGCCCGGAGCCGTTTCTGGCAGTGGCCGAAACCTCGGGCCAGATCATGCCGCTGGGTACCTGGGTGGTTCGCACCGTCTGTCACGAATGGGCCAGGTGGTGTGCGGAGCAGTCGACCATGGCGGGCGGCGATACGCCGTTCGTCTGCATCAATATCTCACCCCATCAGCTGCACTCCCAGGAGGCATTCGGCCACACGGTCGAGGTGCTGCGGGAGTGCTCCCTGCCCGCCGGGAGGATCTCACTGGAGATTACCGAAGGCACGGCCCTGGACGCTGCCGGCGCCGCGCGCCACTACCTGCACGCGCTCAAACGGATCGGCTTCCAGCTGGTCATGGATGATTTCGGCACCGGGTACTCATCGCTCGGTTACCTCAAAGAGCACCCGTTCGATACCCTCAAGATCGACCGCTCGTTCATACAGGACGTGGAGAGCAGCCCGGAGGCCGCTCACATCGTGGAAGCCATCGTTCACATGGCCCACGGACTGCGCCTGCAAGTGGTCGCCGAGGGTGTGGAGACACTCTGGCAGCTTCGATTCGTGCGCCGTTGCGGATGTGACTTCATTCAAGGCAACTTCGTCTGCGCGCCCGTACCCGGCGAGACCATGCAGCACTACCTCGAGTACGGTTTCCCGCGGGTAACGGGCTACCGGAGGCAATCCCACTGACCCCACGCACGCCATCCGCGCGGTCGTACTCCGGCAACGGAGCTGTTCGATGGCGTGTCTGGCGGTTCAGGGGGCTGCGTTGGAGACAGGGCGAACTGCGCGACCGAATCGGAGGGCACCGGCGAGCGGCAGCGTACGTGATCGCAGCACATGCGTGGAGAGCGATCGATGACCTTACCGACGGCGTTTGCGTAAACGTGCGATTCCACACCGGTGTGACTATTGATGGGATACGTCTTGTGTGCCGCATTGCCAGGAAGCTTCGATTTCGCGGTGTGGCCGTAAGAGACGGAACACTAATTGACAACGACTTAGGGTCAGGGATGAAAGTGACCAGACTCTTGGTTCGGGCAGGCAAATGGATTGGCCTTCTTCTCTCGGGCTTTCTGGTTTGTGCGGTCCTGGGCTATGCGGTTCTGCTGCTGATCAATAGAGAGGACCGGGCACCGTCACCAGCGGCCACCTCTTTCGCAAGAATGCTCCACCATGGGGAACGACTCGATACTGCCGACAACGCGTTTCCTTACCTGGCGGGCCTCGATGCGGCGCGCGGAAAGAACCCGCGCGAGCTCGGCCTGGAGCGGATGCAGCGCGATGCCGGAACGGCGCCCAGGGAGGGCGACCGGGCGGGCGTCTCGCTACGTACCCACCTGAATGAGAGTGGCTCGGGATTGGACCGGTGGATCGACGTGTGTGACACGCCCGAGGATTCGTGTCTCAGTCGGCTACGTGAAGACGGCGATGTGCTCGCTATGGGATTGCCAAAGACCGCCTGGATGCTCCGGCGGTATCAGCGGCTTCTGCAATACACTGACTGGCGGGAGCCTGCGCCAGACTTCTATTCTGCTTGGCCTTACGGCGCAGCCTCTGTTCTTAACCGTCTGCATGGGCTACAGGTGTGGCAACTCGCTCGTCATGAGCGCGAAGACGCGGCCCTGACTCGGTTGGATCGCGAGGCACGATTCTGGCGGTTGACGCTCGCAAGCACCAACACAGTGACCGGGAAGCTCGTGGCGACCGCGTTCCTGCGGCGTAACCTGCTCTGGACCAACGCCGTCC
Source organism: uncultured Ectothiorhodospiraceae bacterium (assembly GCA_964530405.1). Classification (GTDB taxonomy): domain Bacteria; phylum Pseudomonadota; class Gammaproteobacteria; order Nitrococcales; family Nitrococcaceae; genus Arhodomonas. The sequence continues at coordinate 8,307 of CAZHBN010000036.1, forward strand.
TCGCGACGCTCCCTCGTGATGGTGCTTCGCGGGTACCCGATAGCTGGCTGCAACCACTGGCTGCGCAGGAGCGCTCAATGCGGCGAGTTTTCGCCGGTGAGCTGCATATGACCAGATGGGTATTCCGCCTAACCGAGGCGGCATTTGAGCGCGCCTCTTTTTTCGACCGTCTGGTTACGTGGATCGAGGCTCCTTTGTTGCAACCTCAGGCGTCCATTAACCGCCTGGCGACTCGTTATGACCGGATCGATCAGGCACTCGACGCCCCCTACCCCCGTCTGCTATCGGCGGTAGAGGATTTGCGCCGCACACGCCGGTTTCGGGAGCAGAGTTCTGACTGGTTGGCACCCTATAATCCGACCGGTCGCTATCTGATCGGGGTGGCGGAGCCCGACTGGGTGGAATACGGGCTCCGGGTAGCCGATCTGGAGGGGGCGCGACGGGCTCTGATCGCGACCGTGCGGTTACGTGCGCAAGGCGTAAAGGCTCGGAACGTGCCGGCGCGATTGGATGAGGTCGACCTTCGGAATCCTTATACAGGCGAGGCATTCGGGTGGGATAGTGAACAACAATCGGTCACCTTTGAAGGGATGTCTTCGCGCAGCAAGGGGAGTATGGCTCTTCCGTACTGATAGTGACCATGCTCTTCCTTCGAAAGGAGTTGCGCCACCCGCGGAGATAGCGGCAGGTTCTGTCCGGCCCGATGCGGGGATGCGATGAGCAGACTGCGGGACTTCGCCAAAACGCTGCTGGGCGATGTGGGCGTCGTATTCCTCGTTTCACTGCTCGTGGTTTCGGCGTTCGTGGTGGCGGCAGCAGCATTCCCGGTCGCCGTGGAGCAAACCGCGCAGCGCATCCTGGACGCCACGGCAGCCAACCTCGGCTGGATGTATCTGCTAGCTACCAGCGGATTCGTGTTGTTCGTCATAGTGCTGGCCGTGTCCCGTTTCGGGAACATCCGCTTGGGTCCGGAGAACGAGCCGCCGGAATTCTCCTTCATGAGCTGGCTGGCCATGATCTTTTCCGGCGGTATGGGTGTGGGGTTGGTGTTCTGGGGTGTGGCCGAGCCCATCATGCACCTGAATGAACCGCCATTGGGTATCGGCGAGCCCCGCACCGCCGAAGCCGCCCAGATCGGCATGAAATACGCCTTTTTCCACTGGGGCTTGCACCAGTGGGCCATCTTCGCCGTGGTGGGGCTCGCCATTGGCTACGTGCGTTTCCGGCACAACAGCCATGGGCTCATCAGCGAGACATTCCGCCCCCTGCTTGCGGGCCGTGTGGATGGTGCCTGGGGGCACGTCATCGACATTCTGGCCGTCCTGTCCACGATATTCGGTGTCGCTACCACACTCGGGCTCGGGGCGCTTCAGATCAACAGCGGCCTGGCGCGCCTGGACTTTCTGCCCTATTCCACCGAATCCCAATTCCTGATAATGGCTGTGCTGGCCACCTTGTTCATTGTCTCCGCAATGACCCCGCTGAAGTGGGGAATCCGCCTGCTGAGCAATGCCAACATGACGCTCGCGGCGTCACTGCTCCTGTTCGTCCTGGTGTTGGGCCCGACCCCCTTCATCTTCGGCGAATTGACCCAGACCGCCGGCGAGTACCTCGGCAATCTCATCGAAATGAGTCTGGTCACTGCGCCCTACTCGAGTGCCCGGTGGGTAGAACAGTGGACCGTGTTCTACTGGGCGTGGGGGCTGAGTTGGGCGCCGTTCGTGGGCAGCTTCATCGCGCGTATCTCCCGTGGCCGGACGATCCGCGAGTTCGTCCTGGGCGTGATGATCGTGCCGGTGATGCTGAGCATGCTGTGGTTCGCCACGTTCGGCGGGTCGGCCATTCACTTCGAGCTGTTCGGAAACGCCGGCATTGCCGACGCGGTGGCCAGGGAAGTACCGGCCGGTCTCTACGTGCTCCTGGACCAGCTACCGGGCGGGAGGATCGCCGCGGTTGCCGCGATCGCCCTCGTGTGCATGTTCGTGATTACCTCCGCCGACTCGGCCACTTTCGTTCTCGGCATGTTCACGTCGAAGGGCGTGCTCAATCCCACCCGCTTCGTCCGCATACTATGGGGTGCGCTGCAACTGCTGATGGCGGCCGTGCTCTTGCTCAGTGGCGGACTCTATGGCCTGCGGACTGTTTCCATCATCGCGGCCTTTCCGTTCATGCTGCTTATGGTGCTGATGGTGTACGCACTCTACCGGGACCTCGTGCTGGAAACCCGACGGCTGGACGAGAAGGAGCAATTGCTGCGCGCAAGGCTGGAGCGCCTGCTGTTGCGCGAGTACGAGCGCGAGGCGGAGCGCCAGGCCGAGGAAGAGAGCCATCCGACCGTGCCCGAGGAACCGAACGTCACCGTCGAGCCGGCTACGGAGAATGCGGACTGCGCGACCGAATCGGACCGTACCGGCGAGCGACGGCAAACCTGATCGCAACGGCCGCGGAGGCGCATGGCCGCACACGCGTGGAATCGATCCATGACCGACCGAGTGCACTCCAGACGCGCGACCGACGAACTCAGCGCAACGACCGCTACTGCCCCGTCGATCAGGCGCAGTAGCGGGTTGCACACTGTACGCGCCGCCGTCGCTCTACAACCCCATCACCTTCATTACCTCATCCCAGCTCGTGAGCTTGAAGTTCTGGTTTCCGGGGGCGTATTCGCCGTCGACGTTATACCAGTCCTGCGCGATGAATATTCCGTTGGGGTAGCGCTCGCCGAACTGCCCGGGCACCACGTGAATGCCATCGGTGTCGCTCGCGCCGTCGACACCGCGCTGGTCGTCCCCGATTATCGCGAACACCCCGGCGACGCTGCCGCTATTGTGCAGGTCGTAGACGACGTAGGTGTTATTGCCCTGGCTGGAAGCGATGAGGTACTTGTCGGTGGCGTCGTCGTAGAGGGTCAGCCCTTCCACATCGGCCACCAGCGTTGATCCGTCGACCGCGGCGAACCGGGTCGGGTTGGGGCTGGTCAGGGGGTCTGCCTCGTACGCCCAGATGCCCACGTCTTCCTCACCGATGTAGAGCTTGCCGCTGCGATCGTCCGCCACGCAGCCTTCCGGCTGGCTGTCCAGACTGAATTGGCGGACCACTTCACCGGCGACGCCCTGCCCCGTCACCCGCAGCCGCCATTGTTCGACTTTTCCGTCCTTGCCGTTGACGAAGACATAGGGGGTTCCGTCCAGCCCTCGGTACATGCAAAGCCCGTACACCTCGCCCACGTCGGAGACGAGCTCCGCGGCTTCGGCGTGGACGTGCTGCCCGACTGCCGGCAGCTTTTGAATGGGCTGCTGATTCGCGGTCGCTTCGACGATACGGTAGAGCGCGATGGTGTTCAGCTCGCGATTGGATGCCGCAGCCATCGTGATCGGCTCACCATTCGCGGTGGCGATGTTCTGGCGCAGATCGATGTTATTGGGTTCCCCGCCTTCGACGTACTGGACTTCATCGCCCGACAGGTCATACGCCATCAGCCCGCCCTGCTTGTTGGTGCCGAGTACGAGGCTTTTGGCGGGGTCGGTGGGATGCACCCAGAATGCCGGATCGTCGGCGGCATCGCCATCGTCGTCAACTTCGTCAGTCTCCGCCGTAGCCGCTACCAGCGTGACGTCGGGTACTTCGAGTTCGCGATGACTCAGCACATCGGTCACCGGGGCCGCCGGCACGGCGCGATTGTAGGTACCGTAGGGAAGCTTCTCGTAAACCGGTCTGGCGGCTTCGGTGTTGCCGAGCCAGAACGCGTCGGAGCCGATGGCCAGGGCCTTGGCTTCCGGGAAGCCCTCCACCTGGAAGGTCGTGACATGGGGGTTGTCACCGCCGCGCTCGTAAACCGCGAAGCCGACGCCCTCATCGGCAACAACCAGGTACCCTGTGCCGGCGGCACCGTATATGAGATCCAGGCCTTCGATTTCCTCCAGACGACCCAGCGGATACACGCTGTCCACCAAGCGCCGGCCTTTGACGTCCTCGGCGCCGGCGCCGTAAGCCCACACGCCGACCTCTTCTTCGGCGACGTACAGCGTCGCTGTTTCGTCATCAACAATGCAGTCGCTGAGCTCACCGCCGGCGCTGAACCGCCGTACCGGCACTGGTTGCCCCGTGTCGCCCGTCACGGCGCTCACGACACCGCCGCCGTCGTAACGCAACTTGTACTGGACTACGAAACCGCTTCCCGAGACCCCGGTAACCGATAGCTCGTCGGTGGTGACATTCTTGTGAAGACAGACGGATTCCGGCTCGATGGTCGCCGGCAGGCTGCCCAGATACGTGAGCGGTTCATCGCGTTCGGGCTCGATGCCGTAGAAGCCGAAGGCCTCCTCGTCCGGCAGGCCGACCGCCAGAAGATCGATCCGTCGGCCATCGGGCGTTGCAATGTTGTAGCGAATATCCGCACCGAGTACGGACCGCACGGGGTCGTGTTGCAGCAGTTGCCCGTGGTGGTCGAATAGCGCCAGGCCGTCGCCTTCCAGCGCCACGGCCAGAAGGTCCCCGCCGGAGGTGCCTGGATTCATCCAGACGGCGGCATCCCCGATGTCGTCGAAACTGGTCGACGTGGTCAGTTCGGTGGTCAGTCCGCTGCTACCGTCCGGGGGCGCCGGGCCGTCGCTGTCACCATCGCCACCGCCACACCCCGCCAGGGCGAGGCAGAGGCCTACGTATAGGGAATGACGCCATGCAGTCATGTCGCGCTCCTTCGATCATGCGTGATGAATGACCCCGGGCCGATGGTCCGAGCGCAGCGCACGCTAGTCCGCCGCGAAGACAGTTCCGTGACAGTGCCGCTGTTGGCCCCGGTAGGTGGCGCTTATGGACCGGTTCACGACGCGCGATCCGGCGTTCGTCGAGCTCTCCGGACCTGCTTCGGGCCCACCCGCGCGTGGAATGAGGGGGCTGTCGAGTGAATCCTGGGCACCATGCCTGAGCCGATGAGACCGCCCGCGATCCGCCGCTGTAGCAACGCCGTCATATCGCGGTGCTACAAGGCCCGGCATTCACTCGCATTGCCCTTTCGTGACAACGCCCGAGAAAAGAGGACTGGCATGAAGCCGATCCGCAAGTGCTTCCAGGCAGGCTGGCGCCGCACCTCGAGTCTGCGGCGGTGGGCGCGGAACCTGGCCGGACATCGTGTGTGGCTGCTCGCGTTGGTCGTTGTTGCCCTGGGGCTGGTCACGCTCAATGGCTACGTCGGCGAAGTGAAACCCGCCGCCGACCGGGATTGGGTAGACATCGTGGGGGAAGGCGCCACGGTGGTGTTCGTCGTGATCTGGTTCGTCCTGATCCTGTCCGTGCGTCCGAAAGGCCGGGTAACGGCCCTCTTCTCCCTGGGGCTCATCGGTATTGCGATCGCCTGCCTGCAGGACGTCCTGGACGAATTCTACGAGCTTGCCGACGCAGTGGTCTGGGACAGCCTGATCGAATCGCTGCCAATCGGCCTGGTGCTGCTCACCGCCGCCATCGCGGCGTGGTGCCGTGAACAGCGAACGATCAATCGTTTCATGGACAAGCGTGAGCGTCTGTTCCGCCACCACGGTGAGCTCGACGGCTGCCTGCCGGTGGCGAAGCTGCCCTACTTCAAACAGCAGCTTGCTGCGCTTCAACGCGAGCCCCTGCCGAACCGGGTTGCCGCCGTCGTGATGCTGGAGGTCGAGCAGTACAACGCGTTCATCCATCGCTATGGCGGGCGGCAGGCGGAACACCTGCTACTGACCGTCACCGAGCTGATTCTTCTGAATCTCGACCCCGATAACCTGCTCTGCCGGTATGCTGGCGGGCGCTTCGTCGTCCTGCTACCCGGTGTCTCCGCCAGCGACGCCGAGCGTTTCGGCGAGCGTCTTACTGTCTTCTTCGGCTGCTATCGATACTCGGCACCCGGCGTGCCCCGTACACCCCTGCGGGTTGCCGTGGGCGTGGCCGACACGGTTGGC
>CAZHBN010000036.1:14336-21394 GCA_964530405.1 uncultured Ectothiorhodospiraceae bacterium
ATCGATCCAAACCACTTGCTGCGCGGTACCCGGCTGTTCCATGACACCCTGAACGATACCGGGCACTGCGTGAGCCCGGTCGAGCTCGCGCGTATCCTCGCCAATGCCGCGCGGCTTCACCAGCACCGGGATGGCAGCTTCGTGCTCGGCCAACGGCTGTGGCCGGGTGTGTTCAATCATTATTCGGCGGCGTTGTTACACGCCCCGGATCTGGCAACGGCGCTCCGGCTGCTCGCGGACTACAGTTTCATCTATTTCCCGTTGCTCAAACCGAGACTGCTGTTTCACAAAGCCCAGTGCCATGTGTTGTTCGAGGACGCATTCGGCGTGCTCGGCGATTCGGATGCCAGGCGTTTCGCCATCGAGACATGGATGAGCGCCGCGGTTTCGCTGGCGGACTGGTTGGGCGGTCATGCGCTGTCCTGGCAGGCCCGTTTCAGCTATTCGATGCCCGCCTGGCGCGAAGAGTACGAAGTGGCGATCGGGCCGAACCTGTCATTCGACTATCCGTACTGTGCCCTCAGCATCAACCAGCACAGCACGCGGCTGAGCTGGCCCAGATCATCGGCGACTGCGTTCCGCATGGCCGCGGCGGCCTGCCGCAGCGATGGCGAGGTGGTAACCGGCGACAGCCTGTTGACGCGTATTCGCGAGCTCATCCTCGGCGACATACGGGCGATCCCGTCGCTGTCGACTCTCGCAGCGGGGTTCGGCATCAGCCCTGCGACCCTGAAACGGCAGTTGCGCCGGCACGATACCTCCTACCAGAAGCTGATCGACGGCGTTCGCCAGCAATTGGCATCATTTCTCATGCAGGAGCTCAAGCTATCACCCCGCACCGTCGCCGAATACCTCGGCTACCACGACACCAGCAACTTCCGCCGCTCGCTGCGACGCTGGCCACGAGGCGCGGGCGCCGCCCGCCAGGCGCGCTAGAGCCGGGGAGGTCCGAGGCGCGATAATGCCGGTCCGCTGCAGAACGACGTCTCGGTTCGTCCGGCGCGTGCCTTGTCCGCATACGGCCCTGCCGCGGCGCGATCCGATCGAGGCGACTCTCGTCAAGCGGATCACTCATCCCGTGGGCCCGGAATTCGCGGCGGAGCCGGGTCATGACGTCGATTCGCCGTTACGCCTGCTCGTCGCCGTTTCGCACGCATGCAAAACGCTCGAAGTCTTCAATGGGCATCGGTCGCCCGAACAGATAGCCTTGATAGGCGCCGCAACCGTAACGGGCGAGCAGCGTGCGCACCGGCTCGGTCTCGACGCCTTCGGCGATGACCTCGAGCCCGAGCGTCTGCGCCAGCGTGATGATGGTGTCGACGATCGCCGCGTCGTTGCGATCGTTCAGGGCATTCTGGACGAAGCCCTGCTCGATCTTGAGCTGGTCGAACGGCAAACGCTTGAGGTAGGAGAGCGACGAGTAGCCCGTCCCGAAATCGTCCAGAGCGAAGCGTACCCCCAGGTGTTTCAGCGTTGCCATCTTCGAGATCGTGTCGTCCACGTCGGCGAGCAACAGACTCTCGGTGAGCTCGAGCCCCAGTCGGTGCGGCGGGGCACCGGTCCGGGCGAGCACGGTTCGGACCTGGTCGACGAAGTCCGGATGGTGAAACTGCCGCGCGCTGACGTTGACCGCTACGGTGAGTCCGGCGAGCGCCGGGTGCGCGGCCCAGCGGGCGAGCGCTGTGCACACCCGGTCGAGAATGGCCTCGCCCAGCGGCCATATCAGACCGGAGTCCTCGGCCGCCGCGACGAACTCCGCCGGAGAGATGTGGCCACGCTCGGGGTCCCGCCAGCGAGCGAGCGCTTCCGCGCCGATGAGCCGACCGTGGCTGTCCACCTGCGGCTGGTACCAGGGCACGATCAACCCATTCGCGAGCCCCTCGTGCAGTGCCGTTTGCAGCGCCACGCGCGCATGCACCGCCTCACGCATGACGGGATCGAAAATCCGCACGGCACTGCGCCCGGCGTTCTTCGCCTGATACATGGCGAGATCCGCGCGTTTCATCACCTCTTCCGGAGTATCCCGGGTATCGTGAATCATCGTGATTCCGATACTCACGCTCGTATAGCGCTCATGCTCACCAAGCCGGTAGGGCTGGCTGAGCGAAGCCTTGACCTCTTCGCCGATACGCAGCGCATCCGCACCCGCCTCTCGTGTATCGGGATCGAGATCATTGAGAATGACCGCGAACTCGTCGCCGCCGAAGCGCGCCACCGTATCGCTGGCGCGTGTGCTCGCGGACAGCCGGTCCGCGACCCGCTGAAGCAGCCGGTCGCCCATGTCGTGGCCCAGCGTGTCGTTGAGCGTCTTGAAGTCATCCAGGTCGAGAAACATCACCGCACCATGTCGGCCGCTGCTCGACATGGCGTCGAGGGCGGACTGCAGACGTTCCAGCAGCAGCCGGCGATTGGGCAGCTCCGTAAGGGGGTCGTAGGTGGCGAGAAACTCGATTTCGCGCTGTGCCCGCTTGCGCTCGGTGATGTCCCGGAAGTAGACGGCGAGGCCTTCGTCCGAAGGATAGGCATGGAGCTCGAACCATGCCGCGGTGGCGGGGTGGTGGAATTCGAAGCGGGCGGTGCGGCGTTCACGCATCGCCCAGCGATAGTTGGTCTCCAGCGCCGAGCCGCGCGCCGTGTCCAGCTCATGCCAGATATTGCGGCCGAGCAGCTCCTCGCGGTCGCGCCGCAGAAGGCGCTCCGCCTCGCCGTTGAGGTAAGTGAACCGCCACTGGTGATCCAGCGTGTAGAAGGCGTCGGTGATGCTCTCGAGGGTGTTCGTCAGCCGGTCGGCCAGGCGACGCACTTCCTCCTGGGCGCGCTTCTGCTCGGATACGTCCTGCAATGCACCACGCACTTCCACGATGCGCCCGGCCGCGTCCCGCACCGGCTCGCCGATGACCCTGACCCACACGCGGCGACTGCCGCGCGTGATGATTTCCATTTCCTCGTCGTACGCCAGCCCCTCGTGGGCGCACGCCTGAAAGGCCTCCCAGGCACGCGTGCGCCACGCGGGCGCGTAGAACTGCATGCATTCGTCCAGTGTCGGGGCGCTGCCGGTGGGCATGTCGTGGATGGCACAGACTTCCTCCGACCAGGTCACCCGGTCGCTCGCCAGGTCCGCAGCCCAGCCGCCGAGCCTGGCGGTCCGTCCCGCGATCTCCAGTAGCGCCTGACTTTCGTGCAGGCGCTCCTCGGCGCGCTTTCGCGGTGTCTCGTCGATGGACAGCCCGTCCCACACCACCGCACCATTATCGCGGCGGCGGGGAGCCCCCAGCGAACGCACCCAACGCGTCTCGCCGCGCCGATTATGGATGCGAAACTCCACGTCCAGCGGGCTGCCGGTGCGCGCGGAGTGCAACAGCGCCGATCGGTAGCGGGGCCGGTCGTCCGGGTGAATGACGTCCTGCATCACGCTCGAGTCCGAAAGCGCTTGTTCCGTGGAGATACCGAAAACCGGCTCGAAATTCGGACTGAGATATTCGAACCGGATACAGCCGTCGGGGTCCATGACCCGCCGGGAGACACCGCCTGGCAGGTTCGTCGCGATGGCGCGGAAACGCGCCTCGCTGTCGCGCAGCTCTTGCTCGGCGCGCTTCTGCTCGGTGATGTCGCGCCCGGCGCCCACCCAGTCGATCAACTGCCCCCGGTCGTCGAAAACGGGCACGGCGCGGTCGTGAAACCAGCGGATGTCGCCATCGTGACAGCACAGGCGGTAGGCGTGCTCGAATACCGCCTCGCTTGCCACCGCCTGCTGCCAGGCCCGTTCGTAGAGCGCCCGATCGTCGGGGTGTACCACCGACAACCATTTCCAGCCACTGATCTCGGAGAGTGTCCGGCCGACTAGCGCCAGCCATTGCTCGCTGATGTCCACCAGGCTGCCATCGGCGGTGCATCGCCACACGAAATCCGACGTCGCCATGACCAGGGAGCGATATCGGCGTTCGCTCAGGCGATGGGACATATCGGAGAGGGTCACGACCGCGCCGATACGCTCGCCCGCGTCATCGTGCATCGGTGCGCACGAAAAGGCGGCGGGGAACGGCGTGCCGTCGCGGCGCCAGAATATCTCGTCTTCGCCCTGGCGCGGTTGTCCGTCCGCGAGCGTTGCCTGGATGGGGCAGGCATCCGGCGGGTACGGGCTGCCGTCGCTCCGGGTATGATGCAAAAGCGCGTGGTGGCAGCGACCGAGCTGTTCTTCCCGCGCCCAGCCGGTGAGCCGCTCCCCCGCGGGATTCACGAAGGTGACACGGCCACCGAGATCGAGCGCGTAGATGCCCTCGGCGGCGGCATGCAGAATGCGTGCGGTATGTTCGTCCAGCTGCCGTCCGGGCTCCGGCACGCGGTCACCCCCCGAGACGCACGTGAGTTTCTTCCATGTTCACCGCATTCTCGATGCATGGCGAGCGTTGCGCTACCCCGCAATTCGCAGCCCGGCACTCGGCCTACTCAGCACACTGTCGGCACAGGGTCATTCGGGTACGAACGCCGCGCGGTGGAACTCGGCTGCGGCTGCGACTTCCCGCAGCCCGCATTCCACCGGTTGCGGCACCTCTCCCCCCACTAGCACTTCCAGCACCGTGCGCACACCGCGGGAAAGCGACTCGATGTGGTATCCCCCCTCCAGGATCAGGGCGAGGCGCCCGTCACAATGGCGGTCGGCGATATCCCGGACGACGCCCGTCAGCGCGCCGAAACCTTCATAGGTCATGTTCAGCGCGAGGTCGAGACGATGTGCGTCGAACCCTGCCGAGACCAGCACCAGGTCGGGACGGAAATAGTCCGCGGCAGGGACGAGGATCTCGGTGAACGCCCGGATCAGCGCGGCGTCGCCGGCGCCACCGGGCAACGGCACGTTCACCGTGGTGCCTTCCCCCAGCCCGGCGCCAACGTCCTCGAGCTGCCCCGTCCCCGGGTAGAACGGCGCGGCGCGGTGGGTGTCGAAGAACATCACGTCCGGGTCGGCCCAGAAGATGTCCTGGGTGCCGTTGCCGTGGTGGGCGTCCCAATCGATGATCAGCACCCTCTGGCAACCCAGCACCGCCTGCGCGTGCGCCGCCGCGACCGCGACATTGTTGAACAGGCAGAAACCTCGCGCGCGAACCGGCTCCGCGTGGTGGCCCGGCGGTCGCACCACCGCGAACGCGCTGTCCGTCTCGCCCGCAATCACGGATTCAACCGCGGCGACGGCGGTGCCCGCCGCGATCTCCGCCGCCTCGACACTGCCCGGGGAAACGGCGGTGGTGTCCACATCGAGCCACGCGTTCTGACCGCGCAGGCGGTAAATGTCGTCCAGGTAGGCAGCGGTGTGCACACGACTGAGCTCTTCGCGCGTCGCCGCCCGTCCCTCGTCGTACCGCAGGCCCGCGACCGGTTCCCGCTCCAGCAGATCCAAAATGGCGGTGATACGTCCCGGGTGTTCCGGATAATCCCACTTCACCCCGAGGCCGGCGAGCAGCTCGCGGACACGGCGATCGAGGCGGCCCGGCAGGAAAGGCTCATTGATGTTTGGCTGATGGGCAAGCATGCGTTCGTCGTGAAAGAGCGTCACACGTCGGTCACCGATCATTCGCGAGTCTCCTCGTCACGTTGTCGAACGACGTCGCCCCCTCCTCCATCACGATAGTGACATCGGAACGCGCTCATGCCGAGCGTTCGGCACACGTGACCGCAGTGGCCCGAATCCACAGAGGGAATGACGTCGATGTGCGCGAGCGGCATCGGCGTGCATGAGGGATCGAACGACGCAGGCGCGCCGTCGCAGTGCGGTGCGACAGGCGGGCAGTCGTCCGGTTCGCGTCGGATCGGTCTTGGAACCCCCGGCGCTCGTTCATGACGAGCGGTTCCCCTATAACGCCGACCGATGGCGTGGTCATCCGGCGCCCGGCATTCAAGGGCACGCCGGACGGCGTGCCCGCTACTAGCCCCGGCCGCGTTTGGTCTCGACCTGTTCGACGATGCGCTTGTTGAATATGCCGCGCCGCATCAGGCGCCGCGCTGCCTGCCGGGAGCGCCGGTAGGTCATGTGCTGCTCGCCGGTGGCGCCGCCCAGCACTGCCTTCTTGCCACTGGCCTGGCGCTTGGGTTTGCGCTTGTCTTCACGCATGGCCGCAACCCTCTTCCCCGCTCCGGCAGACCGATTCCGCCGGTAAGCGATGCATGCTATATGCGCCGAAACACGACGAAATGCAAGCAGATAATCATCAGCTTATTCAGTAGGTTATATTTCGTCGTCTTCGCTCGGCCAGTCCGCTCCCATCCATGCCGCGCATCATCAACTGTTCCACATCATCGCCCGCATGCGTGCCGGAAGCGGGCCGATGTGGAGCGTGACTCGCTCCCGCGGCACGAGGTTCTCGACGGCAACCCGCACGGCGTCCATTTGCGTGTCGGATTCCGCAGCGCCCCAGACTTCCACCTCGCCGTCGTGGACGACGACGTTGAGAAAGCTGGTGTGCACGCCGGCTGTATGCAGCGCCTCCATCACCCGTACACGCAGGTCCCGGTCGTCCGCCGGCAACTCTGGTGCATTACGCTCCACCGCGGCGAGCGCCTGGACGAGGTTGGCCCGGCTGACGATGCCGACGAGCTGGCCGCTGCGCATCACCGGTACGCGTTTGATGTGGTGCTTCTCCAGCAGTCGGGCTACCTCGATCAGCGGTGTGTCCTCGTTCACGGACACCACCTCACGGGTCATGACATCGCCGGCGCGACGGCCATGGCTACGCACGAACGCCCTGCTCTGGGCTTCGGCATCGGTGAACAATGCCAGCCAGCCCGCACCTCCGTTGCCCTCGTCCGTGCCGATTTCGGGGCGACGGATTAGGTCGCCCTCGCTGACTATTCCGACCACACCGCCGTGCTCGTCGGTTACCGGCAGACCACTGACGGCGTGTCTCATCATTAATGTGGCAATTTCCTCTACCGGCGTATCGGTCGTCACGGAAACGACCTCCGTGATCATCACGTCTCCAGCTTTCACGCGCGTGCCCTCCCTTCGGCCGGTAACTCCTATCGTAGGACAGCGCTTCACCGATTACCTGACCCAGATCAACCGATAC
>CAZHBN010000037.1:0-7178 GCA_964530405.1 uncultured Ectothiorhodospiraceae bacterium
TGGACCTCGTCAAGGAGCAGCTCTACATCGCCGCCGGCGAGCCGTTGCGTTATTCGCAGGATGACATCGTCATGCGCGGCCACGCACTGGAGTGCCGCCTGAATGCCGAGGACCCGAAGTCCTTCATTCCGTCACCGGGGCAGATTACCCAGTTCCACGCTCCCGGCGGTCTGGGCGTGCGCGTCGACTCGCACATATACTCCAGCTACGTCGTGCCGCCGCATTACGATTCCATGATCGGCAAGCTCATCACCTGGGGCGACGACCGCGTGAGCGCCATCGCGCGCATGCGCACGGCGCTTACCGAGCTGGTGGTGGAGGGCATCAAGACCAATGCGGAGCTCCACCTCGATCTGTTGAGTGACGGCGCCTTCAAGCAGGGCGGCACCAATATCCACTATCTCGAGAAGAAGCTCGGCATCAGCTGACAAGCAGGCGCACGCCCACGACAGCGAGGAATAGCGCGAACGCCCGCTTGAGCGTGCGCTGGGGTAGCCGGCTCGCCAGACGGGCGCCTACCGGCGCCAGCAGCACGCTCGCCGCGGCGATGCCCGCCACCGCCGGCCAGTAGATGAATCCCGTGCTACCGGCGGGCAGGGCCGCCCGGGCGTGCACCCCACCGGCGACGACGAAGCCTGCCGTGCCCGCGAGCGCGATGGGCAGGCCGCAGGCTGCGGAGGTGCCCACGGCGCGGCGCATCTCCACGCCGCACCAGGCGAGAAACGGTACCGTGAGGCTGCCGCCGCCGATGCCGACGATGCTCGAGATGGCGCCGATGCCCACGCCCGTCACGCCGAGACCCGCGGTACCGGGGACCTGGCGATGCGCCGGCGGCTGGCCGCCCAGGGCCATGCGCACGGCCATTATCAGTACGAATGCCGCGAAGACGCTGCGTAGCAGCTCGCCCGGCATCAGTCCCGCGATCTGGGCGCCGGCGATGGCCCCGAGCACCAGCCCGACGGCCAACGGACGCCAGGCGGCCCATAGAATGTTGTCGAGACGCCAGTGCGCGCGCAGCGACGAAACCGAGGTGACGATGATCGTCGCCAATGAGCTGCCCACGGCGAGGTGTGTGGCGACTGCCGGGTCCACGCCCTGCCAGGCGAACACCGCCAGCAGTACGGGCACGATGATGAGCCCGCCGCCGATGCCGAACAGGCCCGACGCGAAGCCGGCGGCGATGCCGGCGGCGAGGTAGATCAGCACAATTTCCACGGGGTTCTCCTTCTTTCGGCCCCGGCGGCGTGGATGGGCATCGCCAGCGGCGGTCAGTGGAACGAGTGTCCGGCACTCGTGCGGCATCGCGGGCTCGATTCCCGGGCATCATGGTGGCCGCGACCGCGTCACAGCCATGCACAATCCCTTACAATGCGCACCAGCTTCAACCATCAGGAGGGGCGCCCCGTCATGCGAGTGGACTCGGTCTGTATTCTCGGCGGCTCCGGATTCGTCGGCCGGCACATCGCCAACCGGCTCGCCAACACGCCGGTGCGCATCAAGGTGTTGACCGCCCGGCGCGAGCGTAACCGGCACCTGTTGCCGATTCCGAACCTGGAGCTGGTGGAGGCGAACGTGCACGACGCCGACACCCTGCGCCGTGAGCTCGGCGGTGTGGACGCGGTGATCAACCTGGTCGGCGTGCTCAACGAGAGCCCGGCGCGCGGGCGCCGCTTCGAGGACGTGCACGTCAACCTCGTGCGCAACGTCGTCGAGAGCGCTCGTGCCTCGGGCGTAAAGCGGCTGCTGCACATGAGCGCGCTGGGCGCGAGCCCCGACGCGCCCAGCCGGTACCAGCAGACCAAGGGCGAAGGCGAGCGTATCGCGCTGGAGGCGAATCACGCCGGCTTCGGCGTCACGGTGTTCCGACCGTCGGTGATCTTCGGCCCGGAGGACAGTTTCCTCAACCAGTTCGCGACCATGCTGCGCATCGCGCCTTTCCTGCCGCTGCCAACGCCGGAGGCGCGCTTCAAGCCGGTCTACGTGGGCGACGTGGCGCGGGCGTTCGTCCAGTGCCTGGACGATCCCGAGACCTTCGGCGAGCGTTACGAGCTCTGCGGCCCAAACGTCTACAGCCTGCGCGAGCTGGTCAACTACTGTGCCGAGCTCATTGGCTCGAAGAAGCCCATCATCGGGCTTTCCGATCGCTTCGCGCGGCTTCAGGCGCGGTTCATGGAGCGGTTGCCCGGCAAGCCCTACACCATGGACAACTACCTCTCCAGCCAGGTGGACAGCATCTGCAGCGACGACGGCCTCGGCCGTCTCGGCATTCACCCTACGGCGATGGAGGCGACGGTCCCGGTTTATCTCGGGCGCCGACGCCAGCGCAGCCAGTACGACCGCTACCGCAAGACCGCGCGCCGCGTCTGAGCCGCCCATGCAGTCGGATCCGCGAACATCGGGCCTGGACATTTACCTCGTCGGCGGGGCCGTGCGCGACCGTCTCCTGGGCCTGCCCGTCCGCGAGCGCGACTGGGTGGTGGTGGGTGCCACGCCCGAGGCCATGGCGCGTCAGGGTTTCCGGGCGGTGGGCAAGGAGTTCCCGGTGTTCCTGCACCCGGAGACCGGCGAGGAGTACGCGCTTGCGCGCACGGAGCGTAAGGTCGGGCCTGGCTACCACGGCTTCACGTTCCACGCCGAGCCGGACGTGACTCTGGAGCAGGATCTGGCGCGCCGGGATCTCACCATCAATGCCATGGCCGAGACTCCGGACGGCCGGCTCGTCGATCCTTACGGCGGTCGCGACGACCTGGACAACCGCCTGCTGCGCCACGTCTCGCCCGCCTTTGGCGAGGACCCGGTGCGCATCCTGCGCCTGGCGCGTTTCGCCGCGCGCTTCGCGCACCTCGGCTTCGGCGTCGCCGACGAGACCCTCGAGCTCTGCCGCGCCATGGTGGCCGGTGGCGAGGTCGACGCGCTGGTGCCCGAACGGGTCTGGCAGGAAGTTGCCAAGGCACTCATGGCACGGACGCCGAGCGCGTTCGTGCGCGTGCTGCGGGACTGCGGGGCCCTGGCGGTGCTGCTGCCGGAGATTGACGCATTGTTCGGCGTGCCCCAGCGCGCCGACTACCACCCGGAAGTGGATACCGGGGTGCATGTGCTGATGTCGCTGGACCAGTCGGTTGCGCTCACCGACGAGCTCGCCACGCGTTTCGCCGTGCTGCTGCACGACCTCGGCAAGGGCACGACGCCCGTCGACGAGTTGCCACGCCATCGCGGTCACGAGGAGCGTGGCGTGCCCATGGTCGAAGCCGTCTGCGATCGCTTGAGGGTGCCCAACGTTTGCCGCGAGACAGCGCGTCAGGTCGCCCGTTACCATCTCCATGCGCATCGCGCCTTGACACTCAAGCCTGCGACCGTGGTGCGGTTGCTGGAATCCCTGGACGCCTTCCGCAAGCCCGAGCGACTGCCGCGTTTCACCGCGGCCTGCGAGGCGGATGCCCGCGGCCGGACCGGCTTCGAGGAGGCCGACTATCCCCAGGCGCGCTATCTCCAGGCAGCATTCGAGGCCGCCCGCGCCGTCACTGCCAGGCCTTTCGTGGCGCAGGGTCTCGAGGGCCCGGCGATCGCCGACGCCGTCCACCAGGCCCGGGTCGCCGAGGTACGCCGCGTGCGCGAGGCGTGGCCCGACGGCTGAGCCGTGACGCCGCAACCGTCCAACAACCATCCAGGGAAAGACCGAATGTCGTCGACGCCCGCGGAGACCGCCCGCGAAACCTACAATCTGCCCCACTGGAGCGAGGGGTACTTCGAGATCACCGACGGTGGACGCGTGGTCGCGCGCCCGCGGCGGGAGGCGGGGCCCGCGGTGGACCTCCACGAGGTCGCCCGCGCGGTACGCGCCGAGGGGCTCAACCTGCCGGTGCTGGTGCGGTTCGTCGACATTCTCCACGACCGGGTGCGCCGGCTGTGCAACGCTTTCGAGCAGGCGATGTCCGCCGACGGTTACGGTGGGCGCTACACGGCCGTCTATCCCATCAAGGTCAACCAGCAGCGCCGGGTCGTCGACGAGATTCTCGCCGGCGGCGGCGAGCGGGTAGGGCTGGAGGCAGGCAGCAAGCCTGAGCTCATGGCCGTGCTCGCCGTCGCGCCGCCGGGGTCCCGGGTGATCTGCAACGGTTACAAAGACCGCGAGTACCTGCGTCTCGCCCTGCGCGCCCGCCAGCTCGGCCTCGATTGTCACGTGGTCGTGGAGAAGCTCTCCGAGCTCGCGCTATTGCTCGACGAGGCCGAGCGCCTTGGTGTCGAGCCCAGCCTGGGGCTGCGCGTGCGGCTTGCCTCCATCGGCGAAGGCAAGTGGCAGAATACCGGCGGAGAGCGATCCAAGTTCGGGCTCACCGCCGCGCAGACGCTTACGGTGGTGGACCGCCTGGTCGCCGCGGGTCGATTGGACGCCCTGCGTCTGCTGCATTTTCACCTGGGGTCACAGATCCCGCACATCGGCGATATCCAGCGCGGCATGCGCGAGGCGGCACGCTACTTTGCCGAGCTTCGGCGCATGGGCGCGCCCATCGCCTGCGTGGATGTGGGGGGCGGGCTCGGCGTCGACTACGAGGGGACGCGTTCGCGCAGCTTCTGCTCGCTGAACTACTCCATCGAGGAATATGCACACAACATCGTGCATACGCTGTGGGAAGCCTGCGAAGCCGAGGGGTTACCGCACCCGGACATCGTCACAGAGTCCGGTCGGGCGATGACAGCCCATCACGCGGTGCTCGTCACCGACGTGATCGACGTGGACGGCGTGCCAGCCGACGACATGCCGGCCGCCCCGGACGCCCAGGCGCCGGTGATCCTCAGAGATCTCTGGCGGGGCTACGCCGAAGGCGGTGGACGGTCACCGCTGGAGGTCTATCACGACGCCTGTCACTGGCTCGGCGAGGCACAGACCATGTATACCCACGGGTTGCTGACCCTCGGCCAGCGCGCCGAGGCGGAGCGTCTGTATCATGCCACCTGCCGGGCCGTCGTGCCGCGGCTCGATCCGCGGGTGCGTGCCCACCGGGAAGTACTCGACGCGTTGCGCGAGAAGCTCGCCGGCAAGCTCTTCGCCAACCTCTCGCTGTTTCAGTCGATGCCCGATATCTGGGCCATCGACCAGATCTTTCCCATCCTGCCGCTGCACCGCCTCGACGAACCGCTGTCCGAACGCGCGGTGCTCCAGGACCTGACCTGCGACTCCGACGGCGCAATCCACCTGTACGTGGACCGCGACGGCGTGGAGAGTACGTTGCCGGTGCCGACGTGGCGCGCCGGCGAACCGTTGCTGCTCGGCGTGTTCATGGTGGGGGCCTATCAGGAGATCCTCGGTGACATGCACAATCTCTTCGGGGATACCGATGCGGTGAACGTGGTGCTGGACGGGGACGGCTGGCGGTTGTCGGAGCCGGTCAACGGCGAAAGCGTCGAAGCCGTGCTGCGCCATGTGCACTTCGAGGAGCGTGACCTGCTGCAGGCTTACCGTCGCCGTGTCGGGGCGACGGATCTGGACGCGGACACCCGCGCGGCCTGCCTGCGTGAGCTCGAAGCCGGGCTGCAGGGGTATACGTACTTACGCCACGAAGGAGGTCGGCCATGAAGGTGGGAGTGATTGGACTCGGCGCCATGGGCGCGGGCATGGCCCGCAATCTGGCCCGCCACGATCTGCTGGGGGGCGTGTGGAATCGCACGCGTGAGCGGGCCGTGGCGCTCGCCGATGAGCTGGAGGTACCCGTCGCACCGGCGCCGGACGCGCTCGCCGAGGAGTGCGACGTGGTGTTGACCTGCGTCGCTGCGGACGCGGATGTGCTGGAGATGGTCGACGCCATTACCCCGGCGCTCGAAGCTGGCAAGGTTGTGGTGGACACCTCGACCATTGGCGTGGCCACGGTGCGCGATGCCGCCGAACGGGTGGCGGCCACCGGCGCCCGCTTTCTTGATGCACCGGTCTCGGGTGGTAAGGAGGGCGCCGAGAAGGGTCAGCTCGTGGTCATGGTCGGCGGTGATGCCGAGGCCCTGGTGCAGGCCATGCCCGCGCTGGAGGCGATTGCCAAGTCCGTGACCCACATGGGGGAATCGGGCAGCGGTCAGGCGACCAAGGCGGTCAATCAGATCATGGCCGCCGGCATCAACCAGGCCGTGAGCGAGTCGCTTGCCTTCGGCCAGGCCATGGGGCTGGACATGGACCGGGTCATCGAGGTCGTCGGTGGCGGTGCCGCGGGCAACTGGTTCCTGAGTCACCGCGGGCCGACCATGGTGCGTGGTGTCTACGAACCCGGCTTCAAGGCTGCCCTCCACCACAAGGACCTGAGTCTCTGCCGCGAGATGCTCGACGACATGGACGTGGCGCTGCCCCTGGTTGAGATGACCCTCAAGCACTACGAAAAGCTCATGGAACAGGGCCATGGCGATGAGGATATCTCCGCGCTCCATCGGCTCAAGCGCGAGATGTTCGAACAGGGGAACAAGCGTTCGCTGTAGCGCGAGCACAGTGGCAAGTTGAAAGTCTCCTTCCCGCTGTTCGGTGGCACGCTGTCGCGTTCTAACAGGGGGAATGACGGGGGGTGCGTGGGGCGGTGAAGCCGTTATCACATGTGCGTGTTCCGCACCCATTGCCGGCGACAAGTGTCTTCAGTTCCAGGCGCGCGGGCCACCCCATTGCGTCGCCCTGCTTGAACGTACGGTTGGACATGGTCAGCTCGCCCACAAGCGCCACAGTGGCCGCGCCGGTGGCGGGGCCCCGCTGAAGTCCGTCTCGGGCGCGGACATGCGTGTGCGCGATTCGTGCCGGTTCGCCCGGCGTCCACGAGTATGCTTGGACATGAGGCGCTGGTGTGCCGGCCAGTCGCTGCTGCCATGCGCCGGTGTCGGACTGTGTGGCGCTGAGTGCTTCCGTCGAGTTCAGCGCAACACTGAACCACCCCGGAGATCCCGGAGGCGCGGAAATGGCGGCGAAGTCCGGTCCGGTCTCCCGGCGGCTCCTCGCCCGGCCACCGCGCGGTCAAGCGTCCCGGCCGTGCAGTGTGTCGGCGCCACCGCTCGTCGAAATGTGGCTTGACAGGCTCCAAAAAAAATACATAACGTTCGGTATTTTTGTTGTACCCGGATGTCGATCATGGCTCGACGGTTGACTCAGGATGAACGCAGCGCGGAGACGCGGCGGCGGCTTCACGAGGCAACGATCGCCTCGCTGCTGGAGGTGG
>CAZHBN010000037.1:7278-20999 GCA_964530405.1 uncultured Ectothiorhodospiraceae bacterium
GCGGAGACGCGGCGGCGGCTTCACGAGGCAACGATCGCCTCGCTGCTGGAGGTGGGCTACACCAATACCACCACCCAGAGTATCGTCAAGCGCGCTGGCCTGTCCCGTGGCGCGCAGACGCACCACTACCCGGGCAAGATCGATCTGATCGCCGCTGCGACCAAAGCGATGTTCGACGGCTTCGCCAGCGACATCGAAGTGCTCGCAGCGGGACTCCGCCGCGGCGAATACGACATGGACACGTTCCTCGACGAGCTCTGGTCGGGGATGCTGAACGGCACCTGGTTCTATGCCTCGCTGGAGATCATCGTGGCGGCCCGCGGTGATCCGGACCTTCGCCAGCGCCTCGAGCCGCTGATCCTCGATCTGCACCGCCGGTTCGAAGCCGCATGGGAGGCGACCTTTGTCGCCACGGACCCCGAACCGGCTTCCTCTCGGGTGACGATGAATCTAGTGATGAATGTATTCCGCGGTATGGCGGTCCAGGCGGTGCTTCGCCGCGAAGATCACTATTACGCTGAAATGCTGGCGGCGATCAAACGCATCCTGCCCGCGCATGTCACGCTGGCCGAAAAAGCGGCTGGCTGACCCAAAAACAAACAGACTGTCCGGTTTTTTGGGCAGATGAGAGGAAGGAGAGAGACATGAAAACCGGTATCGCGAAACTGGGGCTGTTCGCAGCCATCGCGTTCCTTGCCGTTGGCCCCGTCCTGGCCGGCGAGACAACGGGGCTGACCGACAACAGCATCAAGATCGGCGTCATGGGGCCGTTCAGCGGCAATGCGTCCTCGTACAGCAAGGCCGAGATCGGCCTCATGGCCTACTTCAAGATGATCAATGATGAAGGTGGCGTCGCCGGTCGCAAGCTGGTGGCGGTACAGGAAGACACCGGCTGCGATCCCGCCAAGGGGCTCGCGGCCGCCAAGAAGCTCATCTACCAGGATGAAGTCTTCATGCTGCATGGGAACTCCTGCAGCGGTGTTGCCGTCTCGATCCGGCCGGAAGTGGCCAAGGCGGGCCTGCCCTGGATCGTCTCTCACGCCGTCAGCGACACCATCTCCACGCCCACGGCAAAGAACATCTTCCACGGCGTTCCCACCGGCAACACCAACGGCGAGGCCATGGCCGCCTTCGTGCTCTCCAAGCCCGGTACCAAGCGGGTCGCCATCGTCGAGCATTCCAATGACTGGGCGCACTCCTACACCAAACCGGCGCGTGCGTACCTGAAGGCCCACGGCGTCGAGCCCGTTCTCGATCTCACCATGGAGCGGGGGCAGACCGACGCGACTGCACAGGTCCTGAAACTGCGCCAGGCCAAGCCCGACTTCATCATCGGCGCGCTGTACGAGGCGGAGACCGCCATCTTCCTGCGGGACATGAAGAAGTACGGCCTGAACACGCCGGTCATGGGCACCGCTGGCACCGACCTGGAGAACACCCTGAAGCGTGTCGGCGACCTGGATGCGGTCAAAAACTACTACGTGCTGCATCCATACGTGGACAATCTCGACGGACCGCGCATGAAGAAGTGGGGCGAGATAATCCACAAGTACTATCCCAACGAAGAGCTGACGAACTTTTCCTACGTTTCCATCGGTTCGGGGATCGCGCTGGTCAAGGCGTTGAAAGCGGTCGGGCCCGATCTCACCCGCTCGAAGCTCATCGCCGCGCTCGACAATATCAAGGACCTGCAGACCGGCGTCCTGTCGGCTCCAATCACGTGGACCCCGGAAGACCATCGGGGGGTGAAGGGCTCGGCCGTTGCCGGCTTCATGGACGGCGAGCCGACCGTTCTGCAGGCCTGGGGCACCCCTTACGAGTGATCCGCCAGCGGCGGGGCCGATTCGGTCGACCCCGCCGGAACGCCCGATCACCTCAATATCCGTCCCGAAAGGTGGTTGCTGCCCATGTTTCTGCAACTCACTCTCAGCGGCCTGTCACAAGGGGCGATTTACGCACTGATCGCCCTGTCGCTCACCGTCATCTACCGCTCGACGACCATCGTCAACTTTGGCCACGGTGACTTCGTCATGGCCGGGGCCTTCTTCGCCTATGTGCTGGTCGTGGGTCTTGGCGTTGCCTTCCTGCCGGCGAGCATCATCGCCATCGCCGTCATGTTCGTGCTCGGCGTGGTGTTCAGCCGGGGCTTGATCCGGCCCATCCGCGGCGGACCGCATATCGGCCTGGCGCTGATGAGCATTGCCTTCGGCTTCATGCTGCGGGGCATCGCGCGAACGGTGTGGGGCCGTGAGGTCCTGCCCATGCCCCGGGTCTTCGACATCGATCCGATCATCATCGGCCCAGTGCTGATCACCGGCGACGCGCTTTTCACGATCGGCATCGTCGCCATGCTGCTTGCCGCCTTCTTCACGCTGCTGCACCTGACGGACATCGGCAAGATGGTCCAGGCGGTCTACCAGTCGGAGCGCGGCGCGCGCCTGATCGGTATCAATGTCGGGCGTTTCCACGACGCCAGCTGGGGGGTGGGGGCCGCGCTCGGCGCGGTCGGCGGCGTCCTGATCGCTCCGGTCTCCCTGCTGCACCCGGATCTGGGCGCCGGTTTCCTGATCAAGGGCTTCGCCGCCATGACCCTCGGCGGTTTCGGGTCGCTCGGGGGGGCGGTCGTCGCCGGCCTGCTGCTCGGCGTCGCCGAACAGTACGCCGGTGCCTACCTCAACACGGCGCTAATCGACATCACCGCCTATCTGCTGATCATCATCGTCCTCGCCGTTCGTCCGCGCGGGCTCTTCGGCCGAAAGGTCGTGGTGAAAGTCTGAGGATGGCCATCATGCTGACATCTTCCGCGACACTGTCGAGGCAGAGCCGGATCTTCTGGCTCGTGCCACTCCTCGCACTTGCCGTTCCGGCGGTGACCAATCCCTACACTCAGTTCATCGCCAACGCGATGCTGATCTACACGCTGGCGACGCTCGGGTTCACGATCGTCATCGGCAGTCTCGGCCAGCTCGCCTTTGCCAACACCGCGTTCTTCGGCATCGGTGCCTACAGCTCGACCATCGTCGGCACCGCGCTCGGCCTACCCTGGCTGCTCACGGTGCCGATTGCGGGTCTATTCGGTGCCCTGGGCGGCTTCCTGGCGTCCGCCGCGGCATTGCGGGGTATCCGGCTTTACTATCTCGCCATCGTCACGCTGGCCTTCGGCGAGCTCATGCGCTGGCTCTACATCCACGCCAGCGCCGTGACCGGCGGCACCGACGGCCTGCCCGTCCCGCCGGGGCAGGATTTTGGCCTGTCACTCACGTCGGACAAGGTGCAGTTCTACATCTTCCTCATTATCACCTGCCTGCTCGTCGCCGGAACCGTCAACCTGCTGCGCTCCCGCATCGGTCGCGCGATCATCGCGGTGCGCGAGAACGAGCTCGCCACCGCCTCGCTCGGGATTCCGACTTCCCGCGTCATCGTCACGGCGTTCATGTGGTCCGGCTTCGTCGTCGGCATCGCCGGCTCGATGTTCGCCCTGCATACGGGTCGCGTCTTTCCCGAATCCTTCGGGCTCACCCAGTTGATCATCGGCTTCGCGATGGTCCTGGTCGGCGGCCTGGGATCGGTGGCCGGTGCCGTGCTCGGTGCGGTCGCGCTCACCGCGCTGCCGGAGTATGTGCGCGCCTTCCCGGGCATGGAGGAGATCTTCTTCGGTGTTGTCGTTATGGCCGTCCTGCTGCTCATGCCCACGGGGCTCGCGGGCCTGCTGGCCCGGTTCTCACCCGTATTCCAGCAGCGCTACCACAGGAACTGAAGCCGATGACGTCCTTACTGCAAGTCGAAGGTCTCGGCGTCCATTTCTCCGGATTGAAGGCGCTGAGCGAGGTTTCGTTTCAGCTGGAACCCGGAGAGGTGCGCGCCGTCATCGGTCCCAACGGGGCCGGCAAGACCACACTGTTCAACGCCATTTCCGGCTATGTCCGGCCGACGGCGGGCTCGGTGCAGTTGAACGGCACGGAGATCGCCGGCGATGCCCCGCACGACATCGCGGAGAAGGGGCTGCGCCGTACATTCCAGAACGGCGGATTGTTCCCGGCGCTCACCGTTCTCGAGAACGTGATGACGGGCCTGCATACGCAGACCCCGGGCTCCTTCCTGGATATTCTCTTCGCCCGCCGCAGGGCCGTCGAGGCGGAAGTCGAGGCACGCGAAAAGGCGCGGTCCCTGCTCTCGCTCATGAGCATGGCGCACATGGCCGATACCCCGGCCTGCGATCTCTCGGGCGGTCAGCAGCGCATTGTCGAGATCGTGCGCACAGTCGCCAGTGAGCCGCCCATCCTTCTCCTCGACGAGCCCGCCGTCGGCCTTTCACCGGTCGCCCGGCAGCAGATGATGGACATCATCAAACGGCTCTCCGGGGAGAAAGGCGTCGGCATTCTGCTCATCGAGCACGCGGTGGAGCTGGTGATGGCGGCGGCCGATCGCATCCTCGTCATGGCCGCCGGCACGCGGATTGCCGAGGGCACGCCGGAAGAAATTCGCTCGGACAAGGCGGTTCTGGAGGCCTATCTCGGTCATGCATGACACTCTGCTTACCATTAGCGATCTGCACGTGAGCTATGGCAAGAAGGCCATTCTCAGAGGCGCCTCCTACGATGTGCGCAAAGGCGAGTGTCTGACGCTGCTCGGTGCCAACGGATCGGGCAAGTCGACGTCGATGAACGCGATCTGCGGCTTCGTCAAACCGGTCTCCGGCTCGGTCAAGCTGGACGGCCGGGAGCTCGCCGGCAGGGAACCGCACGTCATCTTCAACCATGGCATCGCCCAGGTCTCGCAGGCCCGCGACCTGTTTCCCGATCTGACCGTGGAAGACAACCTTCGCCTTGGCGCCATGCGGCGCGGTCGCCAGAAGGCTTCGCAGTCGTTATCGAGCATCTACGAGCGTTTCCCGCGTCTGGCCGAGCGGCGCCGGCAGGCAACCCGAACGCTTTCAGGCGGCGAGCAGCAGATGGTGGCAATCGGCCGCGCGTTGATGTCCGATCCGCGGCTTCTGCTGCTCGATGAACCCTCCGGCGGTCTCTCTCCGCAGTTCTGCGAGGAGATCGCGCGGATCATGGACGCCCTTAGGGCTGAAGGCGTGACCATGCTCATGGTCGAGCAGAATCTCAACCTGGCCTTCCGGGCGGCAGACCGCTTCATCGTCCTTCGCGACGGCCAGGTGGTCGATGGCGGTGACGTTGCCGCCATGGCCGGTGACCACGACGCGATCGTTCGCAACATCTATCTCTAGGACCAGAAGGGGACCCCACATGAGCGCGGGTAGCTTGCACGACGACCTGGTCGTCTTCGACGGACTGATCATTTCCAAATGGAGTGAAGAGGTTTTCGACGCGATGCGTCTCGGCGGCCTGACGGGCGCCAATTGCACCTGTTCGGTCTGGGAGAACTTCCGCGACACCATGCTGAATATCGGCGAGTGGAACCGGATGTTCGCGGAATATCCCGACCGGCTCGTCAAGGCACGCACGGCCGACGATATCCGTCAGGCGAAAAAGGAAGGCAAAACGGCGATCGTTCTCGGCTTCCAGAACACCTCCGCCTTCGAAGACCGTCTCGAGTTCATCGAGATCTTCAAGGAACAGGGCGTCGGCATCGTGCAGATGACCTACAACACCCAGAATCTCATCGGTTGCGGGTGCTATGAAACCCGCGACAGCGGCCTTTCCGATTTCGGCCACGACGTGGTCGCCGAGATGAACCGCGTCGGTATGCTCTGCGACCTCAGCCATGTCGGTCCGAACACCTCGCGCGACGTCATCCTGGCGTCGAAGAAGCCCGTTACCTACAGCCATTGCCTGCCGCGCGGCCTGAAGGAGCATCCCCGCAACAAGTCCGACGACGAGCTCCGGTTCATTGCCGAGCACGAGGGTTTTGTCGGCGTCACGATGTTCCCGCCTTTCCTGCGCCGCGGCAACGATTCCACCATCGATGACTATGTCGAGGCCATCGACTACGTCATCAACCTGGTGGGCGAGGACCAGGTTGGCTTCGGAACCGACTTCACCATGGGCTACGGCGCGTCCTTCTTCGAGTACCTCAATCGCGACAAGGGCGACGGACGGCAGTTGACGGAATTCTGGAAAGTCGACTTTCCGCAAGGCCTGCAATCCATCGCCGACTACCCGAACCTGACGGCCGCCATGGAACGTGCCGGCTGGTCGGAAGCCCGCATCCGCAAGGTCATGGGCGAGAACTGGCTCGGGCTTCTCGACCGGGTTCTTTGAATGCCCGAACGGCCGGCGAATGCCACGCGCGGCAGAGTGAGCGACACGATGCAACCAGAAGTACCCATCGAGGTGGATCCGGATTCCGGCCACTGGTCGACTTACGGACTGCCCATGATCTATGTGCCGCGGCACTTCTTCATGGGGGTGGTGGATACGGTGGAGAAGGCGGTCGGAGAGGAGGCGGCGGCACGGCAGTTCTACGCTGCCGGATACGACGCCGCCTACGCCTGGTGCGCCGCCGAGGCCCGGGCCCACGGCCTGACCGGGATGGACGTTTTTCACCACTACATGGAACAGCTCTCCCGCCGGGGCTGGGGCCGTTTCGACGGCACCGGGATCGACCCGGAGACCGGCACCGGTGTCGTCCGCCTTTACCACTCCTCGTTCGTGGCCCATTTCGGTACCGGCTCCGGCAGGAAGGTCTGCCAGTTCTGTGCTGGTTGGCCGCCGGGGAGCCTTGCCTGGGTCAGCGACAGCCTGGGTCGCCACTGGCAACCGCGGGGCGAGGAAGTAGGTTGCGCCGCGGAGGGATTCGATCACTGCGAGTTGCGGGTCTGGGATGCCCGGAACGACGGCACCGCTACGGGGCCGGCGAGCGAACGCTGATACCGAGGTGTCGGGCCGTTGGAGGAGAGCGGCGCAGGGGATGCGCGCAGACCATTGGAAACCCAGCATGCCGCGGGTGGGGCCGGAATGCCCATGCTCCGGCGTGCCGCTGCGGCCAGGCCGCAGCGGGAAATGTACCAACATTGCTTACATAAAGAGGTACGACAATGCGCACATTCACCACATTGCTGTCGGCGGCCGTGTTCTCGGTCGCTACTGCGGCCGGCGCCGCCGAGTACGAGTGGGACATGGCCAACGAGTATCCGGCCGGCTCGATCCAGGGCGAGGCGGACAAGCATTTCGCCAAGTTGCTCGAGGAGAAGTCCGGCGGCCGGGTGGAGATCACCCACCACTTCGGCGGCGCACTGGGTTTCAAGTCCGCCGATCAGCTGGATGCGGTGGGCGACGGCATCGTGACCATGGCGAATACGTTCGTCGCCCAGCTGAGCGGCATCAACGAGCTGTTCCTGCTGCCCTCCCTGCCGCTGCTGACCGACGGCGCCGACGAGGCCAGGGCCCTGTACGAGATCTCGCGCCCGCACTACGACGCGGTTTTCGAGCAGTACAACCAGAAGCTGCTGTACGCCTCCCCTTGGCCGCCGAGCGGTCTTTGGGGAGCCAAGGCCCTGAACAGCATAGAAGCCCTGCAGAACTTCAAGTTCCGCACCTACGACAAGAACGGCACCCGCGTCTTCCAGAGCGTGGGGGCGGCGCCGGTGCAACTCTCCTGGGCGGATGTGGTCCCGCAGTTGTCCACGGGTGCTGTGAACGGAGTGCTCACCTCTGCCGAGGCGGGCCTGAGTGCCCAGTTCCCCGAATACCTCAGCTACTTCACGGAGATCAACTACTCGACGCCGATCAACGTCGCCACCATCAACCTGGACACCTGGAACTCCCTGCCCGCGGATATCCGCACGGCCATGGAAGAGGCAGCCGCCGAGACCGAGGTCTACCTGTGGAACCAGCTCACGGATATCGTGGCGCGGAACTACGAGCGGGCGGAAGAGCTCGGCGTGACGGTTGTCACGGAGCACTCGGACGGCTATCGGCAGAAGCTCGCCGACGCGTCGACTCCCATCATCGAGCAGTGGCGCCAGGATATGGGCGAGGTCGGTGACGAGATTCTCACCGAGTACCGAGCCCGTTGAACGAGGGCACAACGATGTTCTCGCGGCTGATCGACACTTTCGACCGTGCCGCGCGGAGGGTCTCCCTCGCCGGCGCGGTCGCGGCCGCCGTGGTCATAGTGATCATGGTGCTGCATATCCTGCTGGAGATCGTGCTACGGGCGGTGTTCGATACCTCCACCTTCGTGCTGGACGAGTTCGTCGGCTACGGTGTTGCTGCCTCGACCTTTCTTGCCCTCGGCTACACGCTGGAGCACGGTGCCATGATCCGCGTGAGTCTACTTACCGACCGCCTGTCGAATGCGCTTGCCCGGCGCGGCGTCGAGTTGATCGTGGTTGCGCTCACCCTGGCGGTGACTGTGTTCGTTGGTCGCTTCTTCCTGCGCAACGTGGTGCGTGCTTGGGAACGCGGTTCCACCAGCGAGAGCCTCGCGGAAGTACCGCTGTGGTTACCCGAGGGCGTGGCGGTGGTGGGCCTGGGAATCCTGGCCCTGCAGCTGCTCGCCTACGCCCTGCGTGTCGCCGCCGGTGGCCGCCTGGTCGACAGCCCGCAAGCCTGAGGGAGGACCGCTCATGGATGCCATTGTCGCCGCATTCACCGTGTTCTTGCTCCTGATTCTGGCGCTGGGCCTTGGCACCTGGATCTTCATCGGTCTGCTTGTGGTCGCGTTCGGCAGTCTGTGGATCGTTGCCGGCTTTCCCCTCGATCGCGTCGGCCTGATTGCCCAGAAGGTTCTGTGGAGCAGCGCGAGCACCTGGGAGCTCTCCGCCATCCCGCTGTTCGTGTGGATGGGAGAGATCATCTTCCGGACCGACATCTCCGAGCGTCTGTTCCGGGGCCTTGCGCCGCTGGTGGACGGTATTCCCGGCAGGCTGCTCCATACCAATGTGGCCGGCTGCACGCTGTTCGCCGCGGTGTGCGGCTCCACCGCCGCGACCACCGCGACGGTGGGCAAGATCACGACCCAGGCGCTGGCCGACCGCCGCTATGACAACCGTCTGTCCGTAGGCTCTCTCGCCGGGGCGGGCAGTCTCGGGCTGCTGATTCCGCCCTCCATCGTGATGATCATCTACGGCGTCCAGGCCGAGGTCAGCATCTCCAAGCTGTTCATTGCCGGTATCATTCCGGGGCTGGTGGTGGCGGCGCTGTACTCGACCTATATCGCGGCCCTATGTCTGTGCCGCCCCGACTTTGCACCTCGCGGTGAGCTCCGGTTCACGTGGCGCGACCGGCTGCGGGCTCTGGGTGACCTGGCGCCGGTGCTGACGCTGATGGTCATCGTCCTGGGCAGCATCTATACCGGCATCGCCACCCCGAGCGAGGCAGCGGCGGTGGGGGTGGCCGGAGCATTGCTGCTATGTGTCCTGCTGCGTGAGCTGAGCTGGGGCATGCTATTCGACTCCCTGATGGCTGCCGTACGCACCTCGTGCATGGTCTGCATCATCCTGATCGCCGCCGCCGTGCTGTCCTCGGCCATCGGATTTCTGCATATCCCCGGCGATCTGGCCGCGGCCATCGGCAAGATGAATCTCTCGCCCTACGGCCTGCTGTTGATCCTGGCGGTGCTCTATATACTGCTGGGGCTGTTTCTGGATGGCATCTCCATTGTGGTGATGAGCCTGCCGATCACGTTGCCCCTGGTAATCGCTGCCGGCTTCGATCCGATCTGGTTCGGAGTCTTCCTGGTGCTGATGGTGGAGCTGGGGCAAGTAACCCCTCCCGTCGGATTCAACCTGTTCGTGCTCCAGGGCATGACCGGACAGCCCATCGGCACAGTGGTGCGCGCGGCGTTCCCGTTCTTCCTGCTCATGGTGGTGGCGGTCGTCATCATCAGCTATTTCCCGCAGCTGGCGCTGTGGCTGCCGGCCCGTCTCTGACGGGCCGCGGCATCCCGTTGCGTGCGCCAAGGGCCGGCATCGTTCAGCCGGAGGAGGGTGGAGAGGTTAGGGCCGAAGGGTAAGAAGAGCCGAGTGCCGAGCGTCTCCTCCAGCGGGTACTAGGCGTGGTGAGTTCGACGGCCGTCAGGGAGGGCCGTTACGGATGCGGCCCTCGGGCGGCGCCTGGAAGCGATTTGCTTCTCCCTCGCCATAGCCGCGCAACACAGCCGCACCATACTGCAGCTTTGAGTCAATGCGGCGGGAGGCGTGGCGGCGATGCATGTGCTGGACGTGACCGCCTTGTATGCCGAGCGCAGCGGCGGGGTGCGCCGTTATCTCGGGGCGAAGCGGCGTTGGCTCGGGCGGCAACCGGGCGTGCGTCATTCCCTGCTGGTGCCCCGGGGGCCGGGCGTTCGCCCGGGCAGTGGCGTTCACACCTTGCCCGCGGCGCCACTACCGGGCTCGGGGGGTTACCGCTTTCCGATCCACGTGACCCCGTGGCGGGAGGCGATTGCCGCCGTCGCACCGGATGTGGTCGAGGCCGGCGACCCCTGGATACCGGGTTACGCAGCCCGGTGCGCGGCGCAGCGCCAGGGTATTCCGGCCGTGGGTTTCTACCATTCCGATGTGCCGCGCTTGCTGGGGCGGCGCCTGGGGCGCTGGACAAGCGGACCCGTCGCGGCGTGGCTGCGCCGATTCTATGCCGGCTTCGACCTGGTACTCGCACCCAGTGTGACGCTCACACAACGATTGCGGGCGATGGGTATCGGGCATGCGCACCACCAGCCCCTCGGGGTCGACGTTGCGCTATTCCACCCCCGTCATGGCGATCGGGCTGCGCTTCTGGCACGTCTCGGGTTGCCCGCCCACACGAGGCTGCTGGTCTACGCCGGCCGGTTCGCCCGGGAGAAGCGACTGGACGTGCTGCGTGCAGCCGTGCGGCGACTGGGGGCTCCGTACCACCTGGTACTCGTGGGTGCTGAGCGCGTCGCCCGGATCGATGATCGCGTAACGACGCTGCCATTTCAGGAGGCCGGTCTTGCCCGGGTACTGGCCAGCTGTGATGCGCTGGTGCATGCCGGGGAGTGCGAGACGTTCGGACTCGTGGTGCTCGAGGCCATGGCCTGCGGGATACCGGTGGTGGGCGTCGAGGCCGGCGCGGTGCCTGAGCTGGTGCGACCTCAGTGGGGCGCTCTCGCACCTCCCGGCAACGCCGGGGGCTTCGCCGAGGCGGTGGCGGCAGTGTTCGATACCGATCGCAGGGCCCTCGGCCGGGCTGCCCGTGAGGCTGCCGAACGG
Source organism: uncultured Ectothiorhodospiraceae bacterium (assembly GCA_964530405.1). Lineage (GTDB taxonomy): Bacteria > Pseudomonadota > Gammaproteobacteria > Nitrococcales > Nitrococcaceae > Arhodomonas. The sequence goes on from CAZHBN010000037.1 coordinate 18,419, forward strand.
TGCCATGCCTGGCGCGCGGTGTTCCCGACACTGCTCGCTCATTACCGGCGCCTGGGTGTGGTGGCGCCGGCTGCGGGCCTGGAGCCGGTGGTGGACGGTCATGGCTGACGTGGCTTGTGTCGAGGTCCACGACGTTGCACCGCCGACCTGGCGACTGTGCCAACGCCTCGTGGACTGGCTGGACGCTCGCGGCGTGGGGCCGCTGGCCTTGCTGGTGGTACCGTACTACCATCGGGTCTCGCCCACCATCGGCGACCGTCCCTTTCTGGACTGGCTGGCGGACCGCCGCGCCCGGGGGGACGAGCTGGTGCTTCATGGGTACGTCCATCTGGATGAGTCGCCCGCCGGGGGTGGCGTGGCGATGCGCCTTGCCCGCCGATGGCTGACCGCCGGGGAAGGCGAGTTCGCTGCGCTGGGCCATGATGAGGCGGCCCGGCGTCTGCAGGCGGGGCTCGAGCTATTCCGTGACGCCGGTTGGCCGCGGCCCGGCTTCGTGCCTCCTGCCTGGCTGGCCGGTGCGCAGGCGCGTTCCGCCATCGATGACAGTGGGGTAGCGTACCTGGCCATGCGTAACACCGTTCGCGTCGTCCCTGGCAATCGCTGTGTCCGGGCCCCGGCGGTTGCCTGGAGCATGCGCAGTCGCCCGCGCCGGCTGACCTCCCTGGCGGTCAACGCGCTACGTGCGCTGCAACGTCCTTCCAACCTGCGGGTGGCGCTGCATCCGGCAGATGCTCTGCGCTCGGACGGTTTCGCCAGGGTCCGCCACCAGACTCACCGCTTGATTGCCGGGCGACGGCTGGTGACCCTCGCAGAGCTGGTCGGAGCGCCCCGGTGAGGCGCCACTGGGTGCTCGCGCTTCTGGCGAGCGTGCTCGTTTCCGCGGCCATTCCCGTGTGGCTCGGCGGCGGCGCCGGCCTGTTCGATGCCCTTGAACGTTTTCCACCCTGGGGGCTCTTGCCGTTGATCGCGATGGTGACCGCCGGCTGGGTGTGCAACGCGTTCCGTCTGCGGCTGCTCGCCGGCGCGTTCGGGTTGCGGCTTCCGCTGCGCGAGACGTTCGCCAAGGTGCTTAGCATCGAGTTCGCCGGTACCGCCACCCCGGCGTACACCGGCGGCCCGGCAACCAGCGTGCTGTTGTTCACCCGCCGCGGGCTGGGTGTGCCGGAGGCCGGTGCGCTCGCCGTGCTCGACCAGATTACCGACTTCGCGTTCTTCGCCACTTTCCTGCCGCTCGCAGCGCTGCTGGTGCTCGGCGATGTGCCGCTTCAGTACGTATTGGTGGCCGGCCTCGGCGCGCCGGCAGGTTTTGCATTGCTGCTCTGGCTTCCCCGCCACTACCGCCCGCTGGCGCTGCTACTCGGCCGGATTTTTCGCCGCCTGCCGGTGCTCCATCGCTACCGCTGGCGACTCGGGCGGGCGTTGATCCGCTTCCGTGCGGCGGTGCGTCTGATGCTGGGTCTGGGACGATGGCGGCTCGCCGCACTGTACGGTTTTTGTGCTGCTCACTGGCTGCTGCGCTACGGGATCGTGCCGGTGATCTTTCTCCTGCTCGGTGACCCGCAACCGTGGGCATGGCTGTTCATCACCCAGGCGGTATCTTTGTTCGTCGGGCACTTGAGCCTGCTGCCAGGCGGCTCCGGTGGTGTGGAGGTAGGCTTCGGCATGATGCTCTCGGCGTGGGTGGACGCGCCGGTGCTTGCCGCCGCGCTGCTGGTGTGGCGCTTCTGCACTTTCCACTGGTATCTCATCGCCGGCGCGCCGGCATTTCTGCTCACCGTCGGCCGCGGCGGCCTGGTTGCCCGGCAACCGGCGGAGTGAACCGCGTCGGCCCGGTCCCACAGGGAGCGCGGCTGGTGTTGCCGCGCTCCTCGGTCCGGTGCTACACCACGCCGCCGTTGGCGCCAACGACCTGGCCGGTTACCCAGCGCGCTTCGTCGGAGGCGAGAAACGCCACGACGTTGGCGATTTCCTCGGGCTCACCGAGCCGCCCCAGGGGGGTGACGCCCGGCATCGCCTCCCGCGCCGCCTCGGGCAGCATGTCGGTGTCGGTGGCCCCCGGCGAGACGGCATTGACCGTGATTTCGCGGCTGCCGAGCTCTTTTGCCAGTATCCTGGTGAACTGCTCCACGGTGGCTTTACTGGCGGCGTAGATACCGACGCCCGGGTTGCCTTGCAGCGTTAGCGATGTCGAAAGGCCTATGATGCGACCGCCGTTCGGCATCCGCCGCGCGGCTTGCGTGTACGTGAGAAACGTGCCGCGGGCATTGACGGTGAAGCCCGCCTCGAAGTCTTCCGCGGTGGCCTCCGCGAGGTTCCGGATCTGGAACGTGCCGGCGTTGGCGACGACGATCATGGGCTCGCCGAAGGTTCGCGCCGACTCGTCGAACAGGCGCTTTACGTCTTCGGGCTGACTGACGTCGGCCTGTATGGCGGTCGCTTCGGCATTCGTGGCCGTAATCCGTCGGACCGTTTCCTCGGCACCGCTGCGGTCGCGGCTATAGTTACTAACCTTTTCGAAAGTATTGTCAGGTCTCAGCGCCACTGCGCGGTGTCTCGGCAAGGCGCGGGAGCGCCGGCGTGG
>CAZHBN010000038.1:0-20750 GCA_964530405.1 uncultured Ectothiorhodospiraceae bacterium
GGTGACGGTAAGCGCATCGCCGTTGGGGTCGCTGTCGGCACCGGCGCCGTTGTCGGCGAGAACGTCGCCGGATAGGGGCGTATCCTCCGCGGTGGTGACCCCATCGGCGCGCGCGTTGGGTCTCTCGGCGGCGAACTGGCGAATTTCGTAGGCGCCGATTTCCACGGCCCCTTCCTGGACTCGGGCTGCGCCGGTGAGGTCGACGGGCAGGGGCTCGGAGGTGTTGCCGTCGCCGTCCAGGTCGGTGGTGTCCGCGGGAAGTGCGCCGGTGTCGCCCGCGTCCAGCACGGCGGCATTGGGCTGCGGCATCAGCCCGTCGTCCTCGGTGCCGGGGATATCATCCAGGCCATCCGGGTCGCTGGCATCCGTGAAGCCGGGGTTGGCGTCGATGTTGCCGCCGCCGTCGTCGGGCGGCGGGTTGCGGTAGGCGGAGTCCACGCCGTCGCCGTCGAGCCCGCCCTGTACCAGGCTGTGTGCCACGGTCGGCGGCGTCTTGCGGTAGTAGATTTCGTCACCGCCCTCGTCGGCGGAGTTGCCGTACAGGATGGTGTTGGTGATCACTGCCGTGCTGTCGCCACCGTCGCCGCCGCCGTTGTTGTACAACGCACCGCCCTGGCCGAAGTGGTAGCCGTCTGGATGGGCCCGGTTGCCGGTAAAGGTGGCGTTGGTGATCACCGGGTTGCTGGTGCTGCCCCAGGTCCCGTCGCTGTACATGGCGCCGCCACTGCCGGCGGCAGCGACGTTGTCGGCGAAGACGGCGTTGATGATCGTCGGGCTGCTGCGTCCAGCGCCACTGACAAAAAGCACGTCCGTGCCGTTGTAGATCGCGCCACCGTGTTCGCCGGCGCGGTTGCCGATGAAGGCGGCATTGATGATCGTCGGACTGCTAACGCCACCGCTTTTGCCGCCGCCGTCGTTGTACATCGCCCCGCCGGAGCCGCCAGCGCGGTTATCGGTGAATACGGCGTCCTTGATCGTGGGGTTGCTCGTGCCGTCACCGCCGTCGTTGTAGATCGCACCGCCGTCGTCGCTGGCGCGGTTGTCGGTGAAGGTCACCTTCGCGAGTGTCGGACTGCAGGCGCCCCCGCTGGTGCCGTTGCAGTACATACCGCCGCCATCACGACCGGCGTTGCCGGCGGTTATGGTGACGCCGTCCAGGACAGTCGCATCGGTGATGGCGTCGCCGGTGCCGTCGAAATAGATGACGGTGGTGCTGTTGTCGCCGACGTTGTTCTCGGAATAGCCGTCGCCATCGGTGTCTTCGTCGTCGTTCTGCAGGTCGCCGCTGAGAACGGTCGGTGAGTTGGCCGCCACGTCCCGCTGGGAGAGGCGGTTTTCGTCACCGGAGAAGCCGCCGTAGATCGCCACGCCGTCGCGCGCGAGCTCAAAACGCTCGCTGCGGTCACCGGCCGTGTGGTCGCCGTCGCTGTCCTGATCCGGATGGTAGGTGCCGGAGGCGATCCAGATCTGGTAGTCCGTGTCGGGGTTCGCGTTGACCTCGTCGAAGGCGTCCTGCAGGGCCGTGTAGGCATCGGACCAGCCGGAGCCGTCGTTGGCGCCGCTGGCGTCGGCGTTTACGTGGATCGTCTCCGCCTGCGCTGCGACCGGGGCGATGGCCAGGATCGCAGCCGCAATTAGGGCAGTGGTCGTGTTGGGTCTCGCCGTATCAGACATCGAGCTGGGTCCCCGGCATGTTGGTGAGCGGCGGCACTGACGCCGCCGTACCCGCCCGAGGGGACGGGCCCCGGGTAATGAACGGGCCGCTCACCGTATTGGTCGTGGCTGTACCGACAGTGATCCGGCGCCGGCTCGTGCCCCGCGCAGTCGACGCTGGGGGCTCTCGATCCCGCTTTCCGAACCGCTGCGGCCTGTCGTGGACTGACGGTGCCTCAGTGACGGCCGTGATTTACGACAATCTGTTCCGCGATTGGCGACAGTTCGTTCGGCGGAGGTGACTGGGTGGGCATGAGAGTTGGCACGGCTCAGCGCCGTGCCGGATTGCAAAAGGGGTGCGCCCGGGAACGACCCTCGGGGAGTTGGTGTCAGGGAGTGTTTCGCGCGACCTCGTCGGCGAGACTAGGGGCGGACGACAGCTCGCGAATGTGTTCGGCGGGAGCGTTGCGGATGGCCTGTGCAGTCACGCCGAAGCGCTGCCGGAACGCGCGCTGGAATTGACGCTCGTTGCGGAATCCGGCTTCGAAGGCGATTTGCTGAATGGTGTGTGTCGCCCGCGTCGGGTCGGTCAGCCACGAAGCGGCCTGGTCGAGGCGTCTTACGCGTATGTATTTGCTGATCCCGCCGTCGCCGCGGAAGAGCTCGTACAGGCGGGTTCGCGAGAGATTGAACCGTCGCTGCAGCTTCACAGCGTCAAGGGCCGGGTCCGAAAGGTGTGCGTGAATGTGGCGTTCCACGCGTTCTTTCAGCGACAGCGGCTGAGCCGTTTCGGGGTCCGCCGGAGCCACCGCGGCGGCGACGAGTGTGGCGGTCGCGTGAACCACCGCGGGGATATCGTGCTCGTGGAGTGCAGGGCACTCCTCGTGCAACGCGATGAGGTGCTCGCGCAGCAGTGAGGTTTGCGCCATCCCCGCCCGCAACACGTGGGCGTGCAGGTCGACGCGCGTGGTGATGCCGGCGAGTCTGTAACGCGGGATGCGAAGCAACAGCAATGCCCCGCCATGATAGAACGACTGCTTGGTGCGTCGCGTATCCTCGAGCATGACATCGCCGGGGTGCAGCCGGATCCGCTGACCCTCGGTTTCGGTATCGATGATGCCCTGCAGCGGGACCAGCACGTTGTAACACTCCAGCGCGTGCTGCGAGACGAGGCGACGGTCACGAATGCCCGTCTGCGCAGTGAACCGGGATACGCCCAGGTCGCAGTCGCCAAGCCGCCAGGCGTCGACCGTTGCGGCGAACTCGCCCGCTGTATCACGGGCTGGAGTGACCCGGACCTGGGGCGCGAGTATGCCCCGCCAGGCTTCCAGGCGTTCCTGCTGCGGTAATCGGGCGGTGTCGAAGTGCGCTTGCTGCACCCGGCGGCCGGGCGCACCCCGCGTCGCGTCGTTGCGCTGAGACCGAGTCCGAGCCCCGTTCACGCTTGTCACCCCCGTTGTTGTCGTTATCGGTAATTGTTGTCATGTCAGTAATTGTGATTGTAATCACAATGAGGGTATCGCGTGTGCGCGGTCGATGGCGATGACCTTGGGCTACAGTTTGCCGGAAGCCGGCCGTTACAGGCGGCAGGGGCAATGCATTCGCGGCGGGATGGAACGGACATGGCGACAACAATGGGTAGCGTGGACCAGCGCACGCAGCTGGCCGGGCACAATCGGTTCGAGATGCTGCTGTTCCAGCTCGGCAGGCGTAACTTCGGCATCAACGTTTTCAAGATCCGGGAAGTGATCCGCGCGCCGCGCCTGACTGTCATGCCGGATTCCCGTCCGGGTATTCGCGGCGTCGCCCATGTACGCGGTCAGACGGTACCCATTATCAGCCTCGGAGAGACCATAGGCGTCCGGGACGCCGGGGTGGGCGAATCGGTGGTGGTCACCGAGTACAACCGCACCGTGCAGGGGTTCCTGGTGGATGGGGTCGACCGCATCGTGAACATCAGCTGGGAGAACGTGCTCCCTCCGCCGGCCCACGTTGCCGACCGTGGCTACGTCACGGCCGTGACACGGGTGGACAATGCTCTCGTGCAGATCATCGATGTCGAGAAGGTGCTGGTGGACGTGCTCGGCGATCCGGCGGATCAGACCGTACGTGAGGGCGTGTCGGTCGGTGTTCAGTCGTCTCGGGATCAACTGCTCGTGGTGGACGATTCCAGCGTCGCCCGCAATCAGATCCGGCGCTCTCTGGAGCCACTGGGCTGGCGGGTGGCTGTGGCGAAGGATGGCGAGGATGCGCTCGCCTGGCTTCGCGAGGCGGCGGCGGATGGTGGCATCGAAACGCTTGCGCTGGTGATCTCGGACATCGAGATGCCACGCATGGACGGCTATACGCTTACCACCCGGATTCGCGCCGACGAGCAGCTGAAAGGCATCAAGGTGCTCCTCCACAGCTCCCTGTCGGGCGTATTCAATGAGGCGATGGTGAAAAAGGTGGGGGCGGATGACTTTCTCGCGAAGTTCGACGCGTCCGATCTGGCCGCGCACGTCGATAACCTGCTGATTTCCGACACATAGCGGGCATATCCGGAGCGCGCGTGATCCGTGTCGCGACGCGGCGTGCGCGAGCGAGGCGTTTCCGAGCCCCGTCACCCGGGCACACGGGCTCGGGTCAGAAGCGGTATTCGACGCCCGCCGAGAACATGGGGACGTACCGGAAACTCTCGAAGCGTTCGCCGAGCTGGGTTTCCTCGCGGAGCTCGCGTAGCTCGCTGGTCCCGCTGTCGAGATCGCCGACACCCTCGAACATGATGCCGAGGTCGAGCTGCAGGCCGAAACGTTGCCCCTCACCGAATTGCTGATCCCAGCCGAAGCCGACGTAGGGTGTCACCGAGGCGTCGTCATCGAGCTGCACACCGAGGCGTTCGTGTTCGCCGCCGGGTTGCCACCCTTTCTGCCAGCTCCAGCTCGTGTCGCCGTAGAGGGCGCCACCGGTGAGCCGCATGCCGGTGTTGCCCGAGAACTGCCAGTCCACCAGCGCCGAGGCCCCGAGACTGCGGGGTTGCGTCTGGACATCGCCACGCCAGCCACTTTCCGTGTCCGCCGAGGCGTTGACACCGAAACGTACGTCCAGCGCCTCACTCAGCTCCGTGGTGAGCTCGAGGCCGGGTCGCAGCGGGCTCCGCCAGGTATCCTCCGCCATTGCTGGCAGTGAGAAAACCAGGGCGCTCAATGTGATGGCGGCAACTGTTGATCGCATTGCAGTCTACGGTACGAGGAGATCGATTACCCGTATTATGGCCGATGCGGGGCCAGGATGGCACCCCCCCTGGTTGTAAATTGCCAACGGGTCGTCGCATTGGAGACACACTCGTACGCGGCCAGGCTGGAATGTATCAAAAAAACACACCCGGACACGCCCGCGCCACTCGCTTCCCGTGTTAGCGGTTTCGGGGTTGCAATCTCAGTGAATATTTTTCGGTAACCTGTTGATATAAAAATATATAGTGGGACGTGTGCGCAGTGTGCATATTCCCGCGTGGTTGCCGGTATAATCTGCGTGTCACCTCAACGATCACGAAGTATGGAGTCCGCCGTAGACCGTCGATGGATACACTGGCGCTTTCAGCAGGCGCGTATGCCGGCGAGACCCGCCGTGCCCGCCGGCGCCGCTCTCCATCCTGCAGCCGTTCTGGTGCCCCTGGTGGAGCGCGAGCACGGGCTCAATGTGGTACTCACGCGACGCACGGTGCATTTGCGCGCCCATGCGGGCCAGATCAGCTTTCCGGGCGGCCGCATCGAGGCCCACGATGAATCCAGCCTCGCGGCAGCCCTGCGAGAAGCGGAGGAAGAGATCGGCCTGGTGCCCGAAGCCGTGGAGCTGGTGGGGCGGCTGCCGGTGTACCCGACGGGTACGGGCTTTCGGATCGATCCCTGGGTGGGCATCATCGCGCCGTCGGTTACGCTCGTGCCCGACCCAGGCGAAGTGGCCGAGATATTCGAGGTGCCGCTGGCGTTCGTGCTGGACCCGGCGAACCACCGGCCGCATTCGCTGGACCGGGATGGGCGTCGCTACCGTCTTTGCGCCATTCCTTACGGCGACTATTACATCTGGGGCGCGACTGCAGCGATTCTGCGGGATCTCTACCGGCTGCTCGCCAATCGGCCGGACGCGCCATTGACGCCCTGAACCGGATTGTCGATATCGATGTGTGAACTGCTTGGTATGAGCGCCAACGTGCCCACGGATATCTGCTTCAGCTTCACCGGGCTGATGCAGCGCGGCGGCGGTACCGGCCCGCATCGCGACGGCTGGGGGATCGCGTTCTATGAGGATGGCGGCTGCCGTACATTCCACGACCCGCGGCCGAGTGTCGATTCGGAAGTGGCGCGGTTGATCCAGCGATACTCGATCAAGAGCTGTAATGTCATCTGTCACATTCGCCAGGCCACGCACGGGCACGTGTCGCTGGAGAACACCCATCCCTTTCAGCGCGAGCTCTGGGGGCGCCCATGGGTATTCGCGCACAACGGCAAGCTTCGCGGCGTCCGGCGCTGGCGTCTGCGCCATTATCGGCCCATCGGCAATACCGACAGCGAATACGCATTCTGCTGGATGATGGGTGAGTTGCGGGAGCGTTTCCCGAAGCCGCCACGCCGGCGGGAGACCGTCTGGCGCTATCTCCGTGGGCTCGCCGCGCGCCTCCACGATGCCGGTACGTTCAACATGCTGCTCTCCGACGGCCGTGTGCTCTACACGTTCTGCAGCACCCACTTGCACTGGCTAACCCGCTGTGCCCCCTTTGGCGAGGCACAGCTCAAGGACTCGGAAGTCAGCGTGGACTTCGCCGAGGTCACCACCCCGCACGATGTGGTCACCGTGATTGCCACCCACCCCCTGACGGACAACGAGCGCTGGACTCGCATCGACCCGGGCACGATGGTGGTCTTCGAGGGGGGCTTTCCCCGTCAGGTGAATGCGACCGGCGGTATCGATCCCTTGCTCGTCCGCCATCCGCGACTCGGCACGCCGCTGCGGGAGCGGGTGGCGGGCCAGAGGCCATAGCCCGCAGCGCGGGGATTGCACCCGCGACTAGCCGCGGGTGAGCAGTTGCTGCAGCTCGATGATAGCGGCGTTTGCACGGGCGATGTAGGAGGCCACGGTGAGCGAGTGGTTGGCGAGCACGCCGTAACCGTCACCATTTAGCACCACCGGGCTCCACAACGGCCGCTGCGTCTGCTCCAGGGCTTGGATGATCTGGTCGAGGCTGGCTTCGGCGTTCTTGTCTGCAAGCACGTCGCGGAAATCCACTCGCGCGGCGCGCAGGAAATGCACCAGCGCCCAGGTGCTGCCGCGCGCCTCGTAGAAGACATCGTCGATCTCGAGCCAGGGTGTTTCCGTACGGATCTGCTGCGAGCGTTTCGGTGTCGACTGTTTGGCACCCGGGTCACCGGCGAGGTCCACGTTGAACCGGTATTCTCCGACGCTGGCGCTCAGGCGCTGGGCGAGACTTCCGAGCCGCTTCTTCACCAGGCCGAGCCATTCGTTGAGGTTGTCGGCCCGGGCGTAGAACTGCGTGTTGTTGTTGTCGGGGTTGGCCAGCCGGGTGAGGTAGCGATTCAGCGCCTCGATGCCCTTGCGGTATTCCGATTCGGAGGCTGGAAACATCCACGAGTCGGCGGGGAAGTTGAACTGCGGCTCGGCGACGGCGAGGTCCCGGTCCTCGGACGATTGCGAGCGTGAACGGCTCATGTCGTTGCGCAGTGCCTGGGCGAGGTCGCGCACCTGTACGAGCGCACCGAATTCCCATCGAGGCATGTTGTCGAGGAACACGCTCGGTGGCGTGACGTCGTTGCCGAGATAGCCGCCGGGCTTGTCGAGAAGGGTGCCGGCGACGCCCATGAGCGCGGAAACGGTGACGCTACCCGGGATGGTGGTGGGGTCGGTATCGCCGGGTACCGTGTCGCGGGCCTTGGCGATCACCTCGAAGGGTTCCGGGGAACGGCTCCAGTACCAGCCGAGGCCGACGAGCACGATGACGAGCACGGCCACGGCGATGCCGGCGGGGCCCGCAATGTAGCGGCGTTTCATGGTGCGCTGGCCGCCTCGGGCGTGGCGGCGAGGTGAAAGACGTCCAATGCGATCGCGCAGCGACATGCCCCGGTCCCCCGAATGATTCATGAGCCGCCGATCATACCGACTGACGCCCGCGCCTCCCAGGGGGCGAGAGGTGGAGATTGGGTCCGTGCGCCGGTCACCGTAGAATTGTCCGAATGAGTGAAACGACTGCTTTGCCCCGTGTCTCGATTCGTTACTGTCGCCGTTGCCGGTTCGTACTTCGCGCCGGATGGCTCGCCCAGGAGCTGCTGTTCTCCCTTGGCGATCGTCTTGGGGAGGTCGCGTTGATCCCCGGCGAGGGCGGGATCTTCGAGGTGGCGGTAGATGGTGAATGCGTGTTCTCGCGTGCCGACGCCGGTCGTTTTCCGGAGTCCGCGGAGCTCAAACGGCTGGTGCGTGATCGTATTGCCCCGGAAGTGGATCTCGGTCACAGCGAGCAGAAGCCGACATCTCGACGAGGGGATGCTGAATGATTGCGAGGTTGTCTCTGGTGGTCGCGCTCGTCGTGGGCGTCATGTCGTCGACCCATGCTGTGACGTTTCCGCTGCCGCCGGCTGATGTGGACGTCGTCGGCCACCTGCAGGTGGAACGCGCCTCGGCGGACGAGACGTTGCTGGACATCGGCCGGCGCCACGGCCTCGGTTACGAGGAGATGCGTATCGCCAATCCCGGCGTCGACCTGTGGGTGCCCGGCCCGGGAACGGAGGTCATGCTGCCCAAGCGCTTCGTGCTACCGGATGCGCCGAGGGAGGGAGTGGTTCTCAATGTCGCCGAGATGCGGCTTTACTACTTCCCCGATGCCGGCGCGGGAGAGGCACGCACCGTCGAAACCTATCCGGTTGCGATCGGCCGCATGGACTGGAATACCCCGCTTGGCGAGACGCGTATCATCGACAAGGTGCGTAATCCGGCGTGGTACCCGCCGGAGTCCATCCGCCGGGAGGCGGCGGCCGAGGGCCGGCATGTGCCGGACGTGGTGCCGCCCGGGCCGAATAACCCTCTCGGGCGGTTCAAGATGCGCCTGGGCATCCCGGGGTATCTGATTCACGGCACCAACCGCCCCTGGGGCGTGGGCATGCGGGTAACCCACGGCTGCGTGCGCATGCTCCCGGAGGACATCGAGCAGCTATTTCCCCGCTTGCCGGTGAATACCCCCGTGCGCATCGTGAATCAGCCAGTCAAGGCCGGTTGGGTGGCCGGTCAGCTTTACGTGGAAGTGCATCCGGTGCTGGACGAGGAGGGGGGCGAGGGCAGGGCGCCGAGCCTCGATCGGGCGCTGGCGGCGGTGGGGGCAGCGGCCGGCCGAGGACCGGGGCGCGTGGACTACGAGCGCCTGCGTGCGGCATCGCGCACACCCAACGGGATACCGCTGCTCATCAGCCGTTCGGAATGAGCGACGGACTGCTTGCCGGTGACCACGGCGGTGGCGTGGCCGTGACATGCCATGTGGGACGCCGTCCTGCGCAGGCGTTGCCCGTGCACAACGTGCCGGGTAACACCCTGGCGTGCGGTGTCGTCTCCCGGACGCAAAAAAGCCCGGCCTCTCGGCCGGGCTCTGCGCATGGGAATCGGGTGATGCTTACTTGTACATCGCCTTCTTGAACATGCGGTCGATCTTCTTGCTGTTCTGGTCAGCGGTGTACTGAGCGGACTCGGCCAGCTCATGAGCCTCGTCGGCGGTGGCCTGTGCCTCGTTGGCCGCGTCCAGCGCCGCGTCGGCGGAAGCCTGCGCGTCGTTGGCGGTGGCCTGGGCCTCTTCCGCGGTCGTCAGCGCCTCGTCGATACGGGCGTTCATTTCCTCACGGGCCTGTGACGCGCAGCCGACCATCACGCTCAGGGAGGCCGCCGCGACGGAAAGCTTAAGCAGGGTCTTGAGAGTGTGGGACATGAAGCGACTCCTTGTTCTTCACTCTATTGGGTATCCGAGAACGATTCCCGCGTCCGTTGTTGCGCGCGGCGACAATCGTCGCTGCCATATTACGGTTCGTACGTAGCGTTGCAAGCGTGCCACGACGGCCAGTCGGTTATGCAGCACCGGTGCGGGGACGATTTTGCCGACTCGCGCCGTATTGTTACCGGATGACGACACGGCTGCCGAGGCGGATGTGGCGCAGGAGACGCTCGATCTGGGCGTCCGTCATGGCAACGCAGCCTTCGGTCCAGTGCAGGCGTTCGTGGATGTCCGCGTCCGCCCTGCCCAGCCCGTGCAGGCCGATATAACCACCGAGGCGCGTGTTCTGTGGTACCCGCCCGCGCTCGATGCTCCTGTCGAGCAGCGTCTGGTAGCGTTCGTCGTCGAGCACGCCGCGTCGGTGGGCGAGGTCGAGATGCGACAGGGTGGGGTAGTCGAGCCCCACGAAAACGTGAAATCGGCTGCTGCGGTCGATGCGGGTGATGCGGTATTCACCGCGCGGCGTGGTCTCGTCGCCGAAAAGGTGGAGGTCGGAGACGCCTCCGCGGCCGAACGAGAGGTTCTCCAGCGTCTCGATGACGTCATCGCCGTTGCGTATCTGGGCCGTGTCCGATGCCGTGTCGATGAGCACCCAGGGTTTGGCGGCAGCGGCCGGCAACGCGACGGCAAGCAGCACTACGACCGCGAGCCCGCGGACGACGCGCATGGGGCGTACGCTCATAACAGAAATCGGTAGAGGCTGTCGGTATCGAAGGGCCAGCCGAGCTCGGCGCCCGTATCGGGCCGGCGCACCACCGGAATACGCTCGGCGTAGGCCGTTTCCCAGCGCTTGTCGTCGAGAACGTCCCGGGCCTCCAGCTCGACACCTAGCCGGCGGAGGACGGGATCCAGGATTCGCTCCGCCTCGTCGCAGAGACGGCAGCCGTCGGTCGTGTAGAGTTCCAGCCTGGAGATACGCGCCATGGGTTCCTTGATCGTCGAAGTGTGCCGTCAATTCGTGCGAGAGTCTGCCACAGTTTCACCGCGGACGTTGACGGCCTCGTCGTCGCGTGGCACCTCCGGACGTGTTTGTCGCGTGGCGACGAACTGATGATCCCGAATGCCGCAATCCGGGGCTGGCGACCCGCACTGCGGCATCGGCGAGCGGGTTAGTCCCAGCTAGTAGCTGGATGACGGCCTTTTGACCGGCAGTCGCTCGTAGGCCGCGTTACCGAGCCCGCCGACCGGCGCCTCCAGCGCCGGGTCGCCGCTCGTGCCCAGCCGTCGCACGCTTTCGCCATCCGCCTCCGGGGAAACTTTTCGCCAGTAATCGAGCTCGTTGAATACGCCCGACGACCCGGCCGAGAGGACGGAGGTCACCAGCTGGGTGCCGGTTGTGACCAGCACGCCGGTGCTGACGGCGCCGCCCGTCGTGGTGCACTGGAATGCCGCGGTGGAGAAACCGCACGTCGCCGACAGCGTCACCGTCGAGGGCACGCCGTCAATGGTCAAGGTCAACGTCTGGTCGGTGGCGTTTCCGTCGATGGTCATGCGCCCGGATACATCGACGCCGGGCTGTCTGCTATCGAGCACCGATTGATCCGCGAGCTGTATGGATCCGCGGGTTAGCTCGTAGGTGCCGTCCAGTTTCGCGGTGCTGTCATGGGTTCGTGCTATGGCGAAATTCTGGATGCCCTGTCGCCATTCGAGGGTGACGCCCTTGCCTGCGCTCGGGAAATCCTCGAGGACGACGGTGGCGTCGAGACCCCGCTGGAAACTCTCCCCCAGTGTTACGACCCTGAACGTGGCGCTGTCGAACTGCTCGCCGTCGGCATAGGCGCGCACGGTGTGGGTACCTTCGCCGAGCAGGTTGTAGTTGAGCAGCAGTGCGTATCCGTTATCGCTGTCGCCGCAGACGCGCGTGGTGTCGCCTCGCGGGGTTCCGTAGGCGGCCTCCACCGGCGGGCCGTTATCGAACCGGAGCGCGATGGTTTCGGCGTCACAGTGCCAGCCGGAGACGATACCGATACCGCTGATGGTGCTGTCGTTGTCAGGATTCTCCACCAGCCCCTGGGCCGTTGCACCCAATGACAATGGCAGAAGGATGCCACTGGTGATGATCGACCAGAATCTGCTGTGCTGCATGGCTGTGCCCCCTCATCCACGGAAATGATCGACTTGCCCCTACGACGTTCCCCGTGCTTCGTAGGCGCATTCATTCCTGCATCGGCGGTATCCCGTGTCTCGGCTGTCCTGCTGCGTCAGGCTCAGCGGTGCCGGGCCAGTGCCCGTCGGAGACGGCGGACGTGGAATGCCGGCCGGAAGCGGTCGTTTCGCTGGGGCGGAAACTGCAGATGCCAGGGCACCAGGGCCAGCCGGCGTGACGGTGGCCCAGGGCTATGCAGCGTGTCCCATACCAAACGCAGGTTAGACTCCGTCACGAATCGCCCCGGTGGCCGCTGTGCCAGCACGTAGCGCTCCAGCAGCCGGTCCCGCGCCCGGAGGAGCAGGGTGTCCGCAAGGCCGCGGGGGGCCAACCAGCGCTCGATTGTCTCCGGTAGCCGAATCACATTGCGCCCGGCCAGGCCACGGAGCAGCGTTTTCACGCACGGCTGGACGTGCGGCGCGCTGGCGAAGTCCAGGCATTTCGACCAGTCGAAGGCGTAGCCGCATTGCTGCAGAAGGAAAACGACATCGAAGAGTGCCGAGGCGCTGCCCGGACGACGCCATTCCACCGCCCAATGGCACGCGATGTAGACGAGCTCCAGTTCCGGCGCCAACCGAGCGACCGGACATTCGTCGATCTCCCAGGGCTGGCAGTTGGCGCGCACCGTGTGCATATCGAGGGGAGGGCGTTGCGCGAGCGGTGAATGTGGTGGATTCAACGCCGTGTGCAGCTCCACCCACAGGCCGGTTTCCCGGTGGCGCATCGGCATGCTGTGGTGATGCGTGCGGTAGTGTTCCGGCGGCCGGGAGGACGTCGGGCGGTAGCCGAGCCGGGCGAGCTCCGTCTCCGCCGCCGGCACGTCCGGGGGCGCCAGGAGCAGGTCCGTATCGGCCATCGTGCGGAGGCTTCGTGCCGGATAGTACGCCGAGGCGACCGCGACGCCCTTGAGCAGTACCGGTTGCGTGTGGCATCGGTCTCGCAGCGCGACGAGCAGGTCACGCAATGCCGAAAAGCGTTCGCGTGTAATGAATTCGGCAGTCAGGCGCGCGGCCTGAACCCGCTCTAGCGCCGCCGGTGAGAGGCGCTGGGAGAGCTCCGGCACGAGATGAAACAGCAAGGGGCCGATGCCGGATTCCAGGATGGCGTCTACGGTTTCGTCCGTCATGGCCGCCGGGGTATCCCGGGGGGGCTCGCCGGCGGCCCGCAGCAGCAGCTCGGTCAACAGGGATGCCTTCATGTGGCCACCCCTGCTACGTTTGTATCCGGTGCGGCTCGATGAGCGCGCGGACCAGGCAGCGGGTACCGTTGGCAATGGGGGCTCAGATGACGAATTCCCGACCCCGGCGACGGCCGAACCTCCGTGGCGAGGCGATCGGTGGCGATTACATCATCCTCGACCGGGATGGCGAGCAGGTCCATCAATTGAACGAGACCGCCAGTTTCATCTGGACGCTCATCGACGGTGAGCGCCGGGTCGACGAAATAGTCGACGCGCTCTGCGAAGCGTATGACGTGCCCCGGGAGCGGGCACACCGCGACGTGAACGACGTGATCGAGTCGTTCGTCGCTGCCGGGTTGCTCGACAGGGGCGGGTGAACCGACCTCCCCGGCGGGAGACTGGTGGGGTGCGCGTTTGGCCATCGAGCGCGCCGTCATCATCCTGTCGACCATCGCCGAGGGTCTGCGCCGGAAGGCTCGAAGCCCGGGGCCTGCGATACGCGCCGGTCTGCTTCGGGCGCGAGATTCGTCGTGAAATCCGCCAGCAGCTCACAGGTCTGCGGGAGCCCGCCGCGGTTGATGACGTACAGGTGGTCGCAGCCGGACGCGAGCGTTGCCACGGCGTTCAGCCCGTCATTGCCGTGAGCCAGGGCGTTCAGGGTATTCGCGTAAAGCCGCGCGGCGGCTTCGCTCGCCGATATTCGCCGTATCGAGGGTGCAGGGTCATCCGCCGAGCTCAGGAGGAATCCTATCGAACCGACGGGAAGCGGGTCGTGCAGTGCGTCGGTGAGGCTCTGATCGAGTGGAATTGCCACGTGTATCGTGTGTTCGGTTTCCAGTGATGTCGCTGGAAGTGAATACGGCGGAGGTGGCCGCCACTTCAGGCAGAGCGCGTGCGGATAGGCGAGGACGCGCATCCGGGGCAGGTCAATGGGGGCGAGCTCGTCGCTGGCGTAATGGAATCCGTGATGCAGTAGTGCCCATGTGGTGGTGGATTTTCCCGAGCCCGATTCTCCACAGATAATGTGCGCTTGTCCCGCTCGGGTCACGACAGCCGCGTGCAGGAAAAGGAGCTCGCGGCGCAGCTGTTCCACGGTGATGGTGATTTCCTTTTCGAACTCGTAGACGAATTCCGCCTTGCTGCATGCCACGAAACGTCGCCCTTGGCGCACGCATTGAAATGTCCCCTCCGGGCGTCGGCGGACGTGATACCGGAGGTCGAATTCGCCGGGTGCCCCCATCATCGGTTGATAGAGGTATTCCAGCCACTGTGTGGCCGTGGGACAATGGCTGTCCACCCGGATTCTCACACCGGCTACGGATAGGAAAAGCGCATCCATATCGACACGGATCCCCCGTGCAGAAACCGCCTCTGCACCGACGCGCTAATCGCGGCTGCGTCGCCTTGTCGGCAAGCTAGTTCTGTTCGGAATCGAAGGGGCCCGGGTTCCCCAGCAATGTGCCCGGTCCGCGTTTACTCACCACGTGGGATGGAACGCGACGCCGCGAAGAACCCAAAGCGTTTCCAAGGCCTTTTCCGCGGCGGGCATGACTTCCGCTCGAACCGTTTTTCGCGAAAGCCGGTATGGCCGTGAACGTGAGAATTGCCGGAACCACGTACGTCGTTTTCTTGAGAAAATCACGCCTGGAAGAGTCTTGATGCATGGCCCCGGTCCCCTGTTGTGAAAAGCGCCACGGGTGTAAAGTTTGTTTGACAGTCCCTTTCCGAAAGCTCCAGGCTACACCCTTATGGAAAGTATCTAGCACAATGAGGGGGGACGCGCCAGCGGTTTGTCGGGCGCGGGCAGTTGCTGTGTGTCGTCATGGGGGCACAAAGCGCTTGCAGGACGTGGTGCGCCTGGTCAGCCCCTGTGCTTGAGAGGATCCTGCCGGCTGAACCGCTCGTCGAGAAACCGCCCGTGCGCGGCAAGGTCCGCGGCGTTGCCCTGGTAGACCTCTTCGGCGATCGATTCCAGCTCCTCGGCCAGAATGCGGAGTTGCTGCATGACCAGATCCCGGGCGGTCTGGCCGTTGCGCACCTTGCGCTGGGTTGCAAAGCGCCGGGGGAGCTTGAGATACCGTTCCAGGGTGTCCGGCAGATACTGGGTGACCGTCGCCCGGAGGGTGTAGGCGGCTTCGCGGCCGGCGTCGGATTCGCCGCGCACCGCAAGCACGGCCTCCACCGCTTCGACGATGCGGTCGAGCTCGTGCTGCACCGGCGGTGTCAGCCGTGGTCGTACCGCGTCGACGGTGAATTGCAGGGCCGAGCGAAGCGACTCCGGATCGTCGTCCGGCAGGGTCGGCCGCAACGGCGCCTCCAGACCCAGCCAGCGCTCGACGAGGCCCGGGCGATCGGTCCAGGCCAGATGAACGCCTGCGTAGGCAGTCGTGGCCACGGCGATTTCCAGGGCCGTGGCTATTCCCGGTACCTGCCAGTGGGGCAGGGTCAGGGCGTAGTGACAGGTCAGGAAGCCGGCGGCGCCGACGCCGCCGGCGACCATCTCCCGTACGACCTCGTATGGCCGCAACGCCTGCATGTCAGTCGCCCTCGATCCAGCGGCGTACCCGGTCGTTGTTGGCGTTGAGCCAGTCCCGGATGGCCTGACGATGACCCTTTTCGCGGGCCGCTGCCATGAGCGCCTCGAGCTCGTTCAGCTCGAAATGCATGCGCTCGAGAAACGCTGCGACTTTCGGTTTGTCCGCGGCGAATCCCTTGCGCGCCATGGCATGGACCGACTCCTCGCCCTCGTAGATGCCCTTGGGATCGTCGAGGTAACGCAGATCGTACGCCGCCCACTTCCAGTGCGGGCGCCAGGCGGTGACGACGATGGGGCGCTTCTCCGCGACGGCCTTTCCCAGACGCTGCGCCATCGCCGGTCCGCTGGTGGCTTTCAGCTCAAAGGCGCCGTCCAGTCCATAGGATTGCATCGCTTCCCGGGTCAGGCCCATGATGCCGGCCGCTTCGCCGATGCCTTCGATCGCGCCCTCGAACATGGCGGCATTATCGGCGAGGTCGTCGATGGACTGAATCGATGCGTCGACGTAGGCGGGGACCGCGAGGCCCAGGTTCGCACCTTCGTATAATGCCCCCAGGTCATCGAGGCGGTCGCCGTAGTTGCGCAGGTACTTCGCGTGGGTCTTCGGCTGCCAGGACATCAGCATGACGTCGAGATCATTCTCCGCGAGTCCGCGGTACTGCACGGACACATCGGCGAGGGTCAGCTCGACGTCGAGGCCCACCCGGGAGAGCACGAGCGCGACCATCTTGCTGACGACTTCGGCATCCGACCACGCGGTCCAGCCGATCCGAACGTCGGGGGCATCCGTACGCCCGGTGGCGGGTAGCGCCACGGCCAGGGCGAGAAGCGCCGCGAGCAGCATCCGGCCCGCGTGGCGAGAGACGGCACTATTACTGATCATCGAATTTCTCCACGGGCTCGAACGAGGTCGATTCGGCCAGCACGCTGGACAGTCCCTGGGCGAGCTGCTCCGGGTCGTTCGCCGACTGGTAATGGACGAATCCCGGTTGGCGCAGGGCACTGTCGTCGATGCAGAAGCCGATCGTGTGGATTTCCACCGGATTGGCCGGATTGCCCAGGATGCGCTCGACTTCCGGTAGCGGGTTCTCGCCGTCGGAGTGTTCGCCGTCGGTGATCATCACGATCTGGTATCGGCCATAGCCGAGCTGGTAGCGGGCGCGATCGGAGAGCAGCTCGTGGGCGGCCTGCATGGCGGATCGCAACGGCGTGCCACCGCCGGGATGGACCTTGTCGGCGGCGGCGACGAAGGCGTCGCGGTTGTCGGTGCCCAGCGGCACCAGGGTCTCGATGCGCCCGTTGCTGAACGCGATCAGCCCCAGGTTGGCGTCACGGGGTACCGATTCCGTCCAGGTGGCCAGTGCGGCGCGGGCGGCCTGGGCTTTGGAGCGATACTGGCCGGAGCACGCCTCGTTGCCCATCGAGCCGGACATATCCAGGACCACGACCACGTTCGTGCGCTGGGGATTCGCATCGAGCCTGGCGTCATCGGGCATGTCACCGGCCGGCCAGTTGCGGTCCGTGATCGCGGACCACTTGCCGGTGTCGACATCGGGCTGGGAGCGATCGCACGCGGCCAGCGCGCTCAACCCGGCGACGCCGACGAGCAGCGTCATCAACGTTTTCGCGGCTGCTGCCGTCGTCAATCGTGCCATCGGGTTCCCTCCCTCACCACGAGTTCGGTGGCGTGAACGTCGAGCTTTCCGCCTCGACGCGAATGGCACGGAACGTCACCCGCATGTTGGACAACCACTGCGCTTCCGTTTTCGGGGGGCAGGGGTCGCCGCCGCAGATGCCGGTCTTCGGGTCGGAGAAGCCCAGCCCCTCGGTTACGAACTGGGAGCGGTCCATCTGCACGCCCTGGGACTCGGCATACTCGATGACCGTATCCCGCACCGAAACCGCGCGGCTGCGGCTGAGATTGCGGGCGGCCTGGCGGATGGAGCGCAGGGTGCTCAGGCTGGCCCCGTTCTTCTTCTTCTTGAGATACGACAGGGGATCGGCATGGCCTTCCACGGTGAAGATCGCGCCGCCGTACTTCGAGGCAGCCTCCACGATGGTCGCGAATTCGTCGCGGTATTCGGAGATCGGGAAGCTCGACTGGTTCGGCTTGAAATGGATCTCGAACGAGGCGATCGTCTTGCGGTCGAGCTGCCCCTGCTTGCGTTGCTCGCTGACCATTTTCGCGGCTTCGTCCTGGTCGAACGAGGGCAGCTCCACGCGGCGCTTGTCGAAGACGCCTTCGGCCAGGGCCGCGTAGTCGTAGCCCGCCATCTGGATCTCGTGTGCGCTGTCGAGCACGCCGAGAGGCACCAGGACATTGGCGATGTCTGCATTGACGTTGCGGAATGAGCGCGGGTGGTCATCCCGGGCCCAGTCCACGTTGCCCTGCATGCCCGACGTCTCCACCGTCGCCCACATCGTCTTCGCCGCCTCGGTTGCAGAGCTGTCACCGAGCAGGTGCGTGGCCGCCGCTTCCCAGTCGACGATCAGCTTTTTCACGTCTTCGCGGGCCTGTTCTTCGGCACGGAACAGCGCGGAGACGAATTGCTTCACCTGCTCCCGGTTCGCGTCGAGGTAGTCCGAACGCACCGCGTAGACTTCCGAGACCGCCCGGTTGGCGGCTTGCGTCGAGAACAGGATCTCCGCGCCTTTCACCGAGCCTTCGGCGCCGGTTCCGGTATCGCCGCCGCTGGTGAGCACGTTGGCGTCGGGGCGGAAGACCAGGGCCGCATCGATGCTGTCGTCGCGGTAGAAATGCCCGCCGGGTGTCGCATCCCCGAACCCGATCTGCGCGTCTGTATAGACCAGCTTCGGTTGCTGCCACGAGTCGCCGGCGTCGCTCACTTGTTTCTTCGCCGCCGCGAGAACGCTTGCGAGCAGGTCTGTCTGGGGACCGTGCGCCTCCAGCGCGATCGTGGCCCCCGAGAGGTCGGCGAGATCGTCGATCCGGTCGCGGACGACCAGCGCATCGGCGCCCGTGGACCATCCGTGCTGGTAGACCACCACCATCCTGGTGCGCTCATCCGCCTCTGTAACCGCGGCAGCCATCTGCAGCTGCGCCTGCGTGCCTCGCAGAATGGGGCTATCGCAGCTCAGATACGCTTCCAGCTGGCCGGCAAGGTCGTTCTCGCGCCAGAGCTCGACGTCAAGGTTCTGCTGGTCGAAAGGGCTGCCGCCGTCGGTCTCGAGCGTGTAGCCGTTACCGTAGAGCGGGACGAGGTCGACGCCGGAGCTGCGCAGCGGCACGCGCAGCGTATCGCTGGTACGGCACGCCCGCACGCTCGCGTCGACCTTCTCGGCCAGCGGTCGCTCCGGCGCAGCGTGTGCCGCGCCGATGGCGAGCGCCGCAGCCAGGGCAAACGTGGTTCGCAAATGCATGGACGACTCCTGGGTAGGGAAGCGGGTCAGGGGATGAGCCGAACCTCGGCACGACTCAGGCGGCGCTGATAGCCGCGTTCGCCTTCACCTTCACGTTGTTCGAGCGGCTCGGCACCACCCATTGAATGCGTATTCACGCGGCGAGTGGCGACGCCTGCATCACGCAGCGTCTGAGCGACCGCTTCGGCGCGATCGAGCCCGAGGGCCTGGTTGGCCCCTGGGTCGCCACGGGTGCCCGTGTGGCCGACGATGACCGCTTCGTAAGCCGGTTGCCGCGCCATGATCGCGGCGATCTGCGCCACCCGGCGTTCACCGGCTTCGGACAGGCCGGTGCCGCTGGCGAAGTCCACGGTGAAACTGCGCGGGTAGTGGTCGCGCCCGGCATAGTCCAGGCCGATCGCGGCGACCACGGCGACGAGCACGAGGGCAAGCCCGAATAAGCGCTTCGGATTCATTGCAGTCGTTCGACGTCAGATATCGAGGCGTGCAGCCGCCGACGCATCGCTGGTGGTCACGGCCTCGCGCGCCTCTTCGCGCTGCACCCGGTCGAGACGTTCGCGTGCCTGGCCGATTTCGCCCTCGAGCGTTTCCACGGTCTGCTTCATGCTCGTCAGCGCTCGGGTCTTGTAGTCGGACATCTCGTCCATCGCAGCGTAGATATTGGCGAAGGCGGCGCTGAGCTTGTCCATTTCCAGCGTCGAGCCTGCCGCCTGCTCGTGGATCTGGGCCGATTGCTCTTTCATTAGCTCGCTGGTGCCCTGGATCAGATCGCTCGTGGTCTGATTCAGTGCCTGGATCTGCTCGAGGACGAGACGCTGGTTGGTGAGGGCCTGGGCGACGATGGTCGCGGTGCGCAACGCCGAGATCGTGACGCTGGTGGCGCGCTCCACGCCCTTGATCAGCTCGAGATTGTTCTTGCGGATCATGTCCAGCGCCATGTAGCCCTGGATGGCGACCGCGAGCTGGCTCTGCAGGTCCTGAACCTTCTGGCGCGTGTAGAACAACAGCTCCTCGCGGACGGCCTTCGCCTTCTGCGCGTTCTGCGCCTCGATCTCCGCCACGCGCTTCTCCAGCGCGGTATCGATCTGCCTGCCCAGGTAGACGTACTCCTCGAGCTTCTGCATGACCTCCCAGAGGTGACGCTTTTCTTCCTCGATGGAGGCGTTGTCGCGCTGGAGCTCGTCACGGCCGTGGTACAGCGCCTGGATGATGGCGTCGATATGGGTCTGTGCTGACTGGTACTCGCGGAAGTAGTCACGCAGCTTGTTGCCCCAGGGGATGAAGCCGAACAGCTTCTTGGATTCGAAGAGATTGCCGCGCGTCGACGGATCCAGCTCCTCGACCACGCTGCGCAGCTCGAGCAGCGATTTCGAGACATCGCTGTCCCCGGAGAGCGCGCCCTGGTCCATTGCCTTGACCGGCTTGTCCAGCAGGCGGTTGGAGACGTTGGCCGCCTCGCGAATGTAATCATTGCCCATCTGGTGGGCGCTCTGAACCGCCCCTTTGAATGCGTCGCTTTCGGGCTCGGCGGCGACTATGGCGTCCACGAATTCGGTGGCGCGCGCGGCGAGCTCCTGCTGACGCCCTTCGGCGAGCGGCACCTTGCGCTCCGCTTCTTCCGGCTCGACCTTGGCCGGTGGTGCCGGTGGCTGCAGCGCGTCCGCGTCCCCCTGCCTGGCGGCGTCCGTCTCCGCGTCCATCGCTGAATCTCCTGTTGGCTATTATTCTGGCTGTCCGCGTCAGCGCGGATGTCTGCGTTAGGGCAGAACAAGAATGCGGGGTTCGTGTGAACACTGCAACCGTGCGCAATCGCCCCTGACCCCCGCCTTCG
>CAZHBN010000039.1:0-20098 GCA_964530405.1 uncultured Ectothiorhodospiraceae bacterium
GGCGCATGGTGACCTCGGCATCGGCCGGCTCCAGGTCGGCGGCGACTAGCGCGTCCTTGACGTTGTGATAGTCCTCGGGCGTGGTCAGTACTTCGAGGGAACCGTCCTCGTTGTTGACGATATCCTCTGCGCCGGACTCCAGGGCAACCTCGATGATGCGGTCTTCGTCACTCTCCGGCGGGAAGAGGATGACGCCGCGCTGCTGGAAGAGGTAGGCCACGCAGCCGTCCGTACCCAGGTTGCCGCCGTGCTTGGAGAAGGCATGGCGGACCTCGCTGACCGTGCGGTTGCGGTTGTCGGTCATGCAGTCGACCATGATGGCCACGCCCGCGGGGCCGTAGCCCTCGAACCGCGGTTCCTCGTAGTTGGCGGTCTCGTCAGTGCCGGCGCCGCGCTTGATCGCGCGCTCGATGTTGTCCTTGGGCATGTTGACCGCAAGGGCGCGGTCGACGGCCAGGCGCAGCCGGGGGTTGGTGTCCGGGTCGGGGCCGCCCATGCGCGCCGCGACGGTAATCTCACGGATCGCCTTGGTGAAGATCTTGCCGCGCTTGGCATCCTGTGCCTTCTTGCGGTGCTGGATATTGGCCCACTTGCTGTGTCCTGCCATGATCCTCCCCGGAATGGTTGATCGCTGTGACATGATACCGGCCACCGTGCACCGGCGGCTGGCATAATCGCCATAGATTAGCATGCCGTCCCGGCAAGCTGCCCATCGCGGCCCGTGGGGCTCGGGTGCGCGTCAGTTGGTGGCGAGGGTCGGCAACGGAAACCGGATAAGGACGCTATGAGCACTGAGGTATCGGCCGATTGGCTTGAGGGGGTGGCGCCGCTGCGCGAGCTCGACCGCGGCAAGCTGGAGGTGCTTGCCGCGGAGGCGGAAATCGAGACTTATCCGCCGCGAACGCTGATTTTCCGTCGCGGCGAACGTGACGGGTGGACCCGCTACGTGCTCTCCGGCGAGGTGGTGCTGGTGGAGGCACCGGGCGAGTCCGGGCGCAGTGTCGTCGGTCTAGGCGACGCGGGGGTGGCCGAGGAGCCCCTGGGGATGGGCGACACCCACACGCTCAATGCGCTTGCCCGCACGGAGGTGCGCCTGATCCGCCTGGCGACCGCGCGCATCGAGGAATTGCTGGCCGCTGCCGATCAGCCACCGGAGTATGAGGTGGGGGAGCTAGGCGGCACGGACGAGTCGGAGCAGCTCTATACGGGCCTGATCAGCGATCTTCTCCAGGATCGCCTGAGCCTGCCGAGCATGCCGGATATCGCCGTGAAAGTGCGCTCCGCCGTGGCCGATTCGGAAGTGGGGGCGCCGGAGGTGGCTCGCATCATTCAGGCCGACCCGGCGGTGGCCGCGAAAGTGCTGCAGGTGGCCAATAGCGCGCTCTACGGCGGACAAAACACGGTGGACAGCCTCAACGTGGCCGTGGTCCGCCTGGGCCTGCGCAATGTGCGCGAGATCGTCACCGCGGTGACCATGCGCGAGGTCTTCCGCTGCCCCAATCCGCTGCTCAACAAACGCATGGTGGAGCTGTGGATGCACAGCACCCTAGTGGCGGCGACCGCGGCGGTGCTGGCCCGGCGCCTTGGTGGGTTCGACTCCGACCGGGCGTTGCTCGCCGGGTTGGTGCACGATATCGGCGTGGTGCCCATGCTCGCGCACGCTGCTAACTACGCGGGCCTTGCCAACGATCCGCAGCGCCTGGAGTCGGCCATCGCCGCCCACCGTGCGGATGTCGGCAGCATGATCCTGCGGCGCTGGAACTTCTCCGACGAGATGATCGATGTGGTGCTGGCGGCCGAGCAGTGGTCACGCGATCACGACGGCCCCGCGGACTACGCCGATCTCATCGTTGCCGCGCAGCTCCAGTGTCTCGCCGGCAGTGCCGAATCCGAGGGCCTGCCGGCGCTCGCGGAGCTGCCGGTTTTCGGACGCCTCGGTCTCGACCGGCTCGGTGCCGGGTCCGAGGAGGCTTTGCTGGAGGAGGCGCGTGGTGAGATTGCCGAGGTTCAGCGCCTGCTCATGGGGTGAGTCGGCGGCCTACCGGCCGCCTTCCGCCTCGCGCCGCAGGTCCTTGCGAAGAATCTTGCCCACCGGGGATTTCGGCAGCTCCTCCCGGAAGATCACCTCTTTGGGCACCTTGTAGGCGGTTAGCTCGCGCCGCGCCCACTCGATGATGGTCTCCTGGGTGAGTGCCGGGTCGCGGCTCACCACATAGGCGCGTACGCGCTCGTTGCCTTCCGCATCGGCGATGCCGACCACGGCGACTTCGTTGACGTCCGGATGCGCGTTGAGGACGTCTTCCACTTCGTTGGGATACACGTTGAAGCCGCTGACGTCGATCATGTCCTTCTTGCGGTCAACGATCGAGAGATAACCGCGGTCGTCCATGCATGCCACGTCCCCGGTGTGGAACCAGCCGCCGCGCATGGCTTCGGCGGATTCCTCCGGACGGTTCCAGTAGCCGCGCATCACCTGCGGGCCGCGGACGGCCAGCTCTCCGGCCTCCCCCGGGGGCACGTCGTTGTCTTCCTCGTCGACCAGGCGGATCTCGGTGCCGGGCACGGGAATGCCGATCGTGCCGAGACGCACCTCGCCGGCGGGAGGGTTTACCGACACCACCGGCGAGGTTTCCGACAGGCCATACCCCTCGCAGATCGGACTGCCGACGACCTGCTGCCACTCTTCGGCGACGTTGCGATGAAGGGCCGTGCCGCCGGAGATGCTCAGGTCGATGGATCGTGGCGGCTTAGCGCGAAACCACGGTTCCCGCAGGAGGCCCTGGAAGAGGGCGTTGACTGCGGAGAACTTGGTTACTTCGAAGCGTTCGAACGCCTTGCGGAGGTTCGATGGTGGCCGCGGCGACGGACAAAGAATGTTGCGGCAGCCGGTGGCGTAGAAGGCCATCATGTTAAAGGTGAAGGCAAAGATGTGGTAAAGCGGCAGCGCGGTCAGCACGACGTCCCGCCCGGGACGCAGTACCGGCCCCGCGAGCGCGAGAATCTGCGCGACGTTCGCCATCAGGTTGCCGTGGGTGAGTTCGGCGCCCTTGGCGACCCCCGTGGTTCCTCCGGTGTACTGGAGTACGGCGGTATCATCAGCGCTTCGTGCCGGGTCGCCGGCGAGCCGCAATGCCCTGCCGCCGTTGCGCCCGCGGGCGAGCGCGGCGGGCAGTGGTGTCACGGCGGTGGGGGGGCCGGGGATGTCGCGACGCACGTACTTCAGCACGCCCTGCACGAGCGCGCGTCTAAGTGGCGGAAAGAAATCGGCGACACTCAGTGTGACGACACGCTCCACATCGGTCTGCGCGAGCGCCTCGGTGAGCTTGTCCGCGAACATGTCGATGATCACCAGTACCCGGGCACCCGAGTCACGGAGCTGGTGATTCATCTCGTGGGCTGTGTACAGCGGGTTGACGTTTACCAGTACTGCCCCGGCCTTGAATGCGCCGAACGCACAGACCGGGAATCCGAGGCAGTTCGGCGTCTGTAGCGCGATGCGATCGCCGTCGCGGATACCCGCCTCGTCGCGCAGCCAGGCAGCGAAGGCGTCCGAGGCCTGATCCACCTCATCGTAGGTCAGGTCGGCGCTCATGCCGTTTTCCAGGCACACGGTGAATGCAGTGGCCTTACCATGCTCCCGGGCGCTGCGGCGTACCAGTGCGGCGAGGTTGGCGTCGGGTAACGGCTGGAAGGTGGCGGACACGCCGCGGCCGTATTCCTGCCGCCATGGCTGGGCATCGGGTTGCGTATGCTGATTCATGGACTCTCTCCCCCTTGGAAACGCGTCGCCCACGGGGTGTCCGGGGCTCGCGCCCGTGTTACCGGCTCGTTGGCTGCTGTCGGCGGCCGGTGCCGCCGCGAAACGGCGCTGCTGATGGACAGTGGTCGCCCATGGCCGATGTGCCGCGTATCCTCATGACGCTCGATGGCAGGCCGACATGTCCCCGGAATTCATGCACCATACGCTACCGTATCCTGACGACCCGGCACAATTCTTCTCCGCCTTCGCGGCGCACTGGCCCGGTGCGGTGTGGTTGGACAGTGGCGGGGTCGCGGGAACGCGCTACGACATCATCGCGGGCGCGCCGCGGGGCTGGCTGACGCTGATTGGTGGCGAGGCATGGTGGCGGCCGGCGGATGGGATGGTGCGGCGGGTGCCAGGACCCCCAATGGCGGCGGTGCGCTCCGCCCTCGACGGGTCACCCGGTGGCCCAGCCCCGTTTTCGGGCGGGCTCATCGGTTATTTTGGCTACGATCTGGGGCGGCGCCTGGCGGGGTTGTCTGCCCCGGCCGATGAGCCGGAAGCGGTGCTCGCCCGGTACGACTGGGCGGTCGTGCTCGATCATGCCGAGCGTGCTGCCTGGCTGGCCGGTCCGCAGGCGGAACCGGCGTTGGCTGCGGATATCGCCGGGGTGATTGGGCTGGCGGGTCCGGCCCGGCACTGGCGGGTGGGCCCCATCCGGGTCGACCTGGCGGCCGGGGACTACGGTGCGGCGTTTCGGCGCGTGCAAGACTACCTGCACGCCGGTGACTGCTACCAGATCAATCTCGCCCGGCGATTCACGGCACCCTTTGAAGGAGACCCGTTGGGGGCGTGGCTCGCGCTTCGCCGTCACAGCCCGGGCGGCTACGGTGCCTACCTGGACCTGCCCGGCGGGCCGGTGCTCAGCGTCTCGCCGGAGCGATTCCTGTGGTTGCGCGACGGGCGTGTCAGCACCCGGCCGATCAAGGGTACACGGGCGAGGGAGGCGGATCCGGTTCGTGACCGTGCGGTCGCCGAAGCTCTCGCGGCGAGCCCCAAGGACCGCGCGGAGAACCTGATGATCGTCGACCTTTTGCGCAATGACCTCGGCCGTGTCTGCCGTATCGGCAGCGTGTGCGTGCCGGATCTCTTCACGGTGGAGCGCTTCGCCACGGTGCACCACCTGGTCAGCACGGTGACCGGGGAGCTCGCGCCCGGGTGTGACGCCGTGGACCTCGTCGCCGCGTGCCTGCCGGGGGGATCGATCACCGGCGCGCCCAAGCATCGGGCGATGCAGATCATCGACGAGCTCGAACCGAGTCCCCGCGGTGTTTACTGTGGAGCGATCGGCTATCTCGGTGATGATGGCGCCATGGACACCAATATCGCGATTCGAACCGCGGTGGTGCGTGACGGGGTTATCGAATACCGCGCCGGCGGCGGGCTGGTAGCGGATTCCGAGGAAACTGCCGAGCTTGAAGAGACCGAGGCGAAGGCAGCCGCGTTTTTCCGGCTCGCCGGTGACTGACCGACACGGAGGGCGGGTATCGGCCATGCCTGTGAGCACGTCTGTCGCCGGGCTTTTGTGCAGGGCGGCATTGCCCGCATGCGGCTGTTATGATCGCTATGGAAGCGTTGAACAATTTGCGAGGGCCTCCGGCCGGTCAACGTGTTCGCAGCCAAAGGCGCGCTGATTGGCCCCCGAGCGCGGCAATTGCGTACTCGGCTTGAGCGGAACCGGATCCGCGCCAGCCAGGGGTCGGACCGAGACGGTCAGTGCGCGCTTCACGGCGGGGCGTGGCGGCGTTGTAGCGGAGGGCGGGCATCCGCTTGCGACGCCGCCATGTCGGAGCCCCGCCACGAAACGCAGAGCACGCGGGAATTGTTCAGCGTTTCCCGGGATGGCGAGGAACACGGGCAACCCGATAAGGAGGGGTTAGCGATGCAAGACGTGGTGATCGTAGCAGCAGGGCGCAGCGCCGTCGGTTCCTTCGGGGGTACGTTGGCGCAGCTCTCGGCCGTGGATCTGGGTGCACAGGTGCTGCGTGGCGTTCTCGAGCGTGCCGGCGTCGAGGCCGAGCAGATCGACGAGGTGATTTTCGGGCAGGTGCTCACGGCGGCCGCCGGACAGAATCCCGCTCGCCAGTCCGCCATCCGTGCGGGGCTTCCGGTGACCTGTCCGGCCATGACCATCAACAAGGTCTGCGGCAGCGGGTTGAAGGCGACCCATCTGGCCTCGCAGGCTATCCGTCTGGAAGATGCAAGTGCGATTCTCGCAGGCGGCCAGGAGAGCATGAGCACGGCCCCGCACGCGCTGCCGCGCTCGCGCACAGGACAGCGCATGGGCGACTGGAAGCTCGAGGACACCATGATCAAGGATGGTCTCTGGGACGCCTTCAACGAGTACCACATGGGCGTTACCGCGGAGAACCTCGCGGACAAGTACGGTATTTCCCGGGCTGAACAGGACGAGTTCGCGGCGCGCTCGCAGCAGCTCGCCGAAGCCGCGCAGAAGGCGGGGCGTTTTCGTGACGAGATCATTCCCATCGAGGTGCCGCAGCGCAAAGGGGATCCCATTCGTTTCGAGGAGGATGAGTTTCCCAAGCACGGCACCACCGCCGAGGGCCTCGGCAAGCTCCGCCCCGCTTTCAAGGGCGACGGCAGCGTGACCGCCGGCAATGCGTCCGGGATCAACGACGGCGCAGCGGCGGTGCTCATGATGTCGGATGCCCGTGCCCGCGAGCTGGGCCTCACCCCGCTCGCGCGCGTGCGTGCATACGCCAACGCCGGCGTCGACCCGGCGGTGATGGGCTCGGGGCCCGTGCCGGCGACCCGCCGCTGCCTCGAGCGTGCCGGGTGGTCGGTCGATGAGCTGGAACTCATCGAGGCGAACGAGGCATTCGCGTCCCAGGCGCTTGCGGTGAGCCGGGAGCTCGGTTGGGATATGGACCGTGTGAACGTCAATGGTGGGGCGATCGCGCTGGGCCATCCCATTGGGGCGTCCGGCGCGCGCATCCTGGTCTCGCTGCTCCACGAGATGCAGCGCCGTGATGCCCGCAAGGGGCTTGCTACCCTGTGCATCGGTGGTGGCCAGGGTGTGGCATTGGCGGTGGAGCGCGGGTAGACGCGACATTCAGGCTGCCGCACCCGTTGATGGGTGCGGCACACGACAGCGTTGAGAGAGGGCCAATGTCCGAGACCCGGATCATCAAGAAGTACCCGAACCGTCGCCTCTATGACACGGCGATCAGCAGCTACATTACGCTTGCCGACGTCAAGCGTCTGGTGCTCGACGGCGTGGATTTCGAGGTTGTGGACGCCAAGACGAAGGCGGACCTAACCCGCAGCATTCTGTTGCAGATCATCAGCGAGGAGGAGGAGGGCGGCGAGCCTATTTTCTCGAGCGATTTGCTTGCCCAGATCATCCGCTCCTACGGCGGCAACATGCAGAACCTGCTCACCAGCTATCTAGAGAAGAGCATGGAGATGTGGGGCGAGCAGCAGCGCCTGTTTCAGGAGCGCACCCGCAGCTTCATGGGGGGCGATCCCATGGAGATGCTCAACCAGATCACCGAGCGCAACCTCGCGATGTGGCAGGCGATGAGCGGGCTGGGCGAGCGCCGCGGCCATAATCGCGATGACAAGGACGACGACGGTGACGGCAACGGCAACGGCAACGGGGAAGGAAGCGGTGATCGCTGAGGCGGTCGCATTTCCGGGTTATTGTCCTTGACACCCCCTGAACGCCCCCCTAATCTCGGCAACAGCCGATGCTGCGGCGCACAACATCGTCCGCGCGGCAGCCGCTCGGCATCCAGCTATCGCGTGAAGGGGGCTTCACCATGAATGATCGCCTGGCGCTCGTCACCGGCGGCAACGGCGGCATCGGTACGGAGATCTGCAAGGCGCTGATATCCACTGGTTATCGCGTCGTGACCACGTGCATAGACCCGGAAGCGGAGGACATCGGCGGCTGGCAGGCGAACCTGCGAGAGGCGGGTTATGCGGTGGACTGGGTCGCCTGTGACGTTTCCGATTTCGAGGCGTGCACGACCATGGCCGCGCAGGTGGTCGAGGAATTCGGTGACGTCGATGTGCTGGTCAATGCCGCGGGCATAACGCGGGATACGTTCCTGCACAAGATGGCTCCTGAGGACTGGTCCGCCGTGTTGCGCGTCAATCTCGACAGCGTGTTCAACGTTTCCCGGCAGTTCATTCCGTCGATGCGTGACCGCGGCTTCGGGCGGGTAGTGAACATCGCTTCCGTCAACGGACAGACCGGGCAGTTCGGACAGACCAACTACTCTGCGGCAAAGGCGGGCATTCACGGATTCACGATGGCGCTCGCGAAGGAGAGCGCGCCCAAGGGCGTGACCGTGAACACGGTGTCGCCAGGGTACGTGCGTACTTCCATGACTGCGGCCATTCCCGAGGAGATCCGGCAGGGCATCATCGACCAGGTGCCGGCAGGTCGAATGGCGGAGCCCGAGGAAATCGCCCGTGTCGTGGCGTTCCTGGCTGCCGACGAGTCCGCCTACATCAACGGCGCCAATATCCCGGTCAACGGCGCTTTGTTCTGCAGCTTCTAGGTTCACGACCGGCAAGCGGGTTCGTGCGCGTGCCCTCGAGGTGCGCGCACGAGGCCTCATCGGTGTCGTCCAGGTACCGTATCGTCGTACCGATCCGATCCCCCTGGTAGCAGTCCGCGTCAGAGCGCATGTGCGTGTCGGCAGCAGGGCGCGAGTCAAGGCGCGGCGAGGCTCTCACGTCGGGCGAGCACAACGCCGTAGCCGGGCGGCACGCGCACTGTCTTGGGGCGGTCCTCTCGGTCGCTGCCGCGGCATTGTCCGTCGCTCTTCGCTACGACACGCGCCCCGCGGTTCGCGAGAGCGCTCGACAGGCTCGCTGACACAGGCTATTACCTGTACCCGATTAGTAAGGGCAACCCCCTATCCGGATGGTTAGTGGCGCGAATATCTCCCGCTGATCGATGCGTGCACAGTGGCACCCAAGACCACAGGGTCGGTCACTCACAGCACGATCGCGACAGGAGACATCGCCATGCGGACGAAGTACCTTCTCATCAGCGTGATTACTGGACTCGGGATTGCCGGCGGTGCAGCGGCCGATGGGCCCGGGACGTTCGAGATGCTGCGTGACGGCACTCAGCGCAACGAACTCGTCCATGGCGGCGGTTCCGGGGCACCGACGGTCGATGGTCTCGCTGAGCAGCAGGGCAAGGGCACGTTCGCGGGGTTGGTCGCTGGCCTGGATTGGAACGAGGCCGTGACCGATCGCGTGATACTCCGTGGCAGTGACATCGAGGCAGCTGCGAGCCCGGTCGAGGCCGAGTTCGCCCGCATGTCGGTCAGTCCCGCGAACGCTGGTTTCGAGCGGGCGCGCCGAGGCCTGGATTTCAACGAGACGGGCGGTGCGTTCTAGTATTCCAGAACACTGATCTGGCCAGGCTTCTCTCGGACGACGATCGGCCGCCACGGGGGCGATCGTCGTCGCATCATTGCGGCGGTGCGTTGTGGAATCAGATGATCCGTCGCCGGCCGGCTGTGGAGCCCGTGGAGAAAAAAACGGGAGACCGCAGCCTCCCTTTCAGGTATCAAGACGCTCCTTTCAACTTCGCTGTTTTTGCTTGGGGCGAACCCTCAGCGGGCCGGAGCGCCTTGTATTCGAGCCGTCATTGCGACGATCGGATGCTGGCCATTGTAGCCACTTGCCTGCGTGAGGCAAGGGCATCATGTCATTCCTGCGCGTTAAGCCACCGTGTCATCGCGGGGTAGAGCACGCTATGAGCGTTCCGGCCGATGAAAACGCCCAAGTGCCCGCCACGGAGAATGTGTTCTTGGTAGGCGCCGCGCACATGCTCGCGCAGGGCGCGCGCGGCTGCCGGCGGCACCAGGTGGTCGGCCTCGGCAGCGACGTTGAATACCGGCAGGCGCAGTCGCTCCAGGCGCACGCTGTGCTCGCGCAGGGTCAGCGTGCCGCGGACGAGGGCGTTATCCCGATACAGCGCCCGAACGAATTCGACGAAAGCCGTCAGGGCCTGATCTGGGCCGCCGTACATCCAGCGTTCCATGCGAAGGAATTCGCCCAGCGCGATGTCATCGCTCTCGATGTGTGGCAGTTGGCGGTAGCGATCGAGCAGCAACGGGAAGGGGCGTAGCGAGGCAAATGCCCAGTTGAGCTCGCAGGCACGTGCGTTACGCCCGCTTGCCTCGACGGCGGTCAGGTTCACGCGCGCGGCTATCCGGCTGAGCGCGTCACCGCCGGTAGCACCGTCGACAGGGGTGGCGAGCGGGATGAAGCTTGCCGCGGCGTCCGGGTGCACGCCCAGATAGCAAAGCGCCAGGTACCCGCCCTGACAGACTCCGGCAACGTGGGCTGTCCACCCGCTGTGCTGGTAAACCCGGGCGAGGGCGTCGCCGACACCATCGAACACGTAGTCCGCCAGCCCGCGAAAGCGGTCCATGGGTGTGGGGTCGCGCCAGTCCAGGAGGTAGACCGGGCGGCTGTCGCGCAACGCGGCGATAACCGAGCGCTTTGGTGACAGATCGAGCAGTTCCGGCCGGTTGACCAGCGAATAGACGATGAGCAGTGGTCGACCGTTTCCGCCGGCATAGCGACGAAGGCGGTAAAGGGTCGTGTCGGCGACGACTTCGTAGGGCTGGGCCAGGGCGGTGTCGAGCCCCCGTTCGCGTGCGTCAGCCAGGATTTCCGCCGGAGAGCGAGAGGCCACGTTCACTCTCCGGACGGCGTGGTGGCCATGTGGTCCTCGATCGCTTGCTGGCGACGTTCCATCGCAGCCAGGCGAGCCTGTGCGTCGCTGAGCTCGGCCCGGCTGGGCAGGCCGAGTGCGGGGGCCAGTTCGTCGACCACGCGCGTGAGCGCCGTCCGCACTTCGGCGCCGCTCGCCAGAAAATCGCCGAGGCGCTCGGCGAGATCGCCCTCCGTGAGAGCCGTCTCGTAGCGGGCTTCGATGCACTTGGACCACAGCGCGAGCCAGTCGTCTTCCTCGACCCGCTCATGTTGGTGGCTCAGCGTTTCCGCCAGATCCTCGAGGCCGTCGGCGAGTACGTCGGCCAGTGTGGCGGCCAGGCTCAGCCCGGCTCGTTGCCAGTGGTGCAACGCGGTTTCCAGTGCCGCGCCACGTGCCTGCCAGTCCGCGGCCGGACCGATACCGCCCTCATCGCCTCCGGCGAGCAGTGCACCAAGGGGAGCGAGTTGGGATACGGCCTGGCGCCAGGCCCCCGGGGCGGGCAGCGATTCGGGCAATTGCTCGCGCCAGCGGCGCACAGCGGCGGCGCTCTCGCGCACGGCGGCAGGGGATTCGGCGACAGGATGGCGAAGACAGTCCCGGAGTGCGGTCAGCGGCGGCGTGACGTTGGCATCGCCGAGCCCCCACAAGCGCGAGAGCGTGTCGAGCCAGTGCTCGATGTCGGTCTGCCACTTATCTGCTCCGGCCTGCATGCGCTTGATTCGCCCCACCTCATAATCGGGGCGTCAGTGTATCATCGGGACCGCGGCGTCCTAATCGCTTTCGACATCCCGTTGCGCCTCGAGCTCTGTGCGCCAGCGCTCTCGCAGGGCTTGCGCCCGCGAGCGCTGGTAACCGTCCGCCACAGCACCGTCGAGTACCTGATCGATCTGTCGCAGCGCGCCGCGAAGGTCTCCGCGCGCGGCGTAGAAGCGCCCCATGGCAATCGCGGCGCCCGCCTGATCGCCGGCGGCATCTTCCGTGCGGGCCTGAAGCTGCAACAGCGCGGCCGACCAGGGGTGGGTTTCGGTCGCACGTTCCACGGCGTGGACTGCTGTCTCGTGATCGCCCGCAGCCGTGAGTGCTTCTACGTACCGGTACTGCAGAGCGTAATCGTCGGGGAAAAGCGATAGCCCCTCCTTGATCGCCGCCACGGCCTGGTCGGCACGTCCTGCTGCGAGGGCCAGCTCCGCTTCCGCGGCGTAGTAGGCGGCACGTGCCTCGTCATCGGCACGGACCTGCTCGAGCGCTTTACGGGCGTCGTCCAGTCGCCCCTGGCGCGTAAGCGCTACTGTCAGGCCGTAACGGGCAGCGGCGCCCGGGCTTTCGTCCTCGAGCCAGCCCTCGAGGCGTCGCACGGCGGCCTCGCCGGTGGGGGCGGTGAGCGCGGCAAGCCGCGCGCGCATGAGTGCGAATCCCGGGCTTTCGAATACCTCGCCCCCACCGGTGAGCGCTTCCGCACGGCTTCGGCTGTCGGCGATGCGTGCTTCGGTTAGTGGGTGAGTGCTGAGAAACGGCGGTGGCTCCGCTGAGTAGCGACTCGCCTCAAGCAGGCGCGTGAAGAACGCCGGCATGCCCATGGGATCGAAACCCGCCTCGCTGAGCAGTCTCAGACCGAGGTTGTCGGCTTCGCGCTCATGGTCGCGGGAGTAGGCGAGCTGGCTCTGAGCCCCGCTCGCCATGCCCGACATGGCCGCCGCACTGCCCGCCTCGGGTGCCTGGGTGCTCAGGAGAATACCCGCTAGAATCAATGCGACCGTGCGCACCGACGTCTGCTTCGCGGCAAGGACTCGACGAGCGAGGTGGCGCTGACTGACGTGGACCATCTCGTGGGCGAGTACCGAGGCGAGCTCGCTCTCGCTGCGCGCGGCAAGAACGAGGCCGCTGTGCACGCCGATGAAGCCGCCGGGCATCGCGAATGCGTTGAGGCGGTCATTGTTGATCAGAAAAAACCGGTAGGCATTCGCCGGAAGCTCGGAGTAACCGGCGAGCCGGGTCCCCAGATCGTGCAGGTAGGCGGTGACCGCCGGGTCTTCGACCAGGTCGGCTTCCCGGCGTACTTCCCGCATCATGCGCTCGCCAATGCGCTGCTCTTCGCTCGGCGTCATGACCTGGTTGGCCGGATCGCCCATCTCCGGGAGGCTCAGGTCGAGCGTTGCTGCGGTCGCCGGGCCGATGGGGGTGAAAGCGAAGACAAGCATCAGGCCCGTTGCGATCAATCGTGACATGGCGCCGCTTGGCTGTTGTGTGTGATCCTGTGACTACGCGAGAACTCGCAACGTTCCGCGGTCGTGTATGCCTGCCGCCTGTCGGGCGGTCAGCGTCCAGTATACCTGTGCAGGCTCTCCCCTACGCGAGCTATCATCGCCGAACGTGACCGGTAGCGGGGGCAGACCGGTGACGGCCCGGGCGCGTGCCGCCGCGGCCGCCGTTCGTCCCGCCGACGGCAGTGTGTCCATCACTACGGATTCGAGGGTATGCAGATCATTCGCGCCTGGCTACAGCGCCATCTCAACGACCCCCAGGTGGTGGCGCTGACGCTCGTGCTCCTGACCGGCCTGGGTGTCGTCGTGTTCTTCGGCGACATGCTGGCACCGGTGTTTGCGAGCCTCGTTATCGCCTACCTGCTCGAAGGGGTGGTCCAGAAGCTCGAGCGCTGGTTGCCGCGCGGCTTGGCCGTGCTGGTGGTTTTCGCGCTGTTCATCGCGGGTTTCGTGCTGGTGCTCTTTGCCCTGGTGCCGACGCTGACACAGCAGGTGGCTCAGCTCGTGGAAAACCTGCCGGATATGCTCGACCGTGGGCAGGCAGCGTTGCTTCAGTTGCCGGAGCGTTACCCCGATTTCTTCTCGCGGGACCAGGTGATCTCCATTCTCGCTGCCATTCGCCAGGAGTCCGTCGGCCTCGGGCGCGCAGTGGTCTCGTCGATTTCCGTCGCATCGGTTGTGCGGCTGTTCACCCTCGTGGTGTACACCATCCTCGTGCCATTGCTGGTGTTCTTCTTTCTCAAGGACAAGGCGCAGCTGTTGCGCTGGCTCGGTCAGTATCTTCCCCGCCACCGAACGCTCGCGCACACCGTGTGGCAGGAGGTGGATGCACAGATCGGCAATTACGTGCGCGGCAAGTTCGTGGAGATCTTCATCGTCGGCAGCGTCTCGTACATCACGTTTCTGGTTCTGGGCCTGGACTTCGCTGCGTTGCTGGCGGTCGTCGTGGGCCTGTCGGTGATCATTCCGTATATCGGGGCCACGGTGGTTACCGTACCCATCGCGGTGGTCGCTTACTTCCAGTTCGGACCGAGCAGCGAGTTCGTCTGGGTGATGGCGGCCTACGGCGTGATCCAGGCCCTGGACGGCAATGTGTTGGTGCCCTTGCTCTTCTCCGAGGTCGTCAATCTCCACCCTGTGGCGATCATAGTCGCGATTCTGGTCTTCGGCGGCATTTGGGGCTTCTGGGGCATTTTCTTCGCCATTCCCCTCGCCACGCTGATCAAGGCGACCATCAAGGCCTGGCCGCGCTCGGCGGGCGAGGCGCTGGAGGAGCATGTCGCGGGGGAGGAGTGAGGCGGCGCTGCCGCGGGCGGATGGTTGCAGGTGGCGATTTGAAAGGGCGGCGTGTGCAGTAGCGTCACTCGGGGAATCCCCCTAGCCTCCTGCTTGCCGCTTGCCGCTTGCCGCTTGCCGCTTGCCGCTTGCCGCTTGCCCCGGAACGAACAACGCCCGCCAGTTTGGCGGGCGTTGTTCGCGGTGGGTTCGCAGGGCCGTTCACACCCCGGCTTCCACCGTCTCCGGATCGTCCGGGTGTTCCTCCTCGGTGACCTTCGCCTTGCTGTGATCGCGTGCCAGCAGCAGGTAGAACGCCGGCAGTACGAACAGCGTGAACAGCGTGCCGATGCCGAGGCCGGTGGCGATGGTCAGGCCGATGGCGAACCGGCTCACCGCGCCCGGGCCACTGGCGGTCAGAAGCGGAATCATGGCGACGATGAGCGCCACGGAGGTCATGATGATCGGCCGCAGGCGAATCGCCCCCGCCTCCAGTACCGCATCGAGCTTGGAAAGCCCCTTCTCGATCTGTTGCTGGTTGGCGAACTCCACGATCAGAATGCCGTTCTTCGCGACCACACCGATCAGCGTGATCAAGCCCACTTGCGTATAGATGTTCATGGTTGCGAAGCCTAGGGTGATGAATGCCATTGCGCCCGCGATCGACATGGGTACGGACACCAGGATGATCAGCGGATCCCGCCAGCTCTCGAATTGTGCCGCCAGTACGAGGTAGATCACCAGCAGTGACAGGAAGAAGGTGATGATGAGCGCTGAGCCTTGCTGCTTGAATTGCCGCGACTGTCCGGTGTAGTCGTAGCCGTAGCCGCGCGGGAACAGCTCCGCGGCCTGCTCCTCCAGGTAGCCCAGGGCGTCGCCCATGGTCACGCCCGGTGTCATGACGCCCTGAAGCGTGATGGAATTGAGCTGCTGGAACTGCGTCCGCTTGGAAGGTTCCACGCTCTGCTCGAATGACACCAGCGTGGACAGCGGTACCAGATCGCCGGTGTCCGCGCGGATGTAGTAGTCGGCGAGCATTTCCTCGTCCAGGCGGTGGCTGCGTTCCACCTGCGGGATCACCTTGTAGCTGCGTCCGTCCATGCTGAAGCGGTTGACGTAGCTGCCGCTCAGCATGCCGGCGAGATTCTGCCCGATTTCCTGCATGCTGATCCCGAGGTCGCCGGCACGGTCACGGTTGACCACTACTGACGTGGTTGGTCGGTCGAAATCCACTGATTTCTGCAGGAACATGAAATTGCCGCTGCCCATCGCTCTTCCGAGGAGCTCGTCGGCAATCTGGTTCATTTCCTCGTAGCCGGCGCCGGAGGTCATCACGAACTGAACCGGTAGCCCGCCACTGGCGCCGGGCAGTGCCGGGCGCGGGAACGCGCTGATCTGGAAGCCGGTCACGTTGGCCAGCGCCTGCTGGAGCTGCGGTTGCGCCTCGAACTGCGAGATCTCACGGTTGCCAAAGCTTTTCATCTTGAAGCCGCCGAAAACCGTGTTCGCCTCGGTGCCGCCGAGGATCATGAAGCTCTCGTGATAGCCGGGCACGGATTCCAGCTTGTCCTGTACGTCCTTGGAATAGGTTGTCAGGTAATCGATGGTGGCCGTGCGAGGCGCTGTCGCCTGGAAGAAGAGAATGCCCTGGTCCTCGGTGGGCGCGAGTTCGCTCTGGGACATCATGAACATGAAGTAGATCGAGCCGAGGATCGCCACGGCGAAGACCATGGTGACCGATATCGTCTCCAGAGAGCGTGCTAGCAGTGCCCGGTAGCCCCTGGCGAGGCCGTTGAACACACGCTCCACGATGCGCTCGAAGCGCCCGGGCTTGCCGTGAGGCTTGAGCACCTTGCCCGAGAGCATGGGCGAGAGCGTCAGCGCCACCACCCCTGAGACCAGTACCGCTCCGGCCAGCGTGAAGGCGAACTCGGTAAATAGCGTGCCCACGAGTCCGCCCATGAAGCCGATCGGCGCGTAGACCGCGACCAGTGTCGTTGTCATGGCGATGATGGGCAGCGCCAGCTCGCGTGCACCCTGGAGCGCGGCGCGAAAGCGGTCTTCACCCGCTTCGATATGGCGGTGGACGTTCTCCACCACGATGATGGCATCGTCCACGACCAGGCCGATGGCGAGCACCATCGACAGCAGCGTGAGCAGGTTCAGCGAGAAGCCCATCGCGAGCATGAGGAAACCGGCACCGATGAGCGAGAGCGGCACTGCGACGGCGGGGATGACAGCCGCGCGCATGGAGCCCAGGCTCAGGTAGATCACCAGCAGCACGATCAGTACCGCCTCGGCGATCGTCTTGTAGACCTCGTCGATGGAGTCCTCGATGAACTCCGAGGCGTCATAGGGCAGGACGACGCTCATGCCTTCCGGTAGCTGCGAGCGGATGTCCTCGACTTTGTCCTGGACGGCCTTGGCGGTGTCCAGTGGGTTGGCGCCGGGTGCCTGCTCGATGGCCATGAACACCGCCGGGCGGCCTTTGTACCAGGCTTCGGTGTCGTAGTTCTCCGCGTCCAGCTCCGTGCGGGCGATGTCGCCGAGGCGGACGAGGGTACCGCCGTCACTGCGGACCACCAGGTCGCGGAAGTTCTCGGGTTCGCTCACGTCCGTCGTGGCCGTAAGGGTGATCGCGGTGTATTGACCCTTGGTCTGACCCACGCCGGCGAGGTAGTTGTTCGCGCGCAGGACGCCCGCCACGTCGCTGGCGGTCACCCCCAGCGAGGCCATGCGTTGGGGATCGAGCCATATGCGCATGGCGAAGGGCTTGCCGAAAAGCCGGGCCTTGGCGACACCGGGCAGGGCCTGGAGCTGTGGCTGTGTCACCCGGATCAGGTAGTCGGTGACCTGGGGCACGCTCATCTGATCGCTGTAGAAGGCTAGGTAGATCAGCGCGGTGGAGTCACCGGTGGACGACTCGATGACCGGATCCTCGGCGGCTTCCGGGAGCACGTTGCGCTGACTGGCCACCTTCGCCTGGATTTCCGCCACAGCCGCGTTGGGGTCGTAGTTGAGCTCCATGTGGGCTTCGATGGTGGAGGAGCCCTGAGCGCTGGTGGCGGTAAGATAGTCGATGCCGTTGGCCTCGGCGATCGCCTGCTGCAGCGGTGTGGTGACGAAACCCTTCACGAGCTCCGAACTCGCCCCGGGATAGGCGGTGGTCACCGTTACCAC
The DNA here is from genome assembly GCA_964530405.1 of uncultured Ectothiorhodospiraceae bacterium. GTDB lineage: Bacteria > Pseudomonadota > Gammaproteobacteria > Nitrococcales > Nitrococcaceae > Arhodomonas. The sequence goes on from CAZHBN010000039.1 coordinate 17,231, forward strand.
CGTGTTCTCGAGCTCCGGGTACTGACGGACCTCCAGCAAGCCGAGCGAGCGTGCGCCAATCAGCAGGATCAGCAGGCTCACCACCGTCGCGAGGACGGGGCGGCGTACGAAGATATCCGTGAACTTCATTGCTCGGCGACCTCCCCGTCGAGCGAGACGCCGTTGTCGATCGTCACCTTCTGGCCGTCGCGGAGCTTGACCAGACCGGCGCTGACCACCCGATCACCGCCGGCGAGGCCATCGGTAATCTCGATGCGGCCATCGCGGGAGACACCGGTGGTCACCGAGCGGCGCTGCGCGACGAGATCGCCGGCGTCGTTCTCCGTGATGGCGAAGACGAAGTCGCCATAGGTGTTGGTGGAGACCGCCGTGCGCGGCACCGTGACCACGTTGCGCTTCCGGGGTTCGAGGGTCTCGACTTCGGCGAACATGCCGGGGCGTAGCGCGCGGTTCTCGTTACGCAGGGTGGCGCGAACGTCGACGGTGCGAGTGCCTTCGTCGACGCCGGAATCTATGGCCGAGATCTCGCCGCTGAAGGTGCGGCCGGGGTAGGCGTCGACACGTACTTCGACCGCACGCCCCACGGACAGCTCGCTGAACCGCCGCTCCGGCACCGCGTAGTCCACGTAGATCGGGTCGAGGGTGGTCAGCGTGACGATCTTCTGCCCGGGCGAGAGGTATTCCCCCACGTCCACCTGGCTGATGCCGAGCAGCCCGTCGAACGGCGCGGTGATGGTCATCTTAGCCAGGCGCGCCTGTTGCTCGGCCACCTGCGCCTGCGCGGCCTGGTACTTTGCCTTGGCCTCGTCGAATTGTGACTGCGATACCGCGCGCTTCGGCAGCAGGTTCGACGAGCGCTCGAACTGTACGCGGGCGAGCTCGCGGTCGGCCACGAGCCCGTCCAGTGCCGCGCGGTCGACACTGTCGTCCAGGCGCACCAGCGTGTCACCGGCCGAGACCCGGGCGCCGGATTCGAACGCCAGAGCTCGGACCTTGCCGGCCACTTCGGTGGTGATATCGATGCCGTTCACCGCGGTCAGGCTGCCCACGGCGCGGATGCTGGGCTGCCAGCTCGCCTCGCGTGCGCGTGTGGCCGAGACGGTGGCGGGCGGCTGGGGCTGCGAGAGCTGCGCCGACATCTGCTGGAACTGGTAGTACTTCCAGCCGAAGATGCCGCCGAGCACGGCAGCGAGAAAGATCAGAACCAGTATCAGCCGCGTGAACACTTTCATTGGCTTCCATCCCTGAGGTGCGGATACACGTTGGGCGGTCGTTCCGGGGCAGCGGTCAGCGCGGAGGGTAGGCGCCGGAACCCGGCAGGCATCGGAACATTAGCACCGTAAAAAGTTCAATCTCGAATGAAAGGGTCGGCAGGATAGCATAGCGCCGCCGGCACGCGGGTGATCCACGCGCGGTACCAACGGTGCATTGTGACTATCGGCAATACTTCATCCGACTCCAGGTAATGCCCCTGTGCCGGAGCGCATGGGCGGCTTAGCTGCAAGGCGCGCGAGCGACGAGGTGGCGACGCCCTCAACCGAGAGAGCGCAACGCCGCCGAGGTGCCGTATGAGCGCTCGAGGATGGCGATCGCTCCGGCTGCGTTGCTTGTCGCTCAAGTTGCCCGTGTGGCACTACGCGCCGCGTGGCTTGAGACAGCGATCGACAGGCTCGCTGGCACAAGGCATTAGCGTACTCGGATGATCAGGTCATGGGGATGCGGCGGCGGGAAGGCAAGCGCCGGGGGGCGGTGCAGGGCACAAAGACACAAAGGGAGAAGGCCAAGGCTACCGAGGCCCCGGGCAACGACTTCCCGGTCCGGATAACGCCTGCTGACCCTTCTCTCGCTTTGTGCCCTTCGTGCGTCTGCCTTGACGTCGCCAGTGTGTAAAGCCTGCTCCTTTACATGTTCGGGTAGTTCGGCCCGCCGCCGCCTTCGGGGACGACCCAGTCGATGTTCTGGGTGGGGTCCTTGATGTCGCAGGTCTTGCAGTGGACACAGTTCTGCGCGTTGATCTGCAGCCGCATGCCACCGTCTTCGCTCTCGACGAACTCGTAGACGCCGGCGGGACAGTAGCGGGCTTCGGGCCCGGCGTAGCGTTCGAGATTCACCGTTACGGGCACGGTGTCGTCACGCAGCGTGAGATGGCTCGGCTGGTGCTCCTCGTGATTGGTGTTGGAGATGAATACGGAGGAGAGCTTGTCGAAGGTCAGCACGCCGTCGGGTTTCGGGTAGTCGATGGGCCGGGCCTGATCCCTGGGTTTGAGGCACTCGTGGTCGGCGTGGTGGCGCAGCGTCCAAGGTGCTTTGCCGCGCAGGACGTAGGTATCGAGTGCGGCGTAGGCCATCGCCGGCCACAGCCCCCAGCGGAAGGCGGGACGTATGTTGCGCACCTGGTGAAGCTCGTCCCACAGCCAGCTTTGCTTGAGCCGTTCCGGGTAGGCGGTGACTTCGCGGCCATGGGCATCGTCCTCGGTGAGGACCTCGAAAACGGCGTCCGCAGCGGTCATGCCGGATTTCATGGCGGTGTGCGTGCCCTTGATCTTGGGCACGTTGAGAAAGCCCGCGGTGTCGCCGACCAACAGTCCGCCCGGAAAGGTCAGCCGGGGAATGGACTGGTAGCCGCCCTCGGACAGCGCCCGCGCTCCGTAGCTGATGCGCCGGCCACCCTCGAAGGTCTCGCGAATCGCCGGATGGGTCTTGAAGCGCTGCATTTCCTCGAAAGGCGACAGGTAAGGGTTGTCGTAGTCGAGACCGATGACGAATCCAACGGCCACCTGGTTGTCTTCCAGGTGGTAGAGAAAGCTGCCGCCGTAGGTCCGCGAGTCCATGGGCCAGCCCACGGTGTGGATGACGAGCCCCGGCTGG
>CAZHBN010000040.1:0-6187 GCA_964530405.1 uncultured Ectothiorhodospiraceae bacterium
CGCGGGCGCGACGAGAGCCAACATCAAACGGAGATGAGGGACGCCACAATGAAGAAGACCGTCACTGCTCTGGCGATCGCCGCCGCGATGGGCGCGACTTCCGCCCACGCCGCGGACTTCAAGGTCAACGACGCCACCACCTTCTCGGTGTACGGCAACCTGCAGTACATCTACATCGACCAGAACAACGCCGCCGGTGACAGCGAGAGCGAGCTCACCGACAATGGCTCGACCTTCGGCGTCGAGGGCGAGCACAAGTGGGACAACGGCCTCACCGGTTACTTCCGCGCCGAGTGGGAGTATCGTGCGGACGAGAAGGAAGGCGACGGGGGCATCTCCGACACCGACGAGGTGTTCGCCGGCATCAAGGGTAACTTCGGTACTGTCCAGATCGGTACCTGGGACGGCATCTTCCAGGACTCCATCTCCGATCCGCTGAACCCGTTCGAGGCCACCGGCATGACCGAGGCCAACGGCGACAGCGAAGTCGGCGACCAGATCGCCTACTTCTCCCCGAACTTCGGCGGCTTCACCTTCGAGCTGCAGGCGGCCTACGAGGGCGACGCCGCGGACTCGGGCTCCTCGCCCTACGGTGATGACTCCCTCGGCGACGGTGACAGCACCTTCCAGGCCGTGGCCAAGTACACCACCGACATGTTCGCCGTGCACCTCGGCTACGACGACCGTGGCTACGAGGAAGACGCGGACGGCAACATCGGTCTTACCGGTGTCGTCAACCTCGCCCCCGTCACCCTGGCCGCCAAGCTCGAGCAGGTCGGCGAGGACAGCGCCGGTAACGGCGAGGCCCAGCTCTACGCCCTGACCGGCAGCTATGACTACGGCGTTGGCGCGGTTACCGCCGCCGTCCAGGAGATCGATCCGGACGAGGGCGACAGCCGCACCGAGTTCCTGATCAACGCGAACTACAACGTCGCCAGCAACTTCTACGTCTACGTCGAGGGCGGCTGGCTCGACAAGAACGAGGACGCGGACGACTACGTGTCCACGGGTGCCGTCTACAGCTTCTAAGCATCCCGCTTGGAACGCCGTTACGGCCTAAACGGGGCCAGCCTTCGGGCTGGCCCCGTTTGTTTATGGGCCCTCCGAAAATACCGGCGGTGCCGACGTACGCAGCCGCCGCGTTGCCGCTAGCGCGCCCCTGTGCCACGCTTGCAACGCATGGAGGGACCGACCCGCAGAGGGGGCGAGGCGGGTGAGCGACGACAGCACGCAAACGCGTTACAGGGAACTGTTCGAGGCCAGCCCTTACCCGATGCTGGTCTACGATCCCAACGACCTGACTATACGGTTCGCCAACCGCGCGGCAGCAGCCATCTATGGTTATCCGGCCGCCGAGCTGTGCGGGCTGACCATCGAGCACCTGCACCCGCCGGAATCCCGTAGCGCGCTGCGACAGGTGGTACCGCCCCGCAATGGCGGCCCCCGCTACGCGGGCACCTGGACACACCAACGCGCCGACGGCAGCACATTCGAGGTCGAGATCACCTCGAACGACCTCTGGATCAACGAGGGCTGGCACCGCATGGTGCTGGTACAACCCGTCGACATCCGCCGCGAGACAATTCTGCGCGAGCAACGCCGGCTGCAGCGCACCAGCCGCCAGGAACGCGCCCTCGCCCAGCTCGCCACGGACCCGGTAATCGGCAGCGGCGAGGATATCGAACAAGCGCTCGAACGCATCTGCCGGACCGCCACCCATGCCCTGGCGGTGAACAAGGCGAGTTTCTGGCGCCTCCACGATCAACCGCCGGGCTTGACCTGCGAGTGCCTCTACGACGCCGACGCGGGCGTCTCCTGCGGACACAACATCGACGGGGCGCACTGCCCTGCCTATCTGGATGCCGTCAACAACGGGCGCACCATTGACGCCGCCGATGCCGTCAACGACCCGCGGACACGAGAGCTTGCCGAGGATTACCTCGCCCCCGAGGGCATCGGTGCCCTGCTCGACAGCGCCGTACGCCTGCACGGTCGCGTATACGGCGTCCTGTGTCTGGAGCACGTGGGCCAGCCCCGTGAATGGCTCGAGGACGAGATACGCTTCGCCGGCGAGCTCGCGGACCAAACCACACAGGCATTGATGAATGCGGAGCGCGAGCGCCACAAGCGACTCCTGCACACCATCGCCTCCGGCGTCGCAACGGGCACGGGACATGCGTTCTTCCAGATGCTGGTCGAACGCCTTGGCGAAGCCCTGGACGCGACCCTGGTACATATCGCCGAGGTCGCCGACGGCGATGCCAGCACCACGGCAACCGTTACCGCCGGGTGGTGCCGCAACGCGCACACGGAAACCGGCGACTACCGTCTGGCGGGCACCCCCTGTGAGGACACTGTCAGGAATGACCTCTGCGTGATTCCCCGGCAGGTCACCAAAGCCTTCCCCGAAGACACGGATCTCGTCGAGCTCGACGCCGAGGCCTACGTCGGCATTCGCCTGCGTGACAGCGCCGACCGCGCCATCGGCCTGCTGGTTGCGGTTTTCGACCGCCCGCTCGAGGCCCCGGACGAAGCACGCTCATTGATGCAGATCTTCGCCGCACGGGCCGCCTCCGAGCTCGAGCGCATTCACGGCGAACAACGGCTGCGCCTGGCCGCCGCCGTCCTGGAGAATGCCGGCGAAGGCATCCTCGTCGCTGACGACGACGGCGCCATCCTCGAGAGCAACACCGCCTACCGCCGCATGACCGGCCGGGAGGCGGCGAGCATCGAAGGGGAACCGTTACTGCGCACGCTCTGCGGCCACTCGCACACCGCCATTGCGCGACTTACTGACGCCGTTGCCCGCGACGGTCGCTGGGAGGGGGAAATCGACTGCCAGCGCCACGACGGTACCGAGTTTCCCGCCTGGCTCAGCCTCTCGCGCCTGAGCCAGCCGCATGCCTCCAGTGCCGCCTTCATAGCACTGATTGGCGATATCACCGCAATCCGCGAGAGCCAGGCGGAACTGCACTATCTCGCCCACCATGATCCGCTTACCGGGCTACCCAACCGCATTGCCCTGCGGGAGCGCCTGGTCCGGGCGCTGGAAGGCGAGACCACCACGAACGCCGACTTGGCGGTGCTGTTCATCGACCTGGACGGGTTCAAGGACGTCAACGACAGCCTGGGCCATACCGAAGGCGACCGTGTCCTCGGCGTGGTCGCCCGGCGGCTGGAGGCGCACGTCGGCCAAGGCGACCTTCTAGCCCGCCTCGGCGGCGACGAGTTCATGGTACTGCTCGCCGACCACGGCGCGCGCGAACGCGCCCACGCGGTGGCAGCAGACCTGCTGGATGCCCTTGATGTGCCGTTCGAGGCGGGAGGGCGCCCCATCTACATCACCGCCAGTATCGGCATCGCCCTGGCGCCGGAGCATGGCGAGGACGCCGAAACGCTGATTCGCGCCGCCGACGCGGCCATGTACCTCGCCAAGGCGGAAGGCCGGAACACCACGCGGGTCTTTCAGCCCGAGCTCTCCGACCGCGCCTACCACCGGATCGCCACCGCCGGTGCGCTGCGCGCGGCGATCGACGACGACCGCCTGTTTCTCGAGTACCAGCCCGTCCTGGATCTCACCCGCGGCCTGCCGGTCGCTTACGAAGCCCTGGTGCGCTGGCAACGCCAGGACGGGCGTACCGTGCCTCCAGGCGAGTTCATTCCCGTCGCCGAGCACTCGGGTCTCATCGTGCCGGTGAGCCGATGGGTGTTTCGCGCCGCCTGCCGGCAGATGCGCGCCTGGCTGGATGCCGGCAGCGGCCCGCCACGCATCGCCGTGAACGTCTCGCCCGCCCATCTGCAGCAAGGCGACCTGGTCGCCGATCTGCGCGCGGCGGTGGACGAAGCCGGCATAGCGCCTCACCATCTCATTGTCGAGGTAACCGAGAGCCTGCTCATGCAGGCGCCGGGCGGGGTCCTGGATGCACTCGAAGCGTTGCGGGTAATGGACGTGGATATTGCCGTGGACGACTTCGGCACCGGCTACTCCTCGCTCGCCTACCTGAAACGCCTACCGATCTCTATTCTCAAGCTCGACAAGTCGTTCACGCGAGACCTGCCCGACGATGCCGACAGCGCGGCCATCGCGCGGGCGATCATGGCCATGGCCGAAGGCTTGGGCCTGCGTATCGTCGCCGAGGGCATCGAAACCGAGGCGCAGCTCGCCTTCCTCCGCCGGCACGGCTGTCGCTTCGGCCAGGGCTTCCTCTTCAGCCGTCCCGTTGCCCCAGAGGCGCTCGCCCGCGCGAATCCCCCGCAGCAGCGTTGGCACAAAGGTCCGCATCCGGGCTAGGCTTTCCCGACCGGGTCGTGGCTCGGCATACGATAACGAAACGCAGGGGAGGCTCGACGACCAATGACGGTATCGGTCGATGACGTTCGTGCAGCGGCCGCGAACATCGCCAGCAGCATCGTCCGCACGCCATGCTCGCTGTCACGCACGCTCTCGCGTATCACGGGTTGCGAGCTGTTCATCAAGTTCGAGAACCACCAGTTCACCGCTGCTTTCAAGGAACGCGGGGCCCTGAACCGCCTGCTCGCACTGACGCCGGAGGAACGCCGCCGCGGCGTGATCGCCATGTCCGCCGGCAACCACGCCCAGGCGATCGCCTACCATGCCGAACGCCTCGGCATACACGCCACCATCGTGATGCCACGCCACACGCCGAACGTGAAGGTGCGCAACACCCGCGCATTCGGCGCCGACGTCCAGCTCGTCGGCGACGGCGTCGCCGAGGCGGGCGAATACGCTCACCAACTCGCCGAAGAGCACGGTTACGTGTTCGTCCACCCGTATGACGACGAGTACGTAATCGCCGGCCAGGGCACCATCGCCCTGGAAATGCTCGAGGACTTCCCCGACCTGGATACCCTGGTGATGCCCATCGGCGGTGGCGGGCTCATTGCCGGCAACGCCGTCGCCGCGCACGCCCTGAGTCCGGACATCGAAATCGTGGGCGTGCAGACGCGGCGATTCGCCGCCGTCCAGCAGACCTTGGCCGGCCAGCCCGTCGCCTGCGGTCCGGCGACCATCGCCGAGGGCATCGCCGTCAAACAGCCCGGCGGGCTCACGCTACCGCTGATTCGCGAGCTGGTGGACGAGGTCATGCTCGTGGACGAGGCGGAAATCGAGCGCGGCGTGCTGATGCTGCTCGATATCGAGAAAACCGTCGCCGAGGGGGCGGGCGCGGCCGGGCTCGCCGCCATCCTCGCCCAGCCGGAGCGCTTTCGCGGCAAGCGCGTCGGCATGATCCTCAGTGGCGGCAACATCGATCTGCTGCCCCTGTCCTCGGTGATACAGCGCGGCCTGGTACGCTCAGGCCGGATCGTGCGCGTTCGCGTCGGCATCGCCGACGTGCCCGGCTCCCTGGCGGAGTTCACACGGTTGCTCGCCGAGCATCGCGCCAATGTCATCCAGATCGCGCACCAGCGCACGTTCACCGACCTGTCGTTGCGGGCCACGGAAGTCGAGGCAACGCTGGAGACACTCGGCAGCGAGCACACCGCCGAAGTCCTGGAGGCACTGCGTGCCGAAGGCTACGACCCCGTCGTCCCCGACAGCGAACCACACCCGCACGAGCGTCGCGGACATCCGAGTAACAAGTGACAAGTGGAAAGCGGAAGAAGCAAGCGGAAATGGCCGTGCCGGAAATCGTGATGCCGTTCGTACGCACACTTCCCGCTTCCCGCTTTGAACTTTGAACGTCGGCCTTCGACCTTGTCACCCCGGACGCAGCACCACCGCACCCTGTAGCGTGCCCGCGGCTGCGATGCTACCGTTGCACACGATAATACTGCGGGCGCCCGAGAAAGCGTGGCCAGGCCCGCAGCAAGAACGACAAGCACGAATTTGGGGGGGAGAGATGGCAAACGACGCCGTGATCCGGATGCCGTACGCCACACCGGCGCCCACGACGCCGGCTCCCGCCTGCCTGGACACCCAGCCCCACAACCTGGACGGCACCGGGTGTAACGATCCCAACAGGAGGAGAGCCAACGCCATGAAACGATTCGTGTCCGCCCTGACCAGCCTGGGCGCCGTCGCCGCCCTCGCCGCATCCGCCACCGTCTCTGCCGCCGACGACGGCACCCTTGCCACGGTCAAGGACCGCGGCCAGCTCATCTGCGGCGTGAACAGCGGCCTGCCCGGATTCTCCGCGACTGACGCCGACGGCAACTGGCAAGGTCT
>CAZHBN010000040.1:6197-20050 GCA_964530405.1 uncultured Ectothiorhodospiraceae bacterium
CTGCCGCGCCGTCGCCGCTGCGATCTTCGACGATCCGGGGAAAGTGCGCTTCATACCGCTGACCGCCAAGGAACGCTTCACCGCATTGCAGTCCGGCGAGATCGACGTCCTCTCGCGCAACACCACCTGGACACTCACCCGCGACGCCTCGCTGGGCGTGAATTTCGCGGGCACGACGTACTACGACGGCCAGGGCTTTCTCATCAAAAAGGCACTCGGCGTCGACAGCGCCAAGCAGCTGAGCGGGGCCACGGTCTGCGTGCTCGCCGGCACCACCACGGAGCTCAACCTGGCGGACTACTTCCGCAGGAACGACATGGAGTACAACCCGCTGGTGCTGGAAAACTCCGACCAGACCATCAGCGCATTCAACGCCGGCCGCTGCGACGTCCTCACCTCCGATCAGTCGCAGCTCAACGCCCTGCGTATCAAGCTGCCGGACCCGTCGGCGGCGAAGGTGCTGCCCGAGGTCATCTCCAAGGAGCCGCTGGGCCCGGCGGTGCGCCAAGGCGACGACCAGTGGTACGACGTCATCAAGTGGACGCTGTTCACTCTGATCAACGCCGAGGAACTCGGTGTCAACTCCGACAATGTCGCGGACATGCAGGATGCCGAGAACCCCACCATCCAGCGCATGCTCGGCTCATCCGGTGACATGGGCGAGAAGCTCGGGCTGCCCGCGGACTTCGGCACCCGAATCATCGAGCACGTGGGCAACTACGGGGAAATCTACCGCCGCAACGTGGGCTCGGACAGTCCACTGGAGCTCGAACGCGGCATGAACGCTCTGTGGACCGACGGCGGCCTGATGTACGCCCCGCCGATCCGCTGATTGCGGTCCGTTCGACGCCGCCCCGGGCGCACGCAGCGCGCCCGGGGTCAATCCGGTACTAACCCGATCACAGGTCATGCCACATGTCAGCGTGCCGCTCGGGCGCTGTGGCGCTTCCACAGGCCCTGGTATGAGACCACTGCCATGGGCTCGCGACACCCGGGTCAACCGCCTCGATGTTCAAGGGCGCGTGGTGCCGAGACGGCACCCGACAGCGCTTGCCCGAGGGAGCACCTGTGCGGCCCGGCTGCGGCGTTGCGCTCAGTTGCGCTCACTCGATGCGCACCTCGCCGCCGAACCGCACAAGCACTCTGACACGTAGCATGACCTGTGACCGGATTAGCCAACGGGCCCACGCCCCGGGCATGACGCGATGAACACCACCACTGACACTACACCACCGGCAGCAAGACGCCCCTGGCGCGACCCGCGGATCCGTGCCATCGCCTTCCAGATACTCGCGCTCGCCGTCGTCGGCTGGCTGGGCTGGACGCTGCTCGACAACACGCTCACCAACATGGCCGAGCGCGGCATCTCCACCGGCCTCGGCTTCCTCGACGAGCCGGCCGGCTTCGGCATCCTGTTCTCGCTGATTCCCTACGACGAAACCATGAGCTATGGGCGCACTTTCTGGGTGGGCCTGCTCAACACGCTGCTCGTCTCCGGGCTCGGCATCGTCATCGCCACGCTGCTCGGCTTCGTCGTCGGCATCGCGCGGCTGTCCTCCAACTGGCTGATCGCGAAGCTCGCGCTCGCCTACATCGAGGTCTTTCGCAACATCCCGTTGCTGCTGCAGATCTTCTTCTGGTACTTCGCGGTACTCCAGAACCTGCCTTCGCCACGCCAGAGCGTCACCGTCGGCGAGACGGTGTTTCTCAACAACCGCGGCCTGTACCTGCCGGAGCCCATCTTCCAGCCCGGCGCCGGCTGGGTGGCGCTGGCCCTGCTCGCCGGCATCGCCGCCACCGTGGTATTGGCGCGGGCAGCGAAGCGCCGCCAGGACCGCACGGGCAGGCGCCTGCCGGTCCTCTGGCCGGGTCTGGCGCTGATCATCGGCCTGCCGGCACTCGCCTACGTGCTCGCCGGCACCCCCATCGCCTGGCAACTGCCGGCTTTGCAGGGCTTCAACTTCCGCGGCGGCATGACGGTGCTGCCCGAGCTCGCTGCGCTGCTCACGGCGCTCGCGGTGTACACGGCGGCCTTCATCGCCGAGATCGTTCGCTCGGGCATACTCTCCGTGGATCGCGGCCAGGTCGAAGCCGCCAGTGCCCTGGGACTGCGGCCACGGCTCACGCTGCGTCTGGTGGTCATCCCCCAGGCAATGCGAGTGATCATTCCGCCGCTGACCAGTCAGTACCTCAACCTGACGAAGAACTCCTCGCTGGCCACGGCCATCGGCTACCCGGATCTAGTCGCCGTATTCATGGGCACCACCCTCAACCAGACCGGTCAGGCCGTGGAAATCGTCGCCATGACCATGACGGTCTACCTCGTCATCAGCCTGTCCATTTCGGCGCTGATGAACCTCTACAACCGGGCGGTGGCCCTGAAGGAGCGCTAGCGTGTCAGTCACTTCGGAACGCCATCCGGACCTGCCACCGCCGCGCCGTCAGATCGGCGTGCTCGGCTGGTTGCGGCAGAACCTCTTCTCCACGTGGTACAACAGCCTCCTCACCGTCGTGGCGGGCTATCTGCTGATCCGCTACGCCATCCCGGTGATCGACTGGGTGCTGGTGGACGCGCGCTTCGTCGGCGCCGACCCGAGCGCCTGCGATACCGACGGTGCCTGCTGGCTGTTCGTGCGCGAGCGCCTCGCCTTCTTCATTTACGGCTTCTACCCCGAAGCCATGCGATGGCGGGTGAACATCGTCTTCGCGCTGCTCGCCATCGCCTTCGCACCGCAGTTCGTCGAGCGCTTCCCGGGCCGCCGCTGGCTCGGGATCTTCGGGCTGACGGCGTTTCCCGTCATCGCCTTCGTGCTCATCCATGGCGGCGTGCTCGGACTGGAGAGTGTGCCCACCGAGGACTGGGGCGGGCTGATGCTGACCCTGGTACTCGCCTACGGCGGTATCTTCGCCGCCCTGCCCGTGGGCACCGTCCTCGCGCTCGGACGGCGCTCGACAATGCCCGTGATCCGGGGGCTCTCGGTGGTGTTCATCGAGATATGGCGCGCCGTGCCATTGATCACCGTGCTGTTCATGGCCTCGGTGATGCTGCCGCTATTCCTGCCCGAGGGCGTGAATTTCGACAAGCTGTTACGGGCGCTGATCGGGATCATAATGTTTCAGTCGGCCTACATGGCGGAGGTGGTCCGCGGCGGACTGCAGGCCATCCCCAAGGGCCAGTACGAGGCCGCAGACGCGTTGGGGCTCGGCTACTGGAAGAAGATGGGCCTGGTGATCCTGCCCCAGGCCCTCAAGCTGGTGATTCCAGGCATCGTCAACACATTCATCGCGCTATTCAAGGACACCTCGCTGGTGCTCATCATCGGGCTGTTCGATCTGCTCGGCACGGTTCAGGCGACCATCATCGACCCGGCCTGGCGGGACGTGGCCACCGAGGGCTACGTGTTCGTCGCCGCCGTGTTCTGGGTGTTCTGCTTCGGGCTGTCCCGCTACAGCCAGAACCTGGAACGCAAGCTCGACACGGGCCACCGCGAACGCTGAGGACCATACGATGAACGACACCGCCACCATCGACCGGGGCCCCGTGGCCTCCGCCGCCACCAGCGGCGACGTGATCATCCGCGTGGAAGGCATGCACAAGTGGTTCGGCACCTTTCACGCCCTCAAGGAGGTCGACCTCACCGTCAGCCGCGGTGAGCGCATCGTCATCTGCGGCCCGTCCGGATCGGGCAAATCCACCTTCATCCGCTGCCTCAACCGCCTCGAGGAACACCAGCGCGGACGCATCGAGGTCGATGGCATCGAGCTCACCGAGGACATCAAGCACATCGAGACCGTGCGCCGCGAGGTCGGCATGGTCTTCCAGCACTTCAATCTCTTCCCCCACCTCACGGTGCTGGAGAACTGCTGCCTCGCGCCCATGTGGGTGCGCAAGACCCCGCGCCGGGAAGCCGAAGCCACCGCCATGCAATATCTCGAGCGGGTGCGTATCCCCGAGCAGGCACAGAAGTACCCGGGACAACTCTCCGGCGGCCAGCAACAGCGCGTGGCCATCGCCCGGGCGCTGTGCATGCAGCCGAAGATCATGCTCTTCGACGAGCCCACCTCCGCGCTGGACCCGGAGATGATCAAGGAGGTGCTCGACGTCATGATCGAGCTCGCCGAATCCGGCATGACCATGCTCTGCGTCACCCACGAGATGGGATTCGCCAAGACCGTCGCCGACCGGGTGATCTTCATGGACGGTGGCGAGATCGTCGAGCAGGCGCCGCCGTCGACTTTCTTCAGCAACCCCGAAGAACCGCGGACCCAGCGGTTCCTGCAGCAGATCCTGGAGCACTGAAAGGCATGAGTTGCAAGTAGGAAGTTTCGGGTCGCGCGTCTCGCGCGACAAATCTCCGGGTTCGCGACCGGAGCAGGACCCCGGACCCGAAACTCGAAACCCGCAACGTCAACCAACGACCAGCCAGCTCACCAGCAACCCCATACCAACGAGATGAACAAAAAGCAGCGCCCCGAGGATTAACGGCCGGGCGCCCGCGGCGCGGACCGTCGACCAGCGCACGGTCAGCCCCAGGGCCGCCATGGCGGTAGCGAGCATGAGATCGTCCCCCTGCGCGATGGCCTGCACCTGCATCTCGGTGAGGCCGAGCCAGGGCTGCACGACAATGGCCGCGAGGAAGGCGAGCGCGAACCAGGGCAGCGCGATGCGGCGTTCGCCGCTGCCATTACGCCGGCGCAACAGCCACACGAGCGCGAAAAGCACCGGTACCAGCAGGCACACGCGCATCATCTTGGTTACCAGCGCCGCCTGCAGCACGTCCGGGCCCAACGCCGCACCGGCGGCGACGACCTGGGCGACCTCATGGACGGTCGCTCCCGTATAGATGCCCATGGCCGTTGCCCCCCAGCCGAGCCCCAGGGTGTGGACGAGCCAAGGCAACAGCACGGGATAGACGAGCATGGCTGCGCTGCCGAAGACCACCACCGTCGCCACGGCGACCCCTACCTTGCCGGGCCTCGACCCCACGACGCCTTCGGTGGCCAGTACCGCCGCTGCGCCACAGATGGCGCTGCCCGAGCCGATCAACAGGGCACTCTCATCATCCAGGCCCAGCCAACGGCGACCGACGAACCACGCGAATGCCAGCGTGGTCACGACCATCGACACGCTCACCAGCAGCGCACCACCGCCGACGGCCTCCATCTGTGCCAGGGAAACCCGCAGTCCGTACACCACGATGGCGAGGCGAAGCAACGGCCCCCGCGCCAGCGCGAAGCCCCGACCGGGCAGCGTTTCCAGCGCACGGCCGAGCATATTGGTCGTCAGCACACCCAGGAGGATCGCGACCACCAGCGGGCTAACCGCAGCGCGCTGGAGCACCGGCCACTGAGCCAGCATCACGCCCGCCCCGGCGATCGCACCACTGACGACCAATCCCGGCAGCCAGGCCGGCACCACAGCCGCAATCGACGATGGGCTCCGGGTCTGTTCCCCCATGGTTGCGCTCCTCGGCGTGAGATTCGAACGGGAGGCTACCCGGGCTGGCACTTAACTAATAGGACAAGTTATATCTATAAGCCATGCCTTTTTGTTAAGAGACGTTCGACGGGGCCGGACCATGAACCTGCACCATCTCGCCGTTTTTCACGCGGTCGCCCGGAGCGGACGGGTCAGCACCGCCTCCGAGCAGTTACACATCAGTCAGCCAGCGGTGTCGAGGCAGGTTCGCGAGCTCGAGGCAAATCTTGGCCTGGACCTCTTCGAGCGCCTGCCGCGGGGCATGCGCCTCACCCGGGGCGGAGAGCTGCTCGCCGGCTACGCTGACCGGTTGTTCGCCCTGGAGCGCGAGGCCGAAGCCGCGCTCGCCGACTTCGCCACGCTGCGCGCCGGCAGCCTCGCCGTCGGTGCGAGCACGACCATCGGCAATTACCTCATGCCGCGGGTACTCGCCCGGCTCGCCCGGGAACAGCCCGGAATGCGTGTCACCCTCGCCGTGGACAATACCGAGGAGATTCAGGGGCGGTTGCTGGACGGCGAGCTGGACGTCGCGCTCACCGAGGGCTTCGCGGATCACCCCGGGCTGAACACGAGGGTCTTTCACACCGACGAGCTCGTCGTGGTCGCCGCCGCCGGCTACCTGGATGCCGACCGCCACCACACGCTGGCGGAGCTCGCGGTTCTGCCCTGGATCATGCGCGAGCCGGGCTCAGGCACGCGCGCGGTGCTGGAACGGGCTTTGGCCGACGCGGGGCTAGCGCCCATCGAAGCCATGGCGCTGGCGAGCACCGAGGCGATCAAGCGGACCGTCGCCGCCGGCGCGGGCATCGCCGTGGTCTCGGCACTGACGGTGCAACAGGAACTCGCCCGCGGCGAGCTCCTGCGCCTGGACGTGGAAGGTTTCCCCCGCCGGCGACCGCTTCACCGCCTGCTACGCCGCCACCAGCAACCGGACCCGGCGGTGGCGGCGTTGATTGGCGCGCTCTAGGCGCCGTTGCGCCTAGAGCGCGCAGTTCAAAGAAAAACGTTCAAAGCGGCAAGCGGGCGTATCCTCCGCACCACAATTCGACGGCGGTGATAATGAGCACGAACTGATACTTTGCACTTCCCGCTTGTTCACGCGCTCTTGCGTTCCGCCTCCAACACCTCTTCCGCCCGATGGCAGGCCACGTGCACGTTGTCCACAACCCTCAGATCCGGACGCTCCCGGGTGCATCGGTCGTTGGCGTAGGGGCAACGTTTGTGGAACGCGCAGCCAGGCGGTGGCGCGATGGGCGAAGGCAGCTCCCCGGTAAGCGCCCGCCGCTGGCCACGGTGCTCGGGGTTCACCGCCGGCGTCGCCGCGAGCAGTGCCTGGGTATACGGGTGGCGCGGCGCGGCGAACAGGTCGTCGCGGTGCGCCACCTCCACCGGCCGGCCCAGATACATCACCATTACCTGGTCAGCGACATGTCGCACCACGGACAGGTCATGGGAAATGAACAGGTACGCCAGCTCGAACTCCTGCTGGAGGTCATTGAGGAGGTTGAGGACCTGCGCCTGCACGGAGACATCCAGTGCGGAGACCGGCTCGTCGAGAACGATGATGTGCGGCCGCAGCATCAACGCCCGCGCAATGGCGATACGCTGGCGCTGGCCACCGGAGAACATGTGCGGGTAACGGTCGTAATGCTCCGGGCGCAGGCCCACCCGTTCCATCATCTCGCGAGCCGCCTTGCGGCGCTCATTCGCGGCCATGCGGGTGTTGATCACCAGCGGCTCCTCGAGGATCGCACCCACCTTCTTGCGCGGGTTGAGCGAGCCGTAAGGATCCTGGAAGACCATCTGTACCTCGCGGCGCAGGCGCCGCAGCTCCGCGCGGGTCGGCCGCGTCGCGTCGCGGCCGTCGATCAGCAGGTTTCCTTCGCTGGGCGGCTCCACCAGCGTCAACATGCGCGCGAGTGTCGACTTGCCGCAGCCCGACTCACCCACCACCGCCAGCGTCTCGCCGGCGCGCAGCGCGAAGCTCACACCACGCACCGCGTGCAGCGCCGCGTGCTGAAACGGCCCCTGCCGCACGGCGTAGGTCTGCACCAGGTCACGGGCCTCCATGACTGTCGCCGTCATTCGGCCACCCTCCTCTCGTCGATCAGCGGGTAGTGACAACGCACACGCCCGTAACGGTCCGATTCCAGTGACGGACGCACGCTGCGGCAATGCGGCTGCACCCGCTCGCAGCGCGGATTGAACAGGCAGCCCTCGGGGCGATCCTCGATTCCCGGCACCACGCCGGGGATCGTGGGTAGACGATCATGGCCGGGATGGCGCTCGGGCAGCGCGTTCAGCAGCGCCGCCGTGTACGGGTGACGCGGCCGGTTGAACACGTCCTCGCTGCGTCCGGTCTCGACCATCTGGCCGGCGTACATCACCGAGACATCCCGGGCCGCCTCGGCCACCACCCCCATGTCGTGGGTGATGAGGATCATGGCCATGCCCCGCTCTTCCTGCAGGCGCAGCAGCAAATCCAGGATCTGTGCCTGGATGGTGACGTCGAGCGCCGTGGTGGGCTCGTCCGCTATCAGAAGCCGCGGATTGCAGGCGATCGCCATGGCGATCATCACGCGCTGATTCATGCCGCCGGAGAGCTGGTGAGGGTAGTCGTCGAGCCGTTTCTCCGGCGCCGGGATCCCCACCTGGCCGAGCAGGTCCACCGTGCGGCGGCGGCGCTGACGGCGGTTGCCGCCCTCGTGGATCTTGAGCGTCTCGCCGATCTGGAAGCCCACCGTGAAGCTCGGGTTGAGGCTGGTCATGGGCTCCTGGAAGATCATCGCGACCTCGTTGCCCGTCAGCCGGCGGCGCTCGCGCTCGGAGAGTGCGAGCACGTCGCGCCCGGCGAAGCCCAGATGGTCCGCCGTGACCGTGGCGTTCCACGGCAACAGGCCCATCAGCGCGAGCATGGTGACGCTCTTGCCGGAACCGGATTCCCCGACCACGCCCAGCACCTCTCCCTCGTCGAGGGCGAGGTTGATGTCCGTGACCGCCGGGAACTGCCCCTTCCGGGTCTGGAAGGCGACGGAGAGATTGTGGATATCGAGCAGAGCCATCAGCGCTTCAACTTCGGGTCGAGGGCGTCGCGCAGACCGTCACCCATGAGGTTGAACGCGAGCACCGTGATCAGGATCGCCAAGCCCGGGAAAGTCACCACCCACCAGGCCTCAAGCACGTACTGCCGGGCATCGGCGAGCATGCTGCCCCACTCCGGCGTGGGCGGCTGAGCGCCGAGGCCCAGAAAGCCAAGCGCCGCGGCATCCAGCACCGCGTTGGAGAAAGACAGCGTCGCCTGCACGATCAGCGGTGCGAGACAGTTGGGCAGCACGGTAATGAACATCTGCCGCCATATGCCGGCCCCGGCGAGGCGCGAGGCGGTAACGTAATCCTTGCTCCGCTCGGTGATGACCGCCGCCCGCGTCAGCCGCACGTAATGCGGCAGGTAGACGATGGCGATGGCGAGCATGGCGTTGAAAAGCCCCGGCCCGAGAATCGCCACCACCACCACCGCGAGCAGCAGGCTGGGGATGGAGAGCATCACGTCCATCAGCCGCATGATCGCCACATCCACCGGTCCCCGGAGGAATCCGGCGAACAGTCCGAGCAGCAGCCCCACCGCCAGTGACAGGGTCACCACGATGACGCCGATGAACATCGACAGCCGGGCCCCGTGGATGATGCGCGAGAGGACGTCACGGCCGACGTCATCGGTGCCGAGAAGAAAACGCCAGCTACCCCCGTCCTGCCAGGCCGGTGGCTGCAGTACCGCATCGCGGAACTGCTCGATGGGTGAGTGCGGCGCCAGCACGTCGGCGAGTATCGCCACCGCGAAGATCGTGGCGATGACCAGCATGCCGGCCAGCGCCGCCCGGTTCTCGCGGAACGAGGACCAGAACTCGGTTAAGGGATGGGTCGCGGCAACGGGTTCGCCGGCATCGGTGGCGGCCGCCGCCGTGGGTTGAGGGTTCGCTTCACTCATGCGTTCATCCCGTGTGTCGAATCCGGGGGTTGATCACGCCGTAGAGCAGATCCACCACCAGGTTGACCAGCATGACCATGGTCGCGATCAGCAACACGCCACCCTGGACAGCGGGGTAATCACGCCGACTGACGGAGTCGATCAGCCACTTGCCCACCCCGGGCCAGGAGAAGATGGTCTCTGTGAGAATGGCACCGGCGAAGAGCAGGCCGATCTGCAGCCCGATGACGGTGGTCACGGGAATCAGCGCGTTACGCAGGGCATGAACGGCGATCACGCGGAACGGACGCAACCCCTTGGCGCGGGCGGTACGAATGTAATCCTCGCCCAACACCTCGAGAATGGACGACCGCGTCATGCGCGCGATAACCGCCAGCGGGATTGTGCCCAGCACCACCGCGGGCAGGATGAGATGGCGCACGGCGTTGACGAACGCCCCCGACTCACCGGACATCAGGGTGTCGATGAGCATGAAACCGGTGGGGGTGTCGATCCAGTACGTCGCCGCGAGACGGCCGGACACCGGGGTCCAGCCGAGAATCCCGGAAAACAGGATGATCAGCAGCAGCCCCCACCAGAAGATCGGCATCGAGTAGCCGGTGAGCGCGGTGCCCATGACGACGTGATCAACGGTCTTGCCGCGGTTCACGCCTGCGAGCACGCCCAGTGGAATCCCAAGGCAGACGGCGAACATCATCGCGCATATAGACAGCTCCAGCGTCGCCGGGAACAACGCGAAGAACTCGCCCACGACGGGCTTCTTGGTGACGATGGACTGCCCGAGATCGCCCTGCAGCACGCCCCAGAGGAAATCCAGGTACTGCACCCACAACGGCCGGTCCAGGCCGAGTTGGGCGAGCAGCTCGGCGTGGCGTTCCGGAGACAGGCCACGCTCGCCGGCCATGATCAGCACGGGGTCGCCGGGGATGAGATGTACCAGCGCGAAGGTGACGATGGTGACCCCGATGAACGTCGGGATCAAAAGCAGAAGCTTACGCAGAAGAAAGCGCAACATGGGTGTTCATTACTGCTCCGGGGCGGACGGCTGCCTTTTGGGTAGCGACCGCCGAACAAGTCGGACCCCGCCGTGGATCCAGCGGGGTCCGGCCAGCCGGGGGGCAGGCCCCCGGCACGGGATCACTCTTCGAGATCCACACCGTAGAAGATGTGCGTACCGAAGGGGACGACCTTGTAGTTCTTGACTTCCTTGCGCACGGGCTCATGAACCACCGAGTGGGCGATGGTCAGCCACGGTGCCTGCTTCTTGAAGACCGCCTGCGCCTGCTCGTAGAGCCGGGTACGCTCGTCCTTGTCGTTGCTCGCCTTCGCCTTCTCGATGAGCTTCTCGAAGGGTTCGTGGCACCACTTGGCGCGGTTGGGACCGCTGCGCGCGCTGCAGGAGAGCAACGTGTAGAGGAAGTTGTCCGGATCGCCATTGTCCCCGGTCCAGCCCATGAGCACGGTGTCATGCTCGCCGTCGCCACTGCGGCGCAGGTACTCGCCCCACTCGTAGGACACGATCTGGGCGTCGACGCCCACCTCGGCCCAGTCGGCCTGGATCATCTCCGCCATGCGCCGGGCATTGGGGTTGTAAGGCCGCTGAACCGGCATGGCCCAGATGTTGGTCTCCAGCGAGTCGACCCCTGCCTCCTCGAGGAGCTTCCTGGCCTTCTCCGGGTCGTAGGGATAATCCTCCACCGACTCGTTGTAGCTCCACATGGTCGGCGGGATGGGGTTCTTCGCGGGCTGACCGGCACCCTGGTAGACCGCGTCGATGATGGCGTCCTTGTTCACGGCCATGTTCAGGGCACGGCGCACGCGGGCGTCATCGAACGGCTCTTTCTGGGTGTTGAAGGCGAGATAGCCGATATTCAGGCCGGGCTGCGAGAGCACGTTGATCTCGTCGTCGGCCTTCATGTCCTCGATGTCCGCCGGGTTCGGATACGGCATGACATGGCACTCACCGGCCTTGAGCTTCTGGTAGCGCACCGAGGCGTCCGGCGTGATCGCGAACACCAGCCGGTCCAGGGCCGCCTTCCCGCGCCAGTACTCCGGGTGCGCGGTGTACCGGATGAACGCGTCCTTCTGGTAGGCCACGAACTGGAACGGGCCGGTGCCTACCGGCTGCTGATTCATCTGCTCGGTGGCGCCCGCCTCCATGAGCTGGTCGGCATACTCCTTGGAGTGAATGGAGGCAAAGTCCATCGCCATGTCCGCCAGGAATGGCGCTTCCGGCCGGGAGAGATGGAACCGCACGGTGTGCTCGTCGACCTTCTCCACCTGCTCGATGAGCTCCCCCATCCCCATGGCGTTGAAGTACTGGTAGGAGCCGCCCACGTCGTGCCACGGATGATCATCGTTCAACTGCCGGCGGAAGGTGTAGAGCACATCGTCGGCGTTGAACTCGCGGCTCGGGGTGAACCATTCGGTGTCGTGGAACTGCACGCCCTCGCGCAGATGGAATGTGTAGACGGTGCCGTCCTCGGAAATATCCCAGGATTCCGCCAGGCCCGGCTGGATGGTGGTCTCGCCGCGCTTGAACTCGACCAGGCGGTCGAAAATCGTGCGCCCGGCCGCATCGAAGGTCGTGCCGGAGGTGTAGAGCTGTGGATTGAATCCTTCCGGACTACCCTCCGAACAGAACACGAGGGTCTTGGCCGAGGCGGTCGCCGCCACCCCCAGCGACAGCCCCATGATTGCCGCCCCCGCGGCCCAGACACGCCAGTGCTTGGTCTGCATCAACCTGCTCCTCCTTACTTGTGATACGCCCCGCACCAGCTCCGTGGTCGGGGACAAGCGGATGCCATCGGCATTGTTTGCGCGAAAAACTAGGGGGCTGCCCGACGGCTGTCAAGAAAAACTGATATCGGATTCAGTTTGTCTTATCTCCAGGAAGCGAGCCGACGCGCTTGACGGCCGGGGGCTCTGGGACCATCGTGAATAAGATATGGGCAGTGTGCCCGGAGAACACGACGTGAGGAGGCGACAATGTATAAGAAACCGTTCCGCACCATTTCCCTGGCTGCCTGCCTGGCGGTCGGCCTCGGATTCGCCGCTACTGCCGGCGCCCAGGAGGACAAGCCCACGCTCCAGGCGGTCACCGACCCGAGCTTCGTGCCGTTCGAGATGATGGACAAGGATTCCGGCGAAATGGTCGGTTTCGACATGGACATCCTCGCGGAGGTGGCCAAACGTGCCGGCTTCGATTACAAGCTGCGCACCATGGACTTCAACGGCATCATCCCCGCCCTGCAGACCGGCAACGCCGACGTCGCCATCGCCGGTATCACCATCACCGAGGAACGCGAGCAGATCGTCGACTTCACCGATCCGTACTACGATTCGGGTCTGCGCATCCTGCGCAACGCCGGCGACGAGTCCATCTCCGAGCTCTCCGACCTCGAGGGCAAGAAGGTGGGCGTGAAGATCGGCTCCACCAGCTACGACTTCCTCAAGAAAGAGCTCAGCGACAGCGCCGACGTCACCCCGTATCCGGGTAGCTCCGACATGTACATGGCGCTGATGGGCGGCAACGTGGACGCCGTTTTCTACGACGCGCCCAACGTCGCCTATTTCGCCCGCACCAAGGGCGGCGACAAGGTCGAGACCGTGGGTCCGCTCTACCAGGGCCAGCAGTACGGCCTGGCATTCGTCGAAGGCAGCGAATGGGTCGACGACGCCAACGAGGCAATCGCCGCCATGCGGGAAGACGGCACTTATGCCGAGATCTACGAGAAGTGGTTCGGCGAGGCGCCGCCCACGCAGTGAGTCTCGTGGGTGAATCCCCATAGCCACTGGACCCCGGGGCCGGACGACGATCCGGCCCCTTTTGTGTGCTAGGCCCAAGACAGGAGCGCGCTCGTGGATCTCACTTTCCAGTTCGACTGGCAAGCGGCTATCGAATCCATTCCCTACCTCCTCACCGGCATCCCCTGGACCCTGCTGATCTCCTTCGGTGGCCTCGCCATCGGCTTCGTGATCGGCATCATCTTCGGGTTGCTGAGCATCAACCCCCTGCGCCCCCTGCGCTGGTTCGCCACGGCCTACATCGAGGTCTTCCGTGGCACGCCGGTGCTGGTGCAGGTGCTGTTCATCTTCTACGGCCTGCCCCAGGTGCTCGGCGGGCCCATCGACGCCGTGACCGCCGGCATCGCCGCCATCGCGCTCAACGCCGGCGCCTACATCTCCGAGATCGTCCGCGGCGCGGTGCAGTCCATCGACCGCGGGCAACACGAGGCCGGGCTGTCGCTCGGGCTGTCGGCGAGCCAGACCTTCTGGTACGTGGTCTGGCCCCAGGCGCTGCGGCGCATGATACCGCCGCTCGGCAACCAGGCCATCGTCAGCATCAAGGACACCTCGCTGTTCTCCGTCATCGGCGTCGGTGAGCTG
>CAZHBN010000041.1:0-19866 GCA_964530405.1 uncultured Ectothiorhodospiraceae bacterium
ATATCCTCCGGCGCGATGCGCACACCGCGCGGCAGAAGGTTCCGGAACTCGCAGAACTCGCGGATGGCCTCTGTCAGGCCGGTGCGCAGCCCGTTCACATGGGTGCCGCCGAGGGTGGTGGGAATGAGGTTGACGTAGCTCTCCTGGACCGCCTCGCCGTCCTCGGGCAGCCAGGTCACCGCCCATTCCGCGGCCTCGTGTTCCGCGGTCATGCGCCCCACGAACGGCGGGTCGGGAACGAAGTCGACATCCTGCAGCGCCCCCTTGAGGTAGTCGGTCAGCCCGTCCTCGTAGTACCAGACCACCGACTCCCCGCTCGCCTCGTCGTCGAAGCGCACGGTGACCCCGGGGCACAACACCGCCTTGGCGCGCAGGACGTGCTTGAGCCGCGGCACGGAGAACTTCGCCGAATCGAAGTAGCGGGCATCCGGCCAGAAGTGCAGCTCCGTGCCCGTATTGCGGCGCCCCACCTCGCCGGTGACGTGCAGGTCCTCGGTTTTCTCGCCGTCCGCGAACACCATGCGGTACTGTTGGCCCCCGCGGCGGATCGAGACTTCCAGGCGGCGTGACAGGGCATTGACCACCGACACCCCGACGCCATGAAGGCCGCCGGAGAACTGATAGCTCTTGGACGAGAACTTGCCGCCGGCATGCAGCTTGCTCAGGATCACCTCGACGCCCGGCAGCCCCTGCTGCGGATGCACGTCCACGGGCATGCCCCGACCGTCGTCGCGCACCGCCAGGGAGCCGTCACGATACAGGGTGACGGTTATCTCCTTCGCATGCCCGCCGATGGCTTCGTCGACGCTGTTGTCGATGACCTCCTGGGCGAGATGGTTAGGCCGGCTGGTGTCGGTATACATGCCCGGGCGGCGGCGTACGGGATCCAGCCCGGTGAGCACCTCGATGGAAGCGGCGTCGTAAGTCGTGGCCATGCGTTTCAGTCATCCCTCGGCTTGCGAGTGCGGCGGCAGTGTAACGCACCGAGCGACCGCATGGCGCGGTGCGTTACACTTGCCGGGAATTCATCAAAACCTGCGCATGGACCCATGGCCGAAGAGAACGACAACGGCAACGACGGTGGCTTCGACTTCGAGGCGGCGCTCGGGGAGCTCGAAGAGCTCGTCGTGCGAATGGAACGCGGCGACCTCAGCCTGGAGGAATCCCTGAAGGCCTTCGAACGCGGTGTGGGCCTCACCCGTGCCTGCCAGAAGGCCCTGACCGAAGCGGAACAGAAAGTGGAGATTCTCCTCGGCGAGGAAGAGGACGCCACCCTCGCCCCCTTCGACGAGGCGGACACGGATGAGCATTGACGAGCGTATTGCCGAAGCCAAGGAACGGGTGGAACATGCTCTGGACCGGCGCCTGCCGGCGGCAACCATCCATCCGGCGCGCCTGCACGAGGCCATGCGCTACGCCGTTCTCGGGGGTGGCAAGCGCCTTCGCCCGCTGCTCGTCTATCTCAGCGGAGAAGCCCTTGACGGGCCGCGTGCCGCACTCGACGAAGTTGCCTGCGCGGTGGAATGCATCCACTGCTATTCCCTGGTTCACGACGATCTCCCGGCTATGGACGACGACGCGCTGCGCCGCGGCCGCCCCACCTGTCACCGCGCTTACGACGAGGCCACCGCCATTCTCGTCGGCGACGCACTGCAGGCCCTCGCCTTCCGGCTGATCGCCCGCGCACCCACGGTGTCCGCGGAAACCCGGGTCGACATGGTGGAAACGCTGGCGATTGCGGCCGGCTCCCGCGGGATGTGCGGCGGCCAGGCGATGGACCTCGCGGCTGTCGGGCGTCAACTCACCGAAGCCGAGCTCGAGGACATGCACATCCACAAGACCGGCGCCCTCATCCGCGCCAGCGTTCGTCTGGGTGCCCTGTGCGCGCCGCGTGCCACGGCGGACGAGCTGGAACGGCTGGACCACTATGCCAAGTGCATCGGCCTCGCTTTCCAGGTCCAGGACGACGTCCTCGACGTCGACGGGGACGAGACAGTCACCGGCAAGCCCAGCGGCGCCGACGCGCGCCTGCACAAGCCGACTTATCCGGCGCTCCTGGGCGTCTCCGAGACGCGCGCCTTCGCCAGCAAGCTCTGCGAAGACGCCCTGGCGAGCGTCGAGCCCCTCGGCGACCGGGCGCAGGGGCTGCGTGAGGTGGCGCGGTATATCGTGGAACGCGACCATTAGCGCCCGTACCGGGATTCGCGGCGACGGGTCGTCGTAGTGGAGCGGGGCTGGCCAGTGCCCTGAGTACCGGCCGGCGTTCACTAGGGACGTTGTTCGATGACGAGCACCCGCCCGTCATGCCGCAGGCTCACGCGGCCAAGGAACGACATACCCAGCAGCGGCTGCCTTAGAGCGCCGCCCTCGAGCACCAGCGCCGGCACGTCACGCACCACCACCTCGCCCACACGCACCCGCGCGAGCTGCACACGCCAGCCGCGTGTCGCGCCACCGGCGGTACTCACCCGCATGCGCACGCCATCGCTGCGATAATCGATTCCCAGACGCCGGGCAAGCCCGGCATCGATGGCGACCAGATCCGCCCCGGTATCCACCAGGAACCGCACCCCGCGGCCATTGATACGGCCGGCCGTGTGGTAACTGCCCCGCGCGCTTGGAGCAATGCGGGCCTGTCGCCGGGTAGTGGGCGCATACTCACCGCCCACCATCCGGTTGACCCCCAGGCGTCGCCGCTCGCCGTCGACCTCGACGACCGCCAGATCGCTACTGGCCTTGACCAGGCTCACCCCACCCGGACCGGTTTCGCCCTCGGCAAGCACCGTGCGCTCGCCATCCACCTCCAGCATTACCTTGCCCGGAAACACTGCGAGCACGACGATCCGAGGCGTCGCCACAGCGGTGGCCGCCAACGCGAGCATGGAGAGCATCGCCAGCGCGCGCCCCCAGCGTCGAACCGCATCACGGTTCATTACATGTCCCCCCGAATTGCGGGCCCGTGCGTTCCATCGCATTGGTTGCCATGTGGACATCATCATGACGAATGAGTCACCCTCCATTGATTCCTTCGAGCGCTAGGCAGGAGGCGCCACCCCATGGCCGACCCCACCCGGATTCGCGTACGCGGTTTTCATCTCGATCTATACGGACACGTGAACAATGCCCGCTACCTGGAGTTTCTGGAAGAGGCGCGCTGGGATCAACTGCGCGAGCACCTCGATTTCGACTGGTGGCAGGCACGCAAACTCGCCTTCGTAATCGCCAACATCAACATCGACTTCCGCCGCCCGGCAGGCATGGACGACGAGCTACTGGTCGACGTGACCTTGAAGACCCTCGGGGAGCGCAGCGGGGTACTGCATCAACGCGTGGTGCGCAGTGACAGCGTGCTGGTCGCCGAGGCCGACGTCACCTTCGTGATTTTCGACGGCGCCGCCGCCACGGTGGTGCCCATCGAGGGGGAAGTGCGCGAGCGCCTTGCCCACGCCGGCGCGCAACTGGAATGAACGCCGGCGAGCCGGGCGCCGCCAACTGCAGCCATCCGACAACGCGACGCGGGGTCCATAACGGCCCCCGCGTCGCGGACTCGCTCACATCGCGGCTTCCTTGGCCTGGGCGATCCACTCGTCGAACTGCTCCTGGTTGGCCTCGATCCACTCCTTGGCGTGGCGCTCCAGATCGGCCTTGCTGTCCTCGCCTTCGTTCATCTTCGCGTTCTGGGCGAAGATATCCTGGATCGGGATTCGCATGTTCTCCAGCAGACTGCGAACCGCCGGGTTGTCATCCAGGAACTCGTTGTTGGCCACCGGCCGGATATCGTTGGCCGGCCAGCCCATC
The DNA here is from genome assembly GCA_964530405.1 of uncultured Ectothiorhodospiraceae bacterium. Taxonomy (GTDB): domain Bacteria; phylum Pseudomonadota; class Gammaproteobacteria; order Nitrococcales; family Nitrococcaceae; genus Arhodomonas. The sequence goes on from CAZHBN010000041.1 coordinate 3,799, forward strand.
TCGCAGGGATCGTCTACACAACCCTCGACACCGGAAAGCGTAGTGGCGTCCTCCAGCTCCTTCTGATCCGGCGGCAGATCCGGACGCGGCACTTCGATCCACATCACGTCCTCGCCGGGCTTGAGCAGGCCCACGGTCCAGTTCGGCGTCCAGGTATAGAAGAAGATGGGGTCGCCCTGCTCGTAGCGGCCCAGCGCATCTGCCATGGAGGCAGCGTAACCAGCTTTGATGGGGTCGATGTGATCCCGCAGCTCATAGGCATCGAGATGATGCGCGATGACCTTCTCGCAGCCCCATCCCGGCGGGCAGGCCACGAGGTTCGCCTTGCCGTCGCCGTCCGTGTCGAACAACTCCTTGATCTCGGGTTTCTTGAAGTCCTCCAGGTTGGTGATGCCATACTCCTGCTGCGTCTTCTTGTCGATCAGGTACCCCTGCAGCGCACCGCCCTTGGCCACGTAGCCAACAATCGTGGCGCCGGGCTCGAACGCTTCGCGGTACGTGTTGTGCAGCGGGAACCAGCCATTCACCCAGAGATCCACGTCCCCCTGGCCGACGGACTGGTAGAACGGCGGGTTGTCGAGGGTAATGGGGCCTTCCACCCGATACCCCAACGCTTCGAGCGCCTGCGTGTAGACTTCGGTCTGGAACCAGCCGGTGTCCCAGGTGGCACGCGCCATCCTGACGGTCTTACCCTCGCCGGGCAGCTCCTGCGCCAGGGTCACGCCACCGCTGAATGCCAGCAAGACCGCGGCCAGCACCGACCAGACGACACCACTTCTGCGCATGCTTGCGGTATCCAACATGGTCACCTCCGTCAGCTTCTCTGCCTTGCGGCAGACTACGTCTGTGCGGAAAGGGCGGCGCGCCGGTCGGCCGCGCCCTTCTCGCTCAGGAGCCTCGTTGACCGCTTTCCTCCCCGCTTTGTTGCCGGTGTCCTTTATCCCAGCGCAAGAGCACCTCGAGCAGGCGTCTGGGTCCCGGACGCTCCGCATGGGGATCCCCCAGCGCCTGGGTGATCCGGTCCAGGATGATCGCCAGCAGCACGATGCCGATGCCGCCCACCGTCGCCGCCCCCACGTCGAGCCGTCCGAGCCCGGTATAGACCGTCAGCCCCAGGCCGCCGGCACCGATCAGCGCAGCGATCACCACCATGGACAGCGACAGCATCAACGTCTGGTTGAGGCCGGCCATGATGGTGCGCAGCGCCAGTGGCACCTGGATCTCCCAGAGCACCTGCCAGGAGCTGGCACCGAAGGCGTAACCCGCCTCCACCATCTCCGCCTGTACCTGACGGATACCGAGATTGGTCAGACGGATGATCGGCGGCAGCGCGAAGATGATGGTCGCTATCACCCCCGGCACCAGCCCGACGCCGAAGAGCATCACGATGGGCACCAGGTACACGAACGGCGGGATGGTCTGCATGATGTCGAGAATCGGGCGGATGACCGACGCGAAACGATCGCTCTTCGCGGCGATGATCCCCAGCGGTACTCCGACGATGGTGCAGAAGATCACCGCCGTGAGAATCATTGCCAGCGTGGTCATGGTCTCCGACCAGGCGCCGATGAGGTCGATGGCGAACAGCCCGATCAGCGAGAAGATCGCCACACCGCGGCCCGCCGCCCACCAGGCGAACAGACACACGGCAATCACGAACACCGGAAACGGCACGGCCAGCAGAAATGCCTCCAGGTTGTCCATGACCCGCGCCACGGGCCATTGCAGGGCCTGGAAGAAGCCACGGAAATTGGGTACCAGCCAGCCCTTGATGAAGTCCTCGACCCAGACGTCGAGGGGGATTGTCATCCAATCGGACGGTTTCATGACTCACCACCTCCGGCACGCGCATCGGCCGGTGCGGACGCGGCAGCCGCCCCGGTGCCGGCGGGCTCGCCACTCTCAGCCTCGGCGGCATCCTCGTCACTGGCAAGCTGAGCGAAGAGATCCAGAGGGTCGAGCACGCCCTGCAAGCGGCCATCGGCATCGACGACGGCAACGGGCAGACCCCGGGCGCACTGATCGTAGACCTGGTAAAGATGATCGTCCGGCCGGCACTGGGGAAACTCACTGTCCATGACCCCGGCAAGCGCGCCCTCAGCGCGTTGCTCCCGGAGTGCCTGCGCCTGCACGAGTCCCACCGGCGCCCCCTGGGCATCGACGACGTGAACGGCGTTGACACCATACTCCCGCAGTCGGTCCTCCGCGGTATCCAGCGAATCCCGTTCCAGCACGAGCGGTTCGCGCCAGCGCATGAGCCTGGAAGCGGTGAACACCCGACTGCGGTCCACATCGCGGGTAAAAGCGGCAACGTAGTCATCCGCCGGGGTCGCGACGATCTCCTCCGGCGTCCCCGTCTGAACGAACACCCCCGCCCGCATGATCGCAATTCGGTCACCGAGGATCAGCGCCTCGTTGAGGTCATGGGTGATGAATACGATCGTCTTGCGCATCGAGCGCTGCAGGGTGAGCAACTCGTCCTGCATGTCCCGGCGAATCAGCGGGTCGAGCGCGCTGAACGGCTCGTCCATGAGTAGAATATCGGTGTCGGCGGCCAGCGCACGGGAGAGACCGACACGTTGCTGCATGCCGCCGCTGAGTTGCTGGGGCAAGGAATCCGCCCACTCGCGCAACCCCACCTGGGCGAGCACCTTCAGCGCACGTTCGCGCCGCTCGTCGCGCCCCACCCCGCGCAGCTTCAAGCCGAATGCCGCGTTCTCCGCCACCGTGCGGTGTGGCAACAGAGCGAAATGCTGGAATACCATGCTCATCCGGTCACGCCGCAACGCCATGAGCTCCTGGCGGGCCATGCGGGTAATCTCCTGCCCGGCCACCATCACCTCACCCGCAGTGGGCTCGATCAGGCGATTCAGCATTCGGATGAGCGTCGACTTCCCGGAACCGGACAGTCCCATGACAACGAAGATCTCTCCTTCGGCAACGTCGAAGGAAACATCGTTGACACCGACGGTTACGCCGGTTTCCTCGAAGATGCGCTCTTTCGTGTATCCGCGATCGAGCAGCTCGTAAGCGGCATCGAAGTCGTCGCCGAAGAACTTGTAGAGGCCTCGGACAGCGATCTTGCTGGTCATGGCGGTGGTTCCGCTGTTGCCGGACACGAGCAGCGCGAAACGCCTTGCAAGACGCTCCGCATGTCCACGGGAATACCGATGCCCCCCGGACCGCCGGGCAATCGGATCGGCCACAACGAGACCCTCGGTCGCCCGGCGCACCCCATGGCAACCACCGGCACATGTGCGCGGGTTCGCGGGCTGGATACCCGCCGCGTACACACTCGCGGTTCGATGACGATCATTCTGCCCCCGTAGAGACAGCTGATATCTACCCACAAGTGTTGTCGTCAATTGCGAAGAGGTCCAGCTGATTCGCCGGCGAACGCCTAGCGCGGATGACGACGGGCGGGCCCTACGTCGGACAGACAGGCATTCATGAGAAAGGGGCCCGGGGGCCCCTTTCTCCGGCTCACCAACGTGGCGGTGAGATCGATGGGCGGGATTCGGTGCTCAAGCGGCCTCGCCATGGCCGTGCTGACGCATCTCCATCAGCGACCAGATGGCATCCGCGCCGATCAAGACACCGAAGATGATGTGATTCCAGGTCGCCGCCGTCGCCATTGCGGCGAAACCCAGCACAAAGGGCGCCAGGATCAACCACACACCGAGCGCCAGGTTGACCCATTCCTCCCACATGTGTGGGCGTGCCAGCACGGCTGCCGCGAACACTGCGACCGCGATACCGATAATGACCGGATTCCAGACCGCCGCGCCGCCCACCGCAGTGGAGCCGAGCACGAACGGCGATACGACCATCCAGAGACCGAACAGCAACATCAACCAGTCACGCCAACGTTCACGCAACGTAGCCATACGCCACCTCCTCGCCGGTACCTCGGCATTGGGTTGACGAACGCTCCCGCAGGCCCGGATGTCCTGTCACCTTCCCTACTAGTGAATATAGGACTTATCGGCGCAAAATCAAATAGCTACGAAACCCGAGTCAAGCACATTACGACTTCCCGGAGACAACTGCCGGAACGGTGCCCCGAGGCCACACGCGCCCCCTCAGGCGGCATTGACGCAGTCGCGCCCCTGCTCTTTCGAGCGGTACAGCGCGGTATCCACCCGATGCAACACCGTCGGCAGTGTTTCCTGTGGACCGAGCTCGGCGACCCCCACGCTGATGCTCACGTGAATATCCTCGCGACCGAACCGGATCGCCTTGTGCCGAACGGCCTCGCGCATGGCTTCGGCGCGCGCGACGGCCTGCTCCCGCGAGCACTCGCCGAGCACCACGAGAAACTCTTCGCCGCCCCAGCGACAAACCACGTCGGATTCGCGCACATTCTGGCGCAGTACGCCAGCCACCGCGCGGATGACCACATCTCCACCCTGGTGGCCATAAGTGTCATTGATCGTCTTGAAATGGTCGATATCAACGCTTACCACGGACACGGCGCCGTTCTGGCGCCGCACCTGCTTGACCAGCTGATCGAACAGGATGTCGAAGACCTGACGGTTCGCGGCCCCGGTGAGCCGATCCCGCGTCGCCATCTCCTCGAGGCCCCGCTGATAGCCACGGACCGTGAAATGCGCCACCGTCAGCACCAGTACGGTCACCCCCAGTGCCAGCAGCGTATTGAACACGAACGTGTACCACAGCCGTGCCTCGCCCGGGGTCTCGGATTGCTCGACGATGAGGTACCAGTCGAACTCCGGAACCAGGCGGCTGTTCACGTACACCGGGGTCCCGTCCACCCCCGTATAACTCAGCGACGTGCTCGGATTGGCGAGAATGCGGGTGGCGAATCGCCCGAGACCGGCGCGGTCGTGCAGGCGTTCGGCGCCGCTGAAACTCTCGCCGTGCAGCGTGACGTCACCCTTGCTGTCGACGAAATAGACCTGCCGCCCGTAACGCTGCTCGTAGGTCTCGATGAGCCGAGCCACCGCATTGACCGACAACCCGATCCCGATGGCGCCGAGATAGTCACCGTCATCGTCGGTGAGCCGGTGGTTGATGAAGATGCTCACCCGGGTGCGATCGGCGGTGTCGCTATCGATGTTGATCTCGTAGGGCGCATTCATCTCGCGGACGCGAAAGTACCAGGCGTCCGCCGGGTCGTCCGGGTCGACCGTCTTGAGCACCCCCGTGGGATGGTAATAGCGACGCGTGCGCTCCGAGACGAAGAACGCCGTAATGGTGTCGTAGCGCTCCTGGATCGCGGCGAGGTAGCGGGTCATGCGCTGGGGATCGTTCTCGCCATCCAGGGTCCAGTCGCGCACGAAGGTATCGTGCGCCATCAGCGAGGCGATAAGGGTGGAGCGGACCAGGTCCCGCTGAATCTCCGAGTAGATGTTGTCGCTGGTCAACGGCAACGTCTGCTCGGCGATCTGGTCGGTCAGGGAATCGTGAGCGACGAAGTAGCTGATCGCGCTGGTCGCAACGAAACCAACACTTAGGAGAACCGTCAGAGTGACCGCGAAATAGAGCTTCTTGCGCTGCACGTATCGTTATCCGTTGTTCGGGCCGGGACCGCTCCCGAGTGCGCCGCGTGCCCGATCCCCCGTCCGCAGGCGCCTCCGGGTGAATGCGTTCGTTAGCGCGACAAGGCCGGAAACCCCGCCGACGTCGCGTCGGAGCGCACCACCTCGTCGGCCCCGGTTTCCACGGCATCCAGGGGATCCGCAGCGTCTTCTCCCCCGGCGATCGTCGCAGAATCGGCGGCCAGGGCGCGGAAGTCGAACAGATCCGTATCGGCAAGATGGGAGGGCTGAACGTTCTGTAACGCACGGAAGATATTCGTCAACCGCTTGGGATCCTCCGCCTGCCAGGCCTGGAGCATTTCCTTGATCTTCTGGCGCTTGAGATTGGTCTGGGAGCCGCAGAGATTGCACGGGATGATGGGAAACGCCTTCAGCTCACTGTAGCGCTCGGTATACGCTTCCGGCACGTAGGCGAGTGGCCGAATCACAACGTGACGGCCGTCATTGCTGCGCAGCTTCGGCGGCATGGTCGACAAACGGCCACCGTAGAACAGATTCAGGAATAGCGTCTCGAGCATGTCATCGCGGTGATGTCCGAGGGCGATCTTGGTAATCCCCATTTCCTCCGCGGCACCGTAGAGAATACCGCGACGCAGCCGCGAGCACAGGCTGCACATCGTCTTGCCCTCGGGAATCACGCGTTTGACCGTGCTGTAGGTATCCCGCTCCAGGATCCGGTACTGCACTCCCAGCCCATCGAGATACTCGGGCAGAACATGCTCCGGGAAGCCGGGCTGCTTCTGATCGAGATTCACCGCCACCAGCTCGAAGCGTACCGGCGCGCGCTGTTGGAGCAACCGCAGCACTTCCAGGAGTGTGTAGGAATCCTTGCCGCCGGAGAGACAAACCATCACGCGGTCGCCGTCCTCGATCATGGCGTAATCGCGGATGGCGTTGCCGGTGAGATAGGTAAGGCGCTTCTCGAGAGTCTTGAGATTCATGCCCATCGTTCGATCGCCGGTGGGATTAGTAACGCTGTCACGAAATTCCGTGCATCGGCAATGCGACGCACTTCCGGTTCAGGACGCCGAAGTGTAACACCGCGGCGCATTAATGCCGCCAGAATGCCGGCGTGAACAGCACCAGCAGCGTAAACACCTCGAGCCGCCCGAGCAGCATCGCGAAGACCGCGAGCCACTTCACGACGTCGGGCACGTCTGCGAAGTTGCTCGCCACCGTCCCCAGTCCGGGCCCCACCAGGTTGATCGTCGCCATTACCGCTCCGAAAGCGCTCTCCAGATCGAGGCCGGCGGCCATCATCAGAGCGGTGAGCACCAGTGACGACAGCACGTAAAGCGTATAGAACCCCCACACGGAATTCATCACGCTTTCCGGGACAGGCTTGTCCCCCAGTTTCACCGGCATTTGCGCGCGCGGATGAATCAACAGGAACGACTCGTGCACGCCCTGCTTGTACAGCAGTACGATGCGCACGACTTTCATGCCGCCCGCCGTGGAACCGGCACAGCCACCGATGAACCCTATGGCCGCGATCAGCAGGGGGATGTACAGGGGCCACTCGGCGAAGCTCGCCGTGGTGAACCCCGTGGTGGTAATGACCGAGATCACGTGAAAGACCGCATCCCGCGACGACTCGCTCGCGCTGCCGTAGACGCCGGTGAACCAGAGCGTCGCAGCGATGACGGCAGTGAAGGCGAGAATCAGCAGGAGATAGGCGCGGGTTTCCGTATCACGCCAGTAGTGCCGCAGATCCCGCCCCCGCCAGGCGAGGAAGTGCACCGCGAAGTTCACGCCACCGAGCAGCATGAAAACGTTGGCCACCATTTCCACGGCCAGGCTGTCGTAGTAGCCGAGGCTGGCGTCGTGCGGGGAGTATCCGCCGGTGGCGATCGTGCTGAACGCATGGGCGATTGCGTCGAACAACGTCATTCCCGCCCACCAGTACGCCACGGCGCAGACGACGGTCAGCCCCAGGTAGACGTACCAGAGCGTTCGCGCCGTATGCATGATGCGCGGTGTCAGCTTGTCGTCCTTCATGGGCCCGGGTGTCTCGGCACGATAGAGCTGCATGCCACCGACGCCAAGCATCGGAATGATCGCCACCGCCAGCACGATCACGCCGAGCCCGCCCAGCCACTGCAGTTGCTGGCGGTGGTAGAGCACTGACGGTGGAAGTCCGTCCAAGCCGACGATCACCGTGGCACCGGTGGTGGTGAACCCGGAGACTGCCTCGAACACGGCATCGGTGAGGTCGAGGTGCGGGCCGAGCATGAAAGGTACCGCGCCGAACAGGCCGAGCACGGTCCAGAACAGTGCCACGACCAGAAAGCCGTCGCGGGTACGCAGCTCCCCCTGAAAATTCCGCACCGGGGCCCAGAGCGCCACGCCGGTGGCCAGCGTCAGTGCGAACGTCGCACCGAAAACCCCCGCCTGACCGTCGTCAGTGAGCACCGACACCAGAACCGGCGGCAATGCCGTCACGCTGAAGAGCATCAGCAGCAGGCCGATAAGGCGTTGGATCATGGCCCATTTCATACGTTCGTAACACGCTTCGACATTGCGCCGATCACCCGGCCCCAACCCACCGGCGCCGCCTCATGAGAGTGCAGCGGCAATCGATGGCACGTTACCGGATCGCCTGGACATGGCGCGGCATTATGGGTCCTCGCGACGCGTGAATCCACCCGCACGGCTCATCCCCAAGGTGCTCGGTAAAGCGCCGGTAACCATGATGCCACGACCCTGCCATCTGCCGCCGCCACCCTGCGGGAAACAGCAGCCGAGTACGCAGGGAATGCCCGAGACGATGCCAGGCAACGATTCGGAAGCCGTCGCGACGCCGCGGTTCGCGGTGGAAATGGCTCGCACGCGTGCCGCCGTGGCCGAGGCTCAGCGGCTGCGGTATCACGTCTTCGCCGAAGAGCTCGGCGCCACCGTTCACACGGAACGGCCCGGCCACGAGTGCGATACATACGATGCATTCTGCCGTCACCTGCTCGTGCGCGACACCCGCAACGCCAAGGTGGTCGCATGCAGCCGGATACTCGACGGGGAAACTGCCGGAACCGCCGGCGGCTTCTATTCCGAAAACGAATTCCACATGCGTGCGATCAAGCGGCTACCCGGTCGGCTCATGGAGCTCGGCCGCACCTGCGTCGCCCCGGGCTATCGCGACGGCGCGACGATCGCCGCGCTCTGGTCCGGGCTGGCCCGTCACATCGTCGAAGAGGCGTACGATTACCTCATCGGCTGCGCCAGCATCCCCGCCACCGACGGCGGCGCCGAGGCGGCCACGGTCATGCAGCGATTGCGCCGGCGACACATGGCGCCCGATGCACTTCGCGTACGGCCACGCACCCCCTTGCCCGCGAACGTCCGCCACCTCACAGGTTCCGTGCGCATGCCGGCGCTGCTGCGGGCTTATCTCGCCCTGGGCGCCCAGGTATGCGGCGAACCCTGCTGGGACCCGGAGTTCCGCGTCGCCGACGTATTCATTCTGGTGGACACGCGTTCGCTGTCGGCACGCTACGTCCGTCATTTCCTGCGCGTGGACGCTACTGCCATACCGCGTGACGCCAGCGGCGAACCGGCATTGCCCACGCGCTCATGAGCACGGCCGCCAGCAGTGGCACGACCTCACCCGTGAGCACGCCTGCGTGATGTAGAATCCGGACGCTCAACCAACCGTGCCGGAGCGCATCATGCAGCATCAGGTCGACCGTCTGCTCGACCAGGCCAACGGAGTCATTCTCGGCAAGGAACGTCAGCTGCGCCTCGCGGTGGCGTGCGTGATCGCCGGCGGCCACCTCCTGATCGAAGACCTGCCCGGCGTGGGCAAGACCACCCTCGCCCACCTGCTGGCACACTTACTCGGGCTGGAAATGCACCGCGTCCAGTTCACCAGTGACCTCCTGCCGGCGGACATTCTCGGCGCTTCCGTCTACGACCGCGAGCGCGGTTGTTTCGAATTCCACGCCGGCCCGGTGTTCACCCAGCTTCTGCTCGCCGACGAGGTCAACCGGGCGACGCCGAAGACCCAAAGCGCCCTGCTCGAGGCCATGGAAGAGCACCAGGCCACCGTAGACGGCGTCAGCCGGCGGCTGCCCGAACCGTTCTTCGTCATCGCCACTCAGAATCCCGGCTCCCAGACCGGCACGTATCCACTGCCCGAATCCCAGCTCGACCGTTTCCTGCTCAGCCTGGAGATGGGGTATCCCGACCACGCGGCCGAACGCGAGCTGCTGCAGGGAGCCGATCGCCGTGCGCTCATCGACGGGCTGGAGTCGCCTCTCGACGCCGAAGCGCTCCTCGCGTTACGCCGGCAGGCGCGTGAAATCCACGTGGCGAGCGCGTTGATCGACTACGTTCAGGCACTTCTGAAGCGCACCCGCAGCGCCGACGCCCGCGGCCCCGGACTCTCCCCGCGGGCCGGGCTCGCGCTGGTCCATGCCGCGCAGGCCTGGGCCCTGGTGTGTGGCGACACCGCAGTCCTGCCGGAACACGTTCAGGCGGTCTTTCCGCATGTCGCCGCGCACCGGTTGCAGACTGGCGGCATGGGTCTGGCAGCAGCACGGGAAGCCAGCGAGCGGCTTCTCACGGACGTCGCGATCCCCTGACATGGCGCTTGCGAAGGCGATCCACCGGTTCCTGGCACGCCGCCGGGGCGATACCCGCGGGCGGGTGACGCTGCGCTATCGTCAGCTCTACATCCTGCCCACCGCCCAGGGCTGGCTGTTCGCGGTACTGCTGCTCGCGCTCTGGCTCGCGGCCACCAACTACCGGCTCAACCTCGGCTTCGCGCTCACGTTCCTCCTCGCCGGCACCGCCCTCGTGGCCATGCACCATTGCTATCGAAACCTTGCCGGCGTGACCGTGATTCCGGCCGACGCGACACCCACCTGGGAGGGGGAGACCGCATACTTCCCGCTGACCCTGGAGAATACGGCACGCAAGCGCCGCATCGCCATCGTCGCCGACGCCGGTCATGGCGGCGTGGCGGTCGACGTGGCCGCTGACGACACCAGCGTGCTCCATCTGCCGGTCACCGCCGGGCGCCGCGGGCGCCTCCTCCCTGGCCGGGTTCGCATCGAAAGCCGCCAGCCGACCGGGTTGTTCCTGACGTGGAGCTGGCTGGAGCCGGCGGTGGAAGCAGTGGTATACCCGCGCCCAGAAACGCCGGCACCGCCGCTCCCCGAGCATGCCCCGGGCGCGGCGAGTGGCATACGCGGTACCGCGGCAGGCGATGACGATTTCCAGGGCCTACGCGGCTATCGCCCTGGTGATCCGGTGCAGCGCATCGCCTGGAAAGCCACGACCGCCTCGGAGCTGCAGGTGAAGGTCTTCGCCGGCAGCCCGGGCGCCGAACGCTGGCTCGACTGGCGGGCCACGGCCGGTCTCGATACCGAGGCCCGCCTGCAACGCCTTGCGGCGTGGGTGGAGGCGTCGGACCGTGGCGGAGCGAGGTATGGTCTGCGCCTGCCTACGGTGGTGATTCCTCCCGGCGAGGGACCGGCACATCGCCACCGCTGCCTCGAAGCCCTGGCGGTGTTTCCGGCATGAGGGACACCAAGGCCGTCGACCGTCGCAGCCTGCTATGGGCACTGGCAGTCGCAGCGGCAGTGCTGGCACCGCACCTGTTGCGCCTGCCGCCGGCGCTCACCGCGGGCATTGCGCTGGCGCTGGTGTGGCGGCTCGGCGCGGGCCTCCGCGGCCTGCGTCTGCCCGGACGCTGGTTGCTCACGATCCTGACCGCCGGCGGCGTCGCCTTGGTGTTCGGCCACTACGGCACGATCATGGGCCCGGCGGCCGGTGTCGCGTTGCTCGCACTCATGACCGCGCTCAAGCTCCTGGAGCTGCGTGGCCGCCGTGACCTACGCGTCGTCGTGTACCTGGCCTTCTTCCTCGTGCTCACCCAGTTCATTTTCAGTCAGTCCCTGCTCATGGCCGCTTATCTGCTCGCCGTGAGCTGGATGGGAATTGCGCTGCTGATCGCCGCCAACCGCCCCACGGGCGAGGGCCTGACGACAACAGATGGCCGCACCGCCGGCACCCTGATGCTTCAGGCACTGCCGATCATGGCAATACTGTTCGTGTTGTTCCCGCGCCTCCCCGGCCCCCTCTGGGCACTGCCGGATCCCGGAGGCACCGGAACCACGGGGCTGAGCGACCGCATGTCCCCGGGTTCCATCAGCGAGCTCAGCGAGTCCGACGCAGTGGCCTTCCGCGTGCGATTCGACGGTGAAGCGCCCCCGCGCGAGGCACGCTACTGGCGCGGCCCGGTGCTGGATGCCTATGACGGCGAGACCTGGACGCGGGGCGTTCGCGACGCGGAGCCCCCACGGGTCAGCGTCTCGGGCACGCCGGTGAACTACGAGCTCACCCTGAAGCCCCACGCCAAACGCTGGCTACTCGCCCTGGACCTTCCCGTGAACGTGCAGGGCGCGGCCACGCGCACCGGCGCCTACGAATACCTGGCCTCGACACCGGTGCGCGAGCTCCGTCGATACCAGGGTCGCTCCTATCGCGACTACCGACTGCAACCGAAACTCTCCAGCGAGGCGAGAGACCGCTATACGTCGCTGCCGGACGGTCGACACCCGCGCGCCCGGGCGCTTGCCAGGCGTCTGACACTCGGCAGGACGCCGTCGGCGACCATCGACGTGACCGTCGAGTGGCTGCGAGCGCGGGCGTTCGTTTACACGCTGCGCCCGGGTGCCATCGAGGGCGATGCCGTGGACCGCTTCCTGTTCGAGACCCGGCGCGGTTTCTGCGAGCACTATGCCGGAGCGTTCGCCGTACTCATGCGCGCAGCGGGGATTCCGGCACGGGTTGTCACCGGCTACCTCGGAGGCGAGCGCAACCCGGGGACGGACTATTACGTCGTGCGGCAGTCGGACGCTCACGCGTGGGTGGAAGTCTGGACCCGGGAAACGGGCTGGCAGCGAATCGACCCCACCGCCGCCGTCGCGCCGGCCCGCGTGAGCGACGGCCTAGGCGCCGCTGTGCCCGAAAGCGACCCCGTGCCGCTAATGGCCCGCGGGAGGCCGGGCCTGACGCGGGATCTGCGCCTGCTCTGGGACCGGATGGACGCCATGTGGAACAACTGGGTGCTCGCCTACGGCCCCGAGCTCCAGCGCGATCTGCTCGGCAACCTGGGCCTGCGCGGAGCGATGGAGATAGCGCTGGCCATGACGGCGGCCCTCGCCCTGTCGCTGCTCATCCTCGCCGTGTGCGCGCTGTACCCGGGCCGCTCCGCCACCCGTGACCCGGTACAACGCACGTGGCAGCGCTACCGCCGCCGACTGGCCGCCGCCGGGCTGGAGCCCGAACCGGGCGACGGGCCCCATACACTGCTCGCACGGGTTCGCCGTGAACGTCCGGACCTCGCCGACGCCGCTGCGGATATCACGGAGCTTTACGTGAGGCTGCGTTATCGCGGCGAAGGAGGGACGCCGGAACGGCGAGCGCTTCGGCGAGCGGTCAGGCGCTTTCGTCCACGTCGCCTGCGATTGCCTCGACGATGGCAGGGTCTTCGGCAACCGCCTCCAGCGTGATGCCATCCAGAAAGTCGTAGATGTGCTCCGAAAGCTCGCGCCACAGGCCGTGGGTGAGACAGTGCTCACCATCGCCTTCCGGCCCGGTCTCCGGCACGTCCACCGCCGCCACCACTTCCGCGACGCTGATCGCCGCCGGCGCGCGGGCGAGCCGGTAGCCACCGCCCGGCCCGCGCATACCCGCGACCAGCCCGGCCCGTCGCAGGGACGCGAAAAGCTGCTCGAGATAGGACAAGGAGATACCGTGACGCTCGCCGATATCGGCCAGAGCCGTGGGCGTGTCTTCTCCACGCAACGCGAGCACCGCCATGGCGGTAACGGCGTAACGCGCCTTGGTGGTGAGCTTCATGGTGTCTCCGCGACTGCTGTGTCGATCCGCCGCGCGCGGATCAGCAACCGCTCCAGCGACGGGCCTCGGGCCGGCACGCTACCGGCGCATCCCGCTCGGGGACGAACGCGTGCCCTTCCCCCAGACAATAGCGCAGCCAGCGATTGAGGAAACGGTTCGCCTCCCAGCGCCAGGTCAATGTCCCCGGCCGTGGCGGCACCCGGTCGGCCCACTGCCGGAACCCGGACAGTCGTGACTCGGGCAACACTTCGGCGACCCGGGCATCGTGGTACACGCGCACCTTGAGGTCAGGCGTACGCTCGGGCTCGTCACCGGCCTCGAACCAGTGGGTCAGCAACACGCTGGTGGTATACGCACAGCGCTCCAGCACCCGCAGATGAAGATCGGGGGTGCCGGGCACCCGCGAAACGACGCAGTCTCCATTGCGATCCGGCTCCGGCAGCAGCCGCCGCATGAAGATGTAATTGTTCTCGTAGAGCTCCATGAGCGCCGCGAAGCTGCGATCCGCTCCTGTCTCCAGAGGATTGTGCGTCGTCTCGAAGATCATGCCGCGGATAGTATCACAGCGCCCCGCCTCGGCAGAGAGGCGCTCGACAAAGGTGTCGACGGGACCGCAGACCAATGGTCTATGTGGCAAGCCACGATATTTTTTAATACAGTCGCCGTCGCAGTTGCCGAGTATGAATGATTGTCGTGGCGATCTCCTCGATGGACATGGTCGTGGTTTCGGCCACGGGAAGTTTTTCGCGCTGAAAGAGCCCTTCGGCACGCGCGACCTCGTACTGGCACTGGCGCAGCGAGGCATACCGGCTGTCGGGCCGGCGTTCGGCGCGAATGCGCGAGAGCCGCTCCGGGCGGATGGTCAGGGCATAGAGTTTGCGCCGATGCGGGCGAAGTATGGACGGCAGGCGTCCGCCGAGCAGATCCTCCTCGGTGAGGGGGTAATTGGCAGCGTAGATGCCGTACTGCAGAGCGAGGTAGATGCAGGTCGGCGTCTTGCCCGAGCGCGAGACGCCCACGAGAATGACATCGGCCTGGTCGTACTGGCGAACCACCGCACCGTCGTCGTGTGACAACGCGTAATTCATGGCGTCGATGCGGACATCGTAGAGGCGGTTGTCGACCATGCCGTGGGAACGCCCGATCGTGTGGCTGGAGCGCTCTCCGAGCTCATCCTCCAGGGGGGCGATGAAGGTATCGAAGAAGTCGAACAGAAGCGCATCCGCCTGGTGAATCCGGTCACGAAGGTCGGCATCGATCACGGTAGTGAATACGATAGAGCGTGCGCCATTGCGATGGTTCGCCTCTTCGACGCGCTGAACCGCGGCCTCGGCGCGCTCCAGGCTGTCGACGAACGGCAGTGTGACCTGGTCGAAGTCGGTGCTGAACTGCGTAAGAAGGCTGTGACCGAGCGTCTCGGCGGTTATGCCGGTGCGATCGGAGATGAAAAAGACCGTGCGTTTTCCTGTCATCCTCGCCTCGCGGGGTTCGGGGAAAGTGGACTACAACGATAAAGAGGGCCCCGCCCGAGCGGAAGGCCGTCGCACGCCACAACTCGTGGCAGCGGGCACCGCAAGGGGTTCGGGCCGCAGGGGAACGGGCGCGAGCGCCCTTCGCTATCCATTTTCGTATGCAGCTGCGTTGACAATCTGGGAGGCAGTAAATTGACCGAGTACGTTGTCTGGTTCGAGTCCCTCGGCATGGGAGACGTTGACCGCGTCGGCGGCAAGAACGCATCCCTCGGGGAGATGATCAGCCACCTCGCCGCAGCGGGCGTACAGGTGCCGGGAGGCTTCGCCACCACCGCTCGCGCCTATTGGGACTTCCTCGACCAGAGCGGGCTGCGCGGGCGCATCAACGCCGAGCTCGACGGTCTGGACGTGGACGACGTCGAACGCCTCGCCCAGGTCGGGGCGCGCATCCGGCAGATGATCGTCGACACGCCCTTTCCGGAAACGCTCGCCAACGAGATCACCACCGCCTACCGCGAGCTCGAGCAGCGCGTTGGCAAGGCGGAGATGTCCGTGGCCGTGCGCTCGTCCGCAACCGCCGAGGACCTGCCGGACGCCTCCTTCGCCGGCCAGCAGGAGACTTTCCTCAACGTCCGCGGGCTGGATAACGTCCTCGTCGCCATCAAGGACGTGTTCGCCTCACTGTTCAACGACCGCGCCATCTCCTACCGCGTCCACAAGGGTTTCGCCCATGAGCAGGTCGCGCTGTCGGCGGGCATTCAGCAGATGGTGCGCTCCGATCGCGGCGCGGCGGGCGTGATGTTCACCATGGACACCGAGTCGGGCTTCCGTGACGTAGTGTTCATTACCTCGTCCTACGGCCTCGGCGAGACCGTGGTGCAAGGTTCGGTGAACCCGGACGAGTTCTACGTCCACAAGCCCACCCTCGACGCCGGCCGCCCGGCGATCCTGCGCCGCATCCTCGGGGGCAAGGCCATCAAGATGGTCTACAGCGACGAAACCGGACACGGCAAGTCGGTCCAGACCGTGGAGGTCGACGACGCCGACCGCAACCGCTATTCCCTCACCGACGAGGACGTGGAGAGCCTCGCGCGCCAGGCGCTGATCATCGAGAAGCACTACGGCCGCCCCATGGACATCGAGTGGGGCAAGGACGGCGAGACCGGCCGCCT
>CAZHBN010000042.1:0-11265 GCA_964530405.1 uncultured Ectothiorhodospiraceae bacterium
AACGCCGCCGGCCAGCTTCGCCAACCGCTCCTCCAGCTTCTCGCGGTCGTAGTCGCTGGTGGCCTTGTCGATTTCTCGCCGGAGTTGCTGCATCCGCGCATCGATGGCCGGGCGCTCGCCGATGCCGCCGATGATGGTCGTGGTGTCCTTGTCGACCACGACCCGTCGCGCCCGGCCGAGCTGCTCGAGCGTGACGTCCTCGAGGCGCAAGCCCACCTCCTCGGCGATGACCTGGCCGCCGGTGAGAATGGCCATGTCCTCGAGCATGGCCTTGCGGCGGTCACCGAAGCCCGGCGCCTTCACCGCAGTGCTGCGCAGGATGCCGCGCAGCTGGTTGACGATCAGCGTCGCCAGGGCCTCGCCGGCGATGTCCTCAGCCACGAACAGCACCGGCCGACCGGATTTCGCGACCTGTTCGAGCAGTGGCACCAGGTCCTTGAGGTAAGTCAGTTTGCGGTCGGTCAGCAGAACGTAGGCGTCTTCCAGAACGGCCTCCATCTTCTCGGCGTCAGTGATGAAGTACGGCGACATGTAGCCGCGCTCGAACTGCAGCCCCTCGACGACGTCCAGCACTGTCTCGGTGGTCTTGGATTCTTCGACCGTGATGACGCCCTCGTCGCCGACCTTGTCCATCGCCTCGGCGACCAGGTCGCCGATGGTCGCATCGTTGTGGGCGGCGATGGTGGCGACCTGGGCCTTGGCCCTGGCCGTCTCCACCGGCCGGGACAACCGGTGCAACTCCCCCACGGTGGCCTTGAGGCCGCGATCGAGCCCGCGCTTGATGTCGATGGCCGTGGCGCCGGCGACCACGTTGCGCAGGCCGTCGGAGAAGATGGCGTGCGCGAGGATCGTAGCGGTGCTGGTGCCATCGCCGACGCTGTCGCCGGTCTTCTCCGCGGCCTGGCGAAGCATGCGGGCGCCGAGATTCTCCTCCGCATCCGGCAGGTCCACTTCCTTGGCGATGGTGACTCCGTCGTTGCAGACGATGGGCTCGCCCCAGCGCTTGCCGATCAGCACCGACTTGGATTTCGGCCCCAGCGTCACGCGCACGGCATCGGCCAGCTGGCTGGCACCACGGAGTATCTTCTCGCGCGCCGGCGAACGGAACAGAATCTGCTTGTGCGCCATAACCACCACCTCCCCACGCTGCAACCACCCGTGTACCGGCTCGTGCCGGACGGGAACCACCATTCGATTCGCTATCATTCATGCACGCCGGGTAAGACAAGGTGTTGTCCGGGATCAAAGAAGGTGCACGGAAATGCCCGAAATGCCGGATATCGGCTTCCACGGGCCGTGGAACATTGTTCCAGGTCAAAATGCTCGTGGCGGCGGGACCACAAGGGTGCCAGAGCCGTGGTCAGTGCGCGGGCGATACGGTTTGCGCCGCGGGCCGCCGATGGCGCCGCAGAATGAGAGGGTATCAGCGATGAGCCAGACGCCTGCCGAGATCAGCGCCCTGGACTATTGCCACCGTGGATGGTCGGTGGTACCCGTACGCCCGCGGGGCAAACGCCCTCTCCTGCGCTGGCTGGCATTCCAGCATCGATTACCCGGGGTCGACGAGATCCGCGAGTGGTTTGCACGCTGGCCCGATGCCAACGTCGCCATCGTCACCGGCCGGGTATCCGGCCTCATCGTCCTCGATGTCGACCCTCAGCACCACGGCAATGCCAGCGTCGCCGCCCTGGAGGGAGAGCACGGGGCGTTGCCCGTCACCGTCGAGGCCGTCACCGGCGGTGGTGGGCGCCACGTCTACTTCGCCCACCCCGGGGGCGCCCTGGGCAACCGTGCCGGCATCGCCGCCGGCGTGGACGTGCGCGGCGACGGTGGCTACGTGGTCGCACCGCCGTCCGTACATCCATCGGGGGAACCCTATCGATGGCACGAGCAGCGCGCCCCGGGCGAGGTTCCGCTTGCACCGTTGCCGGGGTGGCTGCAATCCATGCTCGGGGGGGACGCCTCTGGCCGGCGCGGGCGGTCCATCGCGGCCTGGCGGGCGCTGATACACGCCGGCGTACCGGCCGGGGCGCGCAACGCCACCGTGGCCTCGCTCACCGGCCACCTCCTCTGGCATGGCGTCGATGCCGAGATCGCCATGGAACTGTTGCTGTGCTGGAACCGCGTGCGTTGCCGGCCGCCGCTTTCCGACGACGAAATCATTCGCACTGTGGACAGCATTACCCGCCTGCACGACAAGGGAGACAACTGAACGGGAAGCCCGTAATCGCCCCTCGGCAATCGATGTTCGCGCCATGGCGGAGATAGTTCCCGGTGGCGCGATCAACCGTCGCCTCTCGGCGACGGCCAGCATACGCTGATGGCCTCCGCGCGGAATCCGCGCTTGCGGGCGTATGCTTCGGCGCGCTCGGCGTTGCGGAAGCGCAGCGGCGCACCGTCCTCGTGGCCGAGCAAGTGCCAATGCGCGCGTCCACCGGCGATGTGCCACGCCCATAGGACGTAGTCACCGGAGCCGTCCCGCGCCGGACGAATCTCGCAGCCGGCCGTGGTGTGTCCGCGCAGCAGGCGCATGGCCTCGGTACTCTGGATGGACTGCGTGGCCTCATGCTGCCCGGCTCGTGGGCCGTTCGTCATGGTCGTTCCCCTGCCCTGTTGGGCCCGTGCCCCATTGCCCGGCAATGCGACGTGACGCCCGGGTGGTGAGGCCGGTTCGCGCGCGCTCACGCGAACCGGCCAACGGTGGCGGCTATCCATTGCGGCGCGTGATGCTGCTTACGCCGCCGCGAGCCCGCGCTGTCTCGAACGGCGGCCAGCGCACGCTGACGGTCTCCGGCCGGAACCCGCACTGGCGGGCGTATACCCCGGCCAGCTCGGGATTGAGGAACCGTTGGGGGGCACCGTCGTGCCGGCTGAGAACGTGCCAGCTCGTGTCCCCGCCCGCGCGGTACCAGATCCAGACCACGTAATCGCCGGAACCGTCCCATGCGGGGTGGATCTGGCATCCGCATGTTGCTCCTTCGCGTGACCCGACCGGCTCCCGGTTGGCGTGTGCGGGCGTGCTGCCCCCGGGCAGCCCGTATCGCGGCATCATTGTCATGCTCTGCTCTCCTCGAGTCATCGTCGCGAGCCTCTGGCGGACTGCGACCCATCGTTGCGGCCACACGTTGCCATCCGCGCCGCGGGTATCCGATGACGCGGGTCAACGAAGACGTATTCGGAAACGTGATTTCTGCGCCTGTGTGGACAAATATTGCTCATACTCGATTGACAGCCGCATTCCTGTCCGTGAAACGGCATTTGGCCGATGTGCCCGTCCACATCGCATTGTCTTTTCGCGTTGTATGGAGAGTGATGAATGGTGCCTTGTTGAAAATGCGCATTGGCTATAGTTATTCCATATAGCCAAAACCGTGTTCGGCGGAAATCGGAACAGTGCACGCGGGGTGCAGACCGGCAAGGACGCGTCGAAGCGGTCGACATTCATGAGCGAGTACAGCGCATGGCTTATGGACATCGCGCGCCTTCGTATTGCATGTAGCAGTTGCAGCCTGGCGCAACTGTGCCTGCCATTCAGCCTGAGTGCCCGGGACGTCAGCGCGCTCGACGGCATCGTGCAGCGTCGCCGGCTGATCCACCGACGGCAGTTCCTCTACCGCGCCGGGGAGCCCTTTCACGCGATCTACGCGGTACGCTCCGGGGCGTTGAAGACCAACCACCTGACCGCACACGGCGAGGAGCAGATCACCGGCTTTCATCTGCCCGGGGAAATTCTCGGATGGGACGCGATCACGACCTGGTCCCACCCCTGTGCCGCCGTCGCGGTGGAGACTGCCAGCGTATGCGTGCTGCCGTTCGAGCGACTGGAGGGGCTGGCGCGAGAGATTCCGAGCCTGCAGCGGCAGGTACTGCGCCTGATGAGCCGGGAGATCTTCCACGATCACGAGGCCCTCGTGGCCACGGCGCGGCGCCCCGCCGAGGAACGCGTGGCCGCGGTGCTGCTGAGCTTTTCCGAGCGTTTCGCGCGCCTGGGCCGTTCCGCAACGGCGCTGCGCCTGCCCATGACCCGGGGCGAGCTCAGCAATTACCTTGGGCTCGTACCGGAGACACTGAGCCGCGTGATCCGGCGGTTCCAGCAACGCGGCCTGCTGGAGGCTTCCGGCCACGAGGTCACCCTTCATGACCTGGACGGATTATGGCGACTTGTCGGCGATACCGGTGACGTACGGCGGCACTCGCAGCGGGGCTGATGGCGTCCGCAGCGCTTCGTGGCATCGCTGTCCCAGCGCCTGACGTCGAGCGCTAGACGATCATGCCCGCCCAGTACCCACGCCGGCCATAGCCCGCCGGCCGGACGAACAAGCCCCTCGGGGACAGCGGCACGCGGCCATGAATGACGCGAATCGGGCCGAAGGCGAGCTGACCGGCATTGCGAGAGAGGTTTGGGACACCCGCTACCGCCTGCGCACCGGTACGCGCTGTCTCGATGCGGACATCCGGGATACCTGGCGGCGTGTCGCCCGGGCCGTCGCCGCCGCCGAGCCCGCTGCACGGCGGGACGAGTGGGGCCGCCGCTTCTACCGCATCCTCGCCAGCGGCCGTTTCCTCCCGGGGGGCCGCATTCTCGCCGGCGCCGGCGCCCCCGGCGAGGTCACCCTGTTCAACTGCTTCGTCATGGGTGTGATCGAAGATTCCCTGGAGGGCATCTTCGATGCACTGCGCGAGAGCGCGCTCACCATGCAGCAGGGGGGCGGTGTCGGCCACGACTTCTCCACCCTGCGGCCGCGGGGCGCCATTGCGCATACGGCGGGCAGGGTCGCCAGCGGCCCGGTGTCATTCATGCACATCTGGGACGCCATGTGCGCGACCATCGTCTCCACCGGGGCGCGGCGCGGGGCGATGATGGCCACGCTCCGGTGCGACCACCCGGATATCGAGGAATTCGTCGACGCCAAGCGCGAGCCGGGACGGCTGACACGCTTCAATCTCTCCGTCCAGGTCACCGACACGTTCGTCCAGGCGGTGCGCGCCGATGCGGACTGGCCATTGGTGTTTCCCGACGAGGACCCGGGTAGTGGCGGGGGCGCCGATGAACGGCTTCGGCGTGAGTGGCCCGGGCGTACCGGCCGCGTGCCCTGCCGTGTCCTGCGCAGGGTCGGCGCACGCGCGCTTTGGCACCGTATTCTGCGTGCCGCCTACGACACCGGCGAACCCGGCGTGCTCTTCGTCGACCGCATTAACGCCACCAACAATCTCGGCTACTGTGAACGCATATCGGCGACCAACCCTTGCGGCGAGCTCCCTCTGCCGCCGTACGGCGCCTGCGACCTGGGTTCACTCAATCTCGTGCGCTTCGTGCGCAACCCGTTCGGGCCCAGCGCCTCGTTCGACTGGGAGGCACTGGCGGAGACCGCCGGCATCGCCACGCGCATGCTGGATAACGTGATCGAGGTGTCCGGGTTTCCCCTGCCCGCCCAGGCGGAACGGGCGCGCGGGAGCCGCCGCGTGGGACTGGGCGTCACCGGGCTGGCCGACGCCCTGGCGATGCTCGGCCTGCATTACGACGCCCGGGCCGGGCGTCGCATGGCGGCGGCAGTGGCTCATGCGGTGTGCGTGAAGGCCTACCGCAGCTCCGTGGCGCTGGCACGCGAGAAGGGCCCCTTTCCCCAGCTCGACCGCGACCGCTACCTGACCTCTGCGTTCGTGGCCCGCCTGCCGGTGGATATACGTGCAGGCATCGGCGACCACGGCATTCGCAACAGCCACCTCACCGCGATCGCGCCCACCGGCACCATCAGCCTGCTCGCGGGCAACGTCTCCACGGGCATCGAGCCGATCTACCTGCTCGAGCACGAACGCGCAATCCGCTCCCCGGGCGCCGGCGAACCGCGGGTTCACCGCCTGCGCGACTTCGCGTTCGCGCTGTGGTGCGAGCGCCACGACCCGAACCACCCACCGTCGAGCCTGGTGGATGCGCTGCACCTGCCTCCGGAAGCGCATCTGGCGATGCAGGGCGCGGTACAGCAATGGGTCGACAACGCCATCGCCAAGACCGTCAACGTCGCCCGGGACTGTCCGTTCGAGGCGTTTCGCAGGCTCTACGACGATGCCTACGACCTGGGACTGAAGGGCTGTACGGTATTTCGCCCCAACCCGGTCACCGCTGCCGTACTGACCCCCGCTCACGGGGCGCGCCAGGCGATGGCGCTGCACTGTTGCGGTCCGGACCGCGAGCCCGACTGAGTGCCTGCGAGCAGCATCCGCCCTGGTTACGGGCATGAGGGCGCCTGAGCGCTGGTGCCGCATCGCCGACGGACTCACCGCCGACGCAGGTGGCCGCGCCCGCTGCAGCGGCACACCGGTGCAGGCGGTCACGGCGCGTTGTCGTCGTGCGCCGCGCTCGCGGACGGCTCTCCGTCGGTGGGGGCCGGCTCTTGCGACGCTTCGGGCACCACGGATTCCGGGGCGCGGGGATCCAGTTCCAGGACAGCCTGCGTGGTCTCCGGCAGTGACGTGAATACCATCTTCTCGGGCGCCGGGGCCGGCCGTCGCAGCCGAATGGCCAGAACCACGAGCACCGCGAGCCCGCCGTGCACCGCCGAGGTGAAGACGAACACACCCGCCGGGCCGATCGCCATGACCAGAACGGACGCCAGCACCGGCCCCGCCACCGCGCCGCCGGCGAATGCCATGAGTAGCAGGCTGCTGACGGCGACGAATGCCTCGTTCGCGGCATGGTCGTTGGCATGGGCGATACACAGTGCGTACATGGGCAGCGCGCCAGCGCCGAAGGCGAAAGCGGCCCAATGGATGTAGGCCGTGCCGCCGTCGCGTGCGATCGCGGCGAGTGCCAGCGCGGCGGCGCTGGCGACGGCGCAGGCGAGCACCATTACCTTGCGGCGGTCGAGGCGGTCCGACCATTTGCCCAGCGGCCACTGCAATGCGGCCCCGCCGGCGACCGCGACGGCCATGAACGTCGCGAGACCCGGGTCCGACAGGCCGATTCTCGCCCCGTAGACGGGTGCCAGCGACCAGAACGTGCCGTTGGCCAGACCCACGCCGATGCAACCGAACAGGCCCACCGGCGCGATGGCGAGCACGCGGTCGATGGCCGGCGGCGGTGCGACCTGAGGCCCGGGCTGGATCATCGTGGTGAACGCTACGGGGGCCACGGCGAGGGAGACGGCAACGCTCACCAGCGCGAATGCCGAGAACACGTTGGAGTCGGTGTACCCGAACAGCAGCTTGCCGGCGACCAGGGCGAGCCAGGTCACGATCATGTATGCCGCGAGCACCCGGCCGCGGGTCTGGCTGGAGGCGAGGTCGTTCAGCCAGCTTTCGATGGCGATTACTAACCTTTTCGAAAGTATTGCCAGGTCTCAGTGGCCGTGTGCGCCGCTGTGGCAAGGCGCGAGGAGCGTGGTGTAGCGGGACCTACATGAGTGACGAGCAACGCAGACCACAGCGGCGCACACGGCCACCCGCAGGGCGCCACTGCGCGGCGCCTCGGCGGCGTTGCGCTCGCTTGACGTGAGCCTCGCCACGCCGGCGCTCCCGCGCCTTGCCGAGACACCGCGCAGTGGCGCTGAGACCTGGCAATACTTTCGAAAAGGTTAGTACACACCGGCGAAACCGAAGCCGGTGATTACCCGCAGGGCTAGCCAGGCGCCCTCGCCGGCGAGAAGCGTATGGGCGAGTAACGCCGCCGCGGCCGTCGACGCCAATCCGGTGTAGGCACGAATATGGCCGACACGGCGTACCAGCGGTGGCACCAAAAGGCAGCCCAGGATCAGCCCGGCATAGTAGGCGGACCCAAGCAGCCCGATGGCGACCGTGGAGAACTCCGCCAGCGCCGCGCGCACCGGAATGAGAATGCCCTGAAGCCCGGAGCCGAGCTCGATCAGTGCCACGGCCAGTAGTAGCTGCGCGATGGAGATCAGCGTACGTGGCATCGTCCCTCTCCCCCGTCAGACCCGGCGCGTTCCACCCACGAACGGTCTCAGGAAGCGGTGCTGTCCGGCGGTGTCGACATGGATGGCTGCAGGGACGCGGCGCGGCGTCCGATCCATCGCTTGCGCTGGAAGTACAGCAGCAGCAGGGCGACGGTGGCGGCCATCAGCGCGAGCGCGAACGGGTAACCGAAGCGCCAGCCCAGCTCCGGCATGTTCCACGCGGATGCGCCTGTGTCGAAGTTCATGCCGTACAGCCCGGTGATGAAACCCAGCGGCATGAACAGCGTCGCGATGATCGTCAGGACTTTCATGGTCTCGTTCAACCGCGTGCTCACGCCGGCGAGATAGAGCTCGGAGACCTCCGCGGCGATCTCGCGATAGGTTTCGATGATGTCCATGAGCTGGACGGCGTGGTCGTAACAGTCTCGCAGATAAACGTGGGTATCGGGGGACACGAAACGGATATCCCCCTGCACCAGACGGGCGAGCATGTCGCGCAACGGCCACAGAATACGTCGGTTGGCGAGCAGTCGCCGCTTGGCGTTGTGAATCTCCTCGAAGACCTCGTGGCCCGGATGGTTGAGTGCCCGGTGCTCCAGAGCTTCAAGCTCCTCGCCCAGGGCCTCCAGCACCGGAAAGTAACCGTCGACGATACGGTCGAGCAGGAGATAGGCAAGATAATCGGCGGGCTGGCCGCGCACCCGCGCGGACTGCTGGCGGAGACGGCGCCTTACCGGTTCGAGCCACTCCTGGGGGTATTCCTGGAATGTCAGCACGTACCCGTCGCCAATGAACAACGCCACCTGCTGAGTTTGCCCGGTTGCATCGGGCCGGGCGATGCGGGCGACGACGAACAGGTGGTCCTCGTACTCCTCGGCCTTGGGCCGCTGGTGGACTTCGAGCACATCCTCCATTGCCAGACCGTGGAGCCCGAACGCCTCGGCCAGCGCCTGTAGCCGCCGATCGTCCCCCTTGCCCTCGACGTGCACCCACAGGATAGCGCCCTGGCGCTTGAGCCGACTGATCTCGTCGAGCGTGCAATCCGCCGCTTCCACGATACGGTGCCGGTCGAAGGCGATGGCGCTCAGGCGAGTGGTCGTGTCCGCAAACGGCCGTTCGTCGGGCGGCGGTGCCGCGCCGTCGCGCAACCCGGGTAAAGCGTAGTGGTCGGTCATGGCTGGCTCCTGTTACTGCAGGGATCCGGCGTGCGCCATCGTTGCTCCAGGTCAAAATCCACGGCACGGCCGGGCGCACAATGGACGGGCGCATCGAGCGCGACGGGAACGATCCCGGTGTTACGGAGGAGCGTATTCATGAGCGCCCGTGACGAGCATAGAGCGTCTTCCCGCAGCGGTCGCCGTGACCGCCTGGTGCGGGAACACGAGCATGATACCTACCGGCAGCGGGAGAAGCCGCCGGAACCGTCGGTGTGCCCGGATTGCGGCGCCGTCTTCCAGGCCGGCCGCTGGCAATGGGCAAACGCCGCAGCCGACGCCCACCGGCTTCGCTGCCCGGCATGTGCCCGCATTCACGACCGCGTGCCCGCTGCCTTCCTGACGGCCAGTGGAGCGTTCGTGCGCCAGCATCGCGACGAGATCGAAGCGCTGATCCGCCATCGCGAGGCCCACGAGCGTAATGAACACCCGCTGAAACGCATCATGGCCATGACCGGAACCGACGAGCACATCGAGATCACGTTCACCGACCCTCACCTGGCCCGAGGCGTCGGCGAGGCGCTGCGCCACGCCTACAAAGGGGATCTCGAGTACCATTACGCCGACGGTGCCTACCTGCTGCGCGTGAGCTGGCATCGCGACGCCTGAATGAACGCGGTGGTCGTCCGGGCACGGGTCGATGCTCAGCGCTCGCGGATCCGGACGAAGACCTGGTGCTCGCGGCCGTCGTCGATCAGCTCGACCCGACAGGGGGCGTGACGCACCGGTTCGCCGGCGGGTGCGTGTCCTGCGCGTGTGATCTCGAGACAATAGCTGCTGCCCCCGAAGCGGTATCGGATCGTGACCCCGGGCCAGTGGGGCGGGAGGCAGGGGGCGACTCTGAGGCTGTCGCCGTGGCGTGTCACGCCCAACAGGCCTTCGAGGACGGCCCGGTGGAACCATGCCGCCGAGCCCGTATACCAGCTCCAGCCGCCCCGACCCACGTGGGGGGCGACGGCGTAGACGTCGGCGGCGAGCGCATAGGGTTCCGTGCGATAGCGCGCCACCCCGGCCGGGCTGCTGGTGTGGGCGATGGGGTTCAGCGCCTCGATCACCACGCCGGCACGCGCCGCATCCCCCATGCCTGCGAACGCCAGCGCCGCCCAGCAGGCGGCATGGGTGTACTGCCCGCCGTTCTCCCGCACGCCCGGCGGATAGGCGGCGATATAGCCCGGATCCCGGTGCCGGCCGGTGAACGGCGGCGTGAACAGCAGCACCAGAGCGTCGTCCGGACGTACCAGGCGCTCCCAGACCGCCGCCATCGCGGTGGTTTCGCGGCCGCTGCCGTCACCGCCGCTCAGCACCGCCCAGGACTGGGCGATGGAGTCGATCTCGCACTCGCTGTCCCCCGCTGCGCCCAGGGGCGTGCCGTCGTCGAAATACCCCCGCCGGTACCAGCGACCGTCCCAGCCATGGGTACGCAGTGCCCGGCACAGCGCATCGGCCCGCGTACGCAGTGAGCGCGCCGTGGCGTCATCCCCCCGGGCGTCGCAGAGCCCCGCGAAGCGCCGCAGGGTGGCCAGCACGAACCAGCCGAGCCAGACGCTCTCCCCTTTCCCCTGATCCCCCACGCGGTTCATGCCGTCGTTCCAGTCACCGGCGCCCATGAGCGGCAGACCGTGGGTGCCGTGACGGTCCGCTCGCGCGAGCGCCTGTAGGCAGTGCTCATACAGGGTCGCGCTGGTGTCGGAGGCGGTGTACTCCGCGTAGCGCTCGTGCTCGTCGTCGCGCAGGGGGGGCCCGGCCAGGTACGGCACCCGTTCATCGAGCACTGCGTAGTCCTCGGTGACGCGCACGTAGTCGCATACCGCGAACGCCAGCCAGAGCAGGTCGTCGGAGATGCGCGTGCGCACGCCGCGCGCCCGCGGCGGATGCCACCAGTGCAGCACGTCGCCCTCGGGGAACTGCCGCGCCGCCGCGGCCAGAATGCGCTCGCGGCAGATACCGAGGGCGATCGGCAGCAGCGCCATGGCGTCCTGGAGCTGATCGCGGAAGCCGAAGGCGCCGCTGGACTGATACAGCCCCGTGCGCGCATGGATGCGCCCGGCGAGTACCTGGTAAGGCAGCCAGCGGTTGAAGAGCATGTCCAGGCGCGGGTCCGGGCTGGTAAGCGTCAGCGCGCCCAGGAAGGATTCCCACAG
>CAZHBN010000042.1:11365-19793 GCA_964530405.1 uncultured Ectothiorhodospiraceae bacterium
CCAGGCGCGGGTCCGGGCTGGTAAGCGTCAGCGCGCCCAGGAAGGATTCCCACAGTGCCCGTGTCGTCTGCCACGCCCGCTCGACGTTCGGCTGTTCCCGGTACGTGGCGATGAGCGATAGCGCCGCGTCCGCACCGGTCTCCGCGCCCAGCAGGAACGTCACCGTGCGGCGGGTATTGGCGGGCATATCCACGTGCACCTGCAGTGCGGCACACGGATCGCGGCCGCATTCGAGCCGCTCGGCGGGGCCGATACGCTCCAGTGCCGCGGGACGGGTGAGATCGCGGTTGCGCCCGAGAAACTCCGTGCGATCCGTGGTGAAACCGTGGACGTCGTTGACGGAGGCGAGAAAGGCCACCTGATCCGGCCACTCGATGCTGTAGGGGTTGCGGGCGAGCAGCGCCCGGTGCTCAGCGTCGTAGGCCGGAATGATGAACGCGGCGGTCGTCTCGCGCCGCGTTCCCAGGACCCATTCCGCGTAATAGGTGACGGTTAGCCGCCGGGCGCGTTCGGCGCCATTGACGAGCTCGATACGGGCCACCTTGACCGGATCCTCCCCGGCCACGAAAAGCCGCAGCTCACTACGGATGTCGTGACAGACGTGCTCGAAGACGCTGTAGCCCGCCCCGTGGCGGATGATGTAGATGCCGTCCCGGCCCGCTGGTTGCGGCGTCGGTGACCACACCATGCCGGTTTCCTCGTCGCGGATGTAGACGCATTCCCCGGGCTCGTCCTGAACCGGATCATTGCGCCAGGGGGTGAGACGGTTTTCACCGCTATTGAGCCGCCAGGTGTAGCCGCTGCCGGACTCCGATACGGTGAAGCCGAATTGCGGGTTGGCGATAACGTTGATCCACGGCGCCGGCGGCACATGCCCGTCGCGGACCTCGATAACGTACTCCCGGCCGTCGTCGGTGAACCCGCCGTGGCCGTTATCGAAGTGCAACCCCCCGGGGCGCGCCAACGGTGGTGCAGATGTCGCTGGCCGCTCGCTGACGGGAGTCACCGGCAGGCGCGGCAACGCCACCTCGACGGCGTCGAGGCGGGCGAGCTGTGTCGCCAGTGGCGTGGCGCTGTCGAGTACGACGCTGGCGGCTGTCTCCAGGAGTACGGCGTCAATGTCGTCGACGGCCGCCGCCGATATCACGAAGACGCCCCCCGGCCGGGCCAGCCACGTTTCCATGCCCATACGCGCGAACAGGCGCTGGAGCGTATCCCGCGTATCGCCCTCGTAGCCGGTGTCGCCTTCATTGAGCATCACGACGTCCACGGCAAGACCGCGCTTGCGCCAGTATTCGTGCGCTTTCAGCACGGCCTCCGCCGTATCCAGCTCCGCCTGCCTCCCCACCTTCAGCAGGACGATGGGGTTGTCCCCGGAAATGCCCATGCCCCACAGGTTGGGCTGACCGAGGCGGTTGCCCGCCAGCCGCGCCGGCGATCCGCGCAAACGCGGATTCGGGTAGAGCACCGCCGAGGTCAGACGGGTGATGTCATGCAGCCCGTCACCGTCGACGCCCGCCGCGTGCAGCGTGTGGATGCTGGCCGTCCGGGCCTCGTCGAACGCCCGCTGGACGCCGGCCCAGTGTGTGAAACCCGCGGCGGCCCGATGCACGTCGTCCCGGGATGATCCAACCACCCGAAGAAAGCACAAGCTCGCGGTGGCATCCGGGGGAATCACCAGTGTTTTCTGCAGCGAGGCGATCGGGTCGAGCACGTAACCGCTGGCGCCTTCAGCCGGAGCCGGCGCGTCCAGCGCCGCCGGCTGCCGCGTCGAGCGGATGCGCCCGAGAAACGCCGCGCGGTCGGTCTCGAAGGCGTCGGGGGTGGTGAGCCCTCCGGCGGTGATCACACCCTCACCCATCAGGACCGTCTCGGCGCCACGATCGCGGGGCTGACGCTCGAACACCAGCAGCGGCGGTGTTTCCGCCAGCGCGCCGTGCACGAACAGCTTGCTGAACGCCGGGTGCTGGGCGTCGGCGCGGGGGTCGTCGAGAACGACCTCGGAGTAGCTGACCAGCCGGATGGTACGCGTGTCGGTACCGTGATTGATGAGCGTGATGCGCCGGAGCTCGGCATCCCGGGTGTGCGCGACGGTCACCTCCAGGCGCTGGATCAGGCCGTGGTCGTGCCGCTCGTAGCCGGCGGCATGGGGGTGAAAGGCAACCCGCGCGGTTTCCCCGGGCCGCTGTGCGGGCAGATGCGGGATAGACCAGACGTCCCCGGTTCCCTCGTCACGAAGGTAGAGCCAGCTGCCCCAGTTGTCCCTCGTGGGGTCCGCGCGCCACCGGGTCAGGGCCCAGCCGTTCCACGTGCTCACCCCGCCACCGGCGTTGGAGACGAGTACCCCGTAGCGGCCGTTGGACAGCAGATGGACCTGGGGGGTCGGCGTCTGAGCCGGAACTTGCCAGGCGGCGATGTCCGGCACGGCACGGGCATGGCGCGCCGGAGGTGCCGCTTTCGGGCGCGCCACGGGTTCCGCATCCGCAGCGCGGGGAGCACGCTCGCTCAGGAGCAGCGCACAGGCCTGCACCCGCGGTTCGGCGGCGAAGCGGGTGACGCAATTGCACCGATGCAGAACATTGCCCACGCTGACCAGCGACATGCCGTGGTGGTGCGCCATGTAGCTCTCGACGATGGCACGGGCGGTGCCCACTTCCATGCGCCGCTGGGTGAGGTCCAGTGCCTCGTAGAAGCCGTAATGACCGAGCATGCCCAGCGATTCCAGGCGCCGGAGGTTGTCCATGGCCGCCTGTGGGCGCCAGCGCATGGCGAGAAACGAGGCGTAGGGCGCGATCACCGTGTCCTCGTGTTCGCCGGGCGCTCGCAGCGCCAGCGGTGGCACCCCGAATGCGTGATAGGCGTAGTTTTCGGCGGCGTCGAGAGCGTAGTAGCCGGATTCGGAGACTCCCCAGGGCACGCCGGCGGCCGCCGCGTAGGCCATCTGCGTGGCAACGGCGGCCCGGGCGCTCTGGCCCAAAAGCGTGGTGACGGGCTCGTCCATGAGTAGCTGCGGCATGAGGTATTCGAACAGCGTCCCGCTCCAGGAAAGAAGCATCGCGTCGCCGTCCCGCCGGTTCAGAGGCCGGCCCAGATGGACCCAGTGCCGCGGCGGCACGTCCCCCTTGGCGATGGCGACGAAGCTGGCGAGACGCGCCTCGGAGGCGAGCAGATCGTAGGCGTGCTCGTCGAGGCGGCCCTGGTCGACGTCGTAGCCAATCCGGAAGACCTGTCGTGTCGGGTCGTAGAGAAACGACATGTCCGTGGCGCGGAACAAGCGCTCGCAGGTGGCCTCGATCTCGCCGGACAGGGCGATGACCTCGGCGGCGGGCGCGACCGCCTGCTGCAACGCCGCCTCGAGGCGCTCCAGCCATCGTGCCAGGTCCGCCCGGGCCACATCGGGAAGCTCATCGGCCGCGGCGGTTTCCAGCGCTCGCATCAGCGGTTCCACGCGGGCGCCGAGACCCGCTACGTCGGCATACGCGGGCGCCGGCGACAGAACCTCGTGCAGCGCGTCCCAGGCCCTCTGTACGCCGTCGGGAAAGCTATCCAGGCGTGCCGATTCCGGCGGCTGGGTGAGCACTGGCCACCAGGGTAGAAACCGGTCGCGGCTGCGGCACAGGCGGCGCACATCGTGATGTGAACGCTCCAGCCAGATGCGCAGATCTGTGATCGCCTGCGCCGGCAGGGCCTTCGGTTCTTCGATGACCGCACGCACCGCGGGGTCCACCCGGGTGCGCGTCGCTTCGGCGAGGGTTTCGACCAACCTCGGCCAACGATGGTTTCGCTCGCGGGCCTCGAGAACCTGCTCGCGGACCCGGCGCAGCGTCTCGTAGAGGCGGCGCCGCGGCGGTGTCTCGCCATAGGGCGTGAGCGAATCCTCCACCATGCCCAGTGTGTCGAGCACTCCTTCGAACATGGCGTAGTGCCAGGCCGGCTCGGCGCGGAGATGGCCGGCGGCCTGCTTGAGTGCCAGCAGGCAGCCGAGGAAGTTGCCCGAATCCACGGTGGAAACGTATGCCGGCGGCAGCACCGTGAGATGATGCGTGTCATACCAGTTCAGCAGGTGGCCGCGGAACCCGGGCATCTTCTCGATGGTGCGCAGCGTGTTGCGGGAGCGTACCAGCAGCTCCTGCGCGTCGATGTAACCCAGGTCGTAGGCGGTGACGTTGGCGACGAGCAGCAGACCGATGTTGGTGGGCGAACTCCGGTGCGCCACCACGCCTTTGGGGCTCTCCTGGAAGTGATCCGGGGGCAGCCAGTGGTCCTCGGGGCCCACGAATCGCTCGAAGAACAGCCACGTGCGGCGTGCGATACGGCGCAGATGCGTGCGGTCGTCGGGACGCAGCTGCTCGACGGCGACGGTGCGCGTACGCCGGGTGATCACACCGATCTGTGGCGAGAGCAACCACAGTGCGAGCACGGGCGCCGCATACCACAGCGACGAAGGCCGCACGAGGGCGATGCCGCCGCCCACCGCCAACGCCGCCGCGGGCCCCATCCACAACCCGCGCCAGAACCGCCGGGCCCCAGCGCCCGCCCGGTCCCCCGATGGCTCCATCGCCGTCGGCGTCCACTCCAGCAGGCCCCGGCCGCTGACCCGGCTCCGGTACACCGATCGGGCGATGGCGTCGAGAACCAGCCACGCTTCCTGGACCAGGAACGTCACGGCGAGCAGCCAGCGCGCGGCGTCGCCGGCAAGGTCGTGTGCCAGGCGTACCGCGCGGCGGCGCCGCAGGGGACGCCGCAACAGCCCGACGACGCCGGTGAGCGTCGGCACGAGCAGGGTCACGAGCGCGAGCACCGTCCAGTCCAGCGCTGAGCCCGGCAACACCAGCCACCCCAGCAGCAACAGACCCGCGAGCATCGGCGCCTGCAGGCTGCGGAACAGGTTGTGGCCGATCTGCCACCGGTGGATGGCATCGAGCGGATTGCGCCGCATTCCGCCGTCAGCGGTGGGCACCCGGCGGCGCAGCCACGGCAGCAGCTGCCAGTCGCCGCGGATCCAGCGATGCAGCCGCCGGGCGTAGGCGAGGTAGTCGTCCGGGTAGCTCTCGTAGATGACCACGTCGCTGACCAGGGCGGTACGACCGTGCACACCCTCGAAAAGGTCGTGGCTGAGCACGGCGCTCTCCGGCACCGCGTTAGCCAGGCTGGTCTCGAAGGCGGCCACGTCGTAGAGGCCCTTGCCGGTATAGATGCCCTCGCCGAAGAGATCCTGATACGCGTC
The DNA here is from genome assembly GCA_964530405.1 of uncultured Ectothiorhodospiraceae bacterium. Lineage (GTDB taxonomy): Bacteria > Pseudomonadota > Gammaproteobacteria > Nitrococcales > Nitrococcaceae > Arhodomonas. Next base: position 16,593 of record CAZHBN010000042.1, read on the forward strand.
GGAGACGGCGAGTGTGTAGATGTCCAGCCCGCGGTCCCCCGAGAATATCCGGGTGAACAGGTTCCGGGACGCAGTGACCGGGTTGATCTCCACACGCGGCTGGACAATGGTGTAGCCCGCCGTGACCGTGCCCGTCGGGCCATCGATCACCGCCTGGTTGAGCGGGTGGGCGATGGTGCCCACCAGGCGCCGGGCCGCCTCCACGGGCAGCAGGGTATCGGCGTCCAGGGTGATGACGTAGCGCGCATTGCGGAGCTCGTCGACGGCGCCGGCGCATTCGGTGAACGTACCCCATGTGCCGGTGAGCACGAAGCGGTTGAACTCGTGGAGCTTGCCGCGTTTGCGCTCCCACTCCATCCATACCCGGTCACGCGGGTTCCAGGTGCGCCGGCGATGCATCCAGAAGAACGGCTGGCGGGTGTCGCTGCCATGACGCCGATTGAGCGCCGCGATTCCGGTACGAAGCGTCTCCAGGACCGCGGCGTCGGCAGGTTCGACTTCCCGGGTGCTGTCACGCAGCCCAGTGAGCAGGCCGTATCGCAGCTCGGCGTCGGTATTGGCGAGGTAGTGGCGCTCGAGCTGCTCCAGCGCGTGTGCGGCGTCGTCGCGGTCCGCCACCAGGAGCGTCATGCATACCGCGGCGCGGTGCTCGACGGGAATGCCGGCGCTGAAATCGAGCTTGGGCAGTACCCGGGGCGGCAGCGTGACGGTCACCCCCCAGTTGATCAGGACAGAGGCGATGGTCAGTGCGGGCACGGCCACCAGTGCGGCGGCCAGTAGCGCCTGCCACCAGGTACCTAGATAGCCCGCATAAAGGCCAGGCAGCGCCGTTAGTGCCAACGCCAGTGCGGCGAGCGCGGCGAGGTAGAGTGTCTGCGCGTGCCGGCACGCCCAGTGTGCCGCCCGCGCCGGCCATCGCCGGCGATGGCCGATGCGCTCTTCCAGCGCCCCTCTGCCCTCCCCGACCAGGAAGTGACCGACGTGATTGGCAGCCGGCTGTGCGCTTGCCCCGGCGGAGCCGGTCGCCCCAGCATCACGCGCGAGCGCGATGGCGGCGCGCGCCACGGCGACCTCCTCGGCACCGGTCAGGCGCGCGAGCTTCTCGACCTCGCCGCGGTAACGATCACGGGTTTCGAAATCCATGACGGAATAGGCGCCGCACGGGTCGCCGGCGAGCGTTGCCTCCACCGCCGAGGTGCGCTCGACGAAACCACGCCAGTCAGTGCGGTCGAGCTGCTGGAGGCTCCAGATGGCATCCGCTACCGGATCGGCGGAGCCCCGGTCAATGCTACGCTGCGGGTGCCGCGGGCGGCGGTCGCCGCCGAGACGCAGGCGCGCGGTGGCCACCGCAATCCGCAGGCATTCGTAGCGCAGCAACAGGGGCAAGGCCCAGAGCTCCGCGGTGTTGAGGGGAACGCCCGCGCGCCGGTCCAGCACCAGGGCCTCGAGGGCGTTCACGTCGAAGCGCTGCTCCGACCCCGCAAGGGCGTGCCGGGCGACCAGCAGCGCTCTGGGAATCGCGGACCCGCCGTCAGCGACCACGACCGGAAGCTGTGCCACGAACCCCGGGGTGAGGTCCTGGCTCAACATGCGCAGGGCGCGGCGGATTACGTGACGATTGTCGACGAACCAGTCCATCCAGGGCTCGGCGCTGGCCGGCTCCGCCCTCAGCCCGCGCACACGCTCGTGAAGGCCGTCGACGTGGTGGTTGAAATCGCGCAGTGCCGCCCGGATCGGTACAAAGCTCCTGCGCGTGCCCGGGCGAATGGCATCGAGATCCGCGCCCTGGGCCGTCGCCCGCGCGTTCGCCGTTTCCCCGCTTGCCGCCATGCCCCGCCGCTCCGCGTACGTCTCAGTGGCCCCACATCTCGCGGGCGGCCCGCTCCGCCTGGGTCGGCTGAATTTCATCGGGCCTGAGGTCCTGGACCACCAGCAGTGGGGTTTCCCCGTAGACGATGGTGCTGAGTGGCACCGCCCCGAAGGGCCAGCACGCCGAGCACGAGGCACCGTGCGCGGCCATCACCACGAGATCCGCCTGCTCGGCACGGGCGATGCGCTGGATTGCGTAAGCCGGCGACCCGTCACTGTCGATGCGGGTGGTCGTTCGCAGGCCATCGCTGGCCAGGCGTTCCGCCACACCCTCGAGGTAGCGCTCCATGCCTGCGCGCTGCGCGGCCGCCTGATCGGTGAGGCGATGGTGATCGTCGTTCAGCGGACCTCCGGGCAAAACCGGCTCCGCCGGCGACACCGACACCAGGACGATCTCGGCGTCGTGCCGGCGCGCCACGGTTTCCACGAAGGGGAGCACGCATTCCGCGCGCCGGCTGCCGTCCAGGGGCACCACGATGCGCGCGTACGCAAAGGCCCCGGTGGCCGGCTGCCCGGCGACGTAAGCGCGTACCAGCAAGAACGACACGCGGGCGTGCAGTGCCGCCCGTTGCGCGACACCGCCGAGCACCCAGCCGCTGACGCCGCTGCAACCGTGGGTGCTCAGTACCAGCAGCGTCGGTGGGCCGGACTGCACGAAATCGACGATCTGATCGACGGTGGCACCCTCCAGCGTCACCGTCTCCGCTTCCAGCCCGTACGCCGACAGCCGGTCAGCGACTCCGGCCAGGTACGTGGGCGCCTCCAGCCGCAGGGCTTCCCACTCCAGGGGATCGGCGGGATAGGTGCTTTCGCTATGGGCCTCACCGTGAATGACACGCAGCAGCACTGGGTGTGCCGCCAGTGTCTGGCACAAGGCGATGGCATGGGGCAGCGCACACTCGGCGAGCCTCGAACCGTCGAGGGGGATCACGACGCGCCTGAACATAAGCGCCTCCGACACACGTGAGCGACCTCGCCGGCGGGGTAGCTCACGGCCGCTGGGCTGGGGACTGTCGTTCGCCCGATATCGTCCGTGCGGGGCGGGTGGGCGTGACGGACGGCGCCGCCTACGGCCTTCTGTCAGCGGTGGCAGAGTCAACGAGCCATCCGGCGCACGCCTGCTGGAAACAGGGTCACGCAGAACGGCCTATCCTGTTTTGACGCAGGTCAACGGTTTATCCGTGCCCTGCCGCAGCGTGCCGGCGACTGCACCGCATGCCCGCGGGCAACGTTATTCTTGTCGTTACGGGGGCATTCGACCTACCGGGAGGAATGCATGCCATGTTCCGTGACCGCCTTGATGCCGCACGGCAGATGGCCGAGCGACTGCGA
>CAZHBN010000043.1:0-13247 GCA_964530405.1 uncultured Ectothiorhodospiraceae bacterium
GACGTGAGCCTCGCCACGCCGGCGCTCACGCGCCTTGCCGAGCCGCCGCGCAGTGGCGCTGAGACCTGACAATATTTCCGGCAAGGTTAGTAACCGGCATGACCCGGGTTGGCGATGCGGCGCGGTGGCGTCAGTCGTGCCCCAGGCGAGGGCGGGAGAGGCGTCCGTGGAGCAGCCCCTGTGCGGCACCGATGCCCTCCAGAAAGCCTCCCACTACGGCGATCACCAGGCGGTGGGTGTAGGCGACTGTCGCCAGCAGCAGCGCTTCCGGGCGCTCCAAGCCTAGTGCGAGATACACGGCCACTGCCGCGACTTCTCCCAGGCTCACCCCCACCAGGTTCACAGGCACCAGCTGGAAGAGCAGCGTGGCGGCCATGGCGGTGACCACATCGGCCAGGCTGATCGGAAGCACCAGGGCAGAGGCGACGAGCCACACTGCGGTTGCAACGATCAGGTGCGCGCCGGCAGAGACGCCAACCGCGATGAGTAGCGGCCGGATCGCCGCGGCACCGCGGCGCCGGGCCCAGTGAACGAGTGCGATGACCCCCACGACGGTAATGGCGACCAGGCTCGGCCAGACCCAGCGTGCCGGCATGAATGCCTGAACGCGTGAGCCATCGCCGAATTCGATGAACGGCCAGGCGCCGAGCATCAGCACGTACACACCGGCGCCACCGACCAGGCGCTCGCCCAGCACGGCGCTGGCGATACGGCGTTTGCGCACCTGGCGGACACGCGCTGCGATTTTCGCCCCTTTGGAGAGATCGTAGCCGACCCCCGCGGGCAGGAAGAAATAGTAGAACAGCGATGTCAGGTGGATGCGCCAGATGCTCGGCCACGACACCGGGAGGGAGAACGCGTCCAGCACCCACCCCAGGCGCAGGCCGAATGCCGTGTAACCCGCGGCCGCAATGAGGCAGGACAGGAGCAAGGGCGCGGCCACATCGCTGACGCGCACGAAGGGTAGAGCCTGCACGAGCAGGTAAACCAGCACGGCCACGCCTGTGGGCGCGATCACCGCCTGTGCGGCGAGGTACCAGCGCCAGAGGCGATCACGGCGGTTCATTCGCGGATCAGCCGATACCGATGCGGCGTCATCGAGCGTCACCCCAGTGGCTGCACGGCAAACGTGCGAACGTTTCCCGATCAATCTTCTCAGAGGTTTTGTCCTGCGTCAGCCGTTGCGCTCGCTTGACTTGAACCCCACCACGCCGGCGCGAACGCGATTTCCCGCCGGGCCGCCGTGGTGCTCTAACACACGACAATACCTCTGCGAAGATGAATGACCATAGTCGAGGGATTCGACGGGAAAGCCCGGGCGGGTGAGCTCCCGCCCGGGTGCCATGCCGACAGTGTCGTTGTCATAGTCCGCGCTATTTCGCGGGGATATCGCTCGGTGCCTGGATCTGAATGGTCTCGGTGCCGCCGCCGGTGTATTTCCAGATGGCGATCGGCGTGATTACGTCGCCATTGTCGTCGAAGTCGGCGGGGCCTGCGGCACCCGAGTAGGCGACGTCCTCGCCGTTCATGATCGCCTCGACACCGGCGGCGATGCTCTCGGCGTCCCCGGCGATGATCTCCTTGCCGGGCGGATTGGCCACATCGCGCAGCCGGTCGCGGAGCACGGTGCCGGTGATGGCGTCGGCGCTGTCCTGACCGTCGGCAATCGCTTTCACTGCCGCGAGCCCGATCAGCATCGCGGCGTCGTAAGCCGATTCCGTGAACGGCGGAATGCGGTCGTGGCCGTAGGCATCCTTGAAGGCGCTGGAGAAGTTCTTGAACCCGGGAATGCTGGGATCCTGACCGGGAGCGGTACCGATCATGCCTTCCAGGTCCTCGGCGCCGACGGCGTCGATCACTTCCTGGGAGCGGTTGCCGTCGACGAACTGCCAGTTGGTGTGATCGAAGATGTCACGCGCCTCCTGCAGGAACGTGGCGCTATGACCCGGATAGCTCGATGCGAACAGCAGCTCCGGGTCGCCCTGGAACGCCTGGGCGAGTTGCGAAGTGTAGGTGGGCTGCGGTTCCTCGGGGTGCGGCACCTGCGCATACACTGTGCCGCCACGTTCCTGGAATGCCCGTGAGAACGCGTTTGACAGACCCTGCCCGTACGGGTTGTTGACGAAGATCGTCGAGGCGGTGTCGAAGCTGTAGTCCTCGAAGATCTCTCCGCGGGCGAGCTGCGCGGCCACTACGCCCTGCAGGGCATCGGAGGCGGTAGTGCGGAAGAGCATGTCCGCGTCCCGGTCCTCGGGCAGAATCGAGATCAGCGGTGACGTGGAGCCGTTGGAGATCTGCAGCACCTCCGAGGGGATTGTCACGGAGGTCGCGACGGCGACGGTCACGCCACTGGACCAGCCACCGATGATCGCGGAGACCCCCTCGACCTCCACGAGCTGGCGCGCTGCCTCGATTGCCGGGGTGGGCAGCGTATTGGAATCCTCGCTCAGGTGTTCGGCGATCACCGGCCCACCGAGCACCTCTTCTGTGGCGGCATTGATGTGTTCGACGCCGAGTGCCGCGCCGTCACGGTAGAACTCGCCGAACTCCGCGCCGGCGCCGGTGAACGGTGCGATTTGTCCGACCTTGATGGCCGGCGGCGCGTCCTGTGCGCTCGCACCCATCGGAAGCAGCAGTGCGCCCAGGGCGCACAGGCCCAGGGCGGCCGAAGCCACCGCGGGCTTGCGCCGGGAGCCGCGTGTTGGGGTGGTTGTCATTGTTCCCTCCTGCGTCTTTCGGCTGCCGTGCGGGCACCTCGTGTACCCAACGCGATACGGATTTCGATCACGGTGCCCAAAAAGCAGTGTAGACGCTGCTCGTTCACCGACAATCGCAAAGGCAAGTGCACGGCATTCGTCGACAGGGTGCGAAGCGGTTGCTACGTTCAGAGACGGTGGCTTGTTGGGAGAGGGCATGGTGAGCACGGAAAACGAGGTGGATGACGCCGGCAGGGGGGCTGCCCCGCCCGGCGGCCGGATCCTGCTCGAGGTCCAGGGCCTGGTGCGCGAGTTCGACAGTCTCAGGGCGCTCGACGGCGCGGATCTGGTGGTCAGGGAGGACACGATCACGGGCCTGATCGGCCCCAACGGTGCCGGCAAGACGACGCTGTTCAACGTGGTGACCGGCTTCTATCTCGCCCAGGGCGGGCGGGTGATATTCAACGGCCGGGATATCACCAACCTCCCGCCGCACCGCATCTTCCGCCACGGACTCTGCCGGACTTTCCAGATTCCCCGGGAGCACGCCAGCATGTCGGTGCTCGAAAACCTCATGCTCGTGCCTGGCGGGCAGCAGGGTGAGCGGTTGATGAGCGCATGGTTGCGCCCCGGTGCGGTACGCCGTCAGGAGCGGGCGAACCGGGCGAAGGCGCTGGAGGTGCTCGAGTTCGTGGAGCTCGCGCACCTGCGCGACGAGTACGCCCGCAATCTATCCGGCGGGCAGAAGAAGCTGCTGGAGCTCGCGCGCACGCTCATGACCGATCCGACGCTGGTGCTGCTCGACGAGCCCGGTGCCGGGGTGAATCCGACGCTGATGCAGCGGCTGACCGACAATATCCGTTACCTCAACCGCGAGCGCGGCATTACGTTCCTCGTTATCGAGCACGACATGGACATGATCATGTCGCTGTGCAATCCGGTGATCGTAATGAGCGAGGGGCGTCAGCTCATGAGCGGCTCCCCGGAGGAGGTGCGCAACGATCCGAGGGTGCTCGAAGCGTATCTGGGTGGGCAGTATGCCGCTGCTGAAGGCTGAGGGCGTGACCGCCGGTTACGGCGACACCGAGATCCTCCACGATGTGCGCCTGGAAGTGAACGACGGCGAGATCGTCTCGCTGATCGGGCCCAATGGCGCGGGCAAGTCCACGTTGATGAAAACGGTCTTCGGGCTGGTGCACCCGAAGGCCGGGACGATCCAGTTCCGTGGACGCGACATCGCCGGCCGTTCGCCCTACGAGATCGTCAAGGAAGGCATGTGCTACGTACCGCAGGTGGCGAATGTCTTCGTGCAGCTGACCGTGGAGGAGAACCTGGAGATGGGCGGCTACCTGCTCGAAGAGCGCGAGTTGCCCGAGCGCAAGGATCGCGTCTACGAGCTATTCCCCAAGCTGCGCGAACGTCGGCGCCAGCGTGCCGGCAAGATGTCCGGCGGCGAGCGCCAGATGGTGGCGATCGGCAGCGCCCTGATGCTCGAGCCGGAGCTGCTGCTGCTCGACGAGCCCTCCGCGGGACTGTCCCCGAAGCTCGTCGACGAGATATTCGACAACATCCGCCGCATCAACGAAGCCGGCCTGGCGGTGCTGATGGTGGAGCAGAACGCAAGTCGCTGGAGATGGCCACGCGTGGGTACGTCCTCGCGAGCGGACAGAACCGGGTGGACGGGCCCGGCGAGCGATTGCTCAACGATCCCGAAGTCGGCCGGTTGTACCTGGGGGGGTAACATGAGCGTGAGCGACGGCATCGAGCGGCCACCGGTCAAGCGCGACAAGCGAATTGGCGAGCACGTACGCGACGTGGTGCAGACGCGCACCTTCCTGCTCGTTTCCGTCGCTGTCGTTCTGGTGGCGCTGTTCGTGCTCGCCCGCGTCCAGGGCGTCGGTGGTTCCCGGCTGCTGTCCCTGGCCGCGTGGGGGATCATGCTCGGAGGGATCATCGGTCTCGGCAGTATCGGCCTGACCCTGGTCTATGGCGTGCTCAAGTTCCCCAACTTCTCCCACGGGGCGCTGGTGACCTTCGGCGCGTATTTCACCTTTGCCTTTCTCGCGTGGTTGCCACAGGGACAGCCGCTGCGTCCGCTGTCATTCGGCTGGGAGCTACCGGTGGCCCTGTTGCTGTCCATGCCACTGGTGGGGTTCGTCGGCCTGGCGGTGGATCGCGTCGTCTACCGCCGGTTGCGGCGGCAGAATGCCCACCTGGTGCTCTTCGCCATGGCGTCGCTGGCGATGGCCTTCTTCCTGCGCAGCATCATCTACATCCTCTGGGGCCCAGATTTCCATTTCTACTACCCGGGCCGGCCCAATCCGGCGCTGGAGCTGCCGCTGAACATCCGCGTGCGCGCCGATCAGCTATTCATTCTGGTGCTCGCTTTCGCGTTCATGCTCGGCGTCTACGTGCTGTTGGAGCGAACGCGAATTGGCAAGGCGATGCGCGCCACGGCGGACAATCCGGAGCTCGCCCAGGTGCGCGGGATCAACACCGAGCGGGTGATCGCGTGGACCTGGCTCATCGGCGGCGCCCTGGCCGCCGCCGCCGGCACCATGTACGGACTTTCCTCCCAGCTGCGGCCGGAAATGGGGTTCTGGCTGCTGCTGCCCATGTTCGCCGCGGCCATCATGGGCGGCATCGGCAATCCATACGGCGCGCTCGCGGGTGCGTTGATCATCGGCATCGCCCACCAGGTGTCCACGGCGTTCCTGGACCCCACCTACGGGCCCGCGGTGGCGTTCGTGCTCATGGTGATCGTGCTGCTGGTACGCCCGCAGGGCCTGTTCGGGCGGGGAGGTTGATGCCATGGATGCGCTGAGCGTCATCAAGGCCGTGCTGCTGATCATTCCCGCGATTCTGCTGCTCATGCTGCTGCTGCCCGTGCGTCGATGGCGGCTGCCGGCGGCCATCGTGGGCGGCGTCGCGGTCGCTTTCGCCGCGAGTGCCTGGCTACCGAGCGGTATACTCGCCTACGTCGCTTCGTTCGCCACCATGGGGTGCGTGTACGCGCTGCTGAGCCTCGGCCTGAACACGCAGTGGGGTTATACGGGGCATCTGAACTTCGGCGTTGCCGGGTTCTTCGCCATAGGCGCTTTCACGTCCGCGCTGATGACCATCGAGGCACCGACGGGCGTTGCGGCACAGTACACGCAGATGGCCTTTGGGCTGAACATGCCGTTCCTCGTTGGTGTGGCCACGGCCGCTATCATCTGCGCGGTGGTCGCGTTCCTGGTCGCCGTGCCGGTGCTGCGGCTGCGCATGGATTTTCTCGCCATCGCCACCATCGGTGTCGCGGAGATCATACGCCTGATCTTCCAGAACGAGCGCTGGCTGGCGAACGGACCGCAGCCGTTGCGGGGCATTCCGCAACCGCTTCACTGCGTGGTGGAAGCCCAGGGCTGCGCATGGCTTCCGCAGTGGGCGACGTCGGCGCTGGCGCCACTGACGCCACGGGACTACACACTGTTCTACCTGGTGATCATCTCGCTGTTTGTGGCACTGGTGTACTTCGTCATCGAGCGCGCGTGCCGGTCGCCCTGGGGCCGGATGCTGCGGGCGGTACGCGACGAGGAGGCATCGGCGGCGATGAACGGGAAGCCGATCACCTACGTGCGCATCCAGTCGTTCGTCGTGGGCGCGGTGATCATGGGCATTGCGGGCGCCCTCTACGCGCACTATGTCGTGACCATCGACTACAGTCACTTCCATGCGCTGTTCGCGACGTTCCTGGTCTGGGTGATGCTCATGCTCGGCGGTAGCGGCAACAACCGGGGCGCGATTATCGGTGGCTTCATCGTCTGGGGCGTGTGGAGCGGCACCGCGTTCCTCACCAGCGCGATCGAGCCGCTGCTCGCACTGATCTCCGACGATTTGCCGCGGCGGGCGGCGTATTTCCGCTGGATGCTGGTGGCACTGCTGCTCGCGGCTATTGTCCTGTTCCGGCCGCAGGGATTGATCCGTGAGGAGAAAACCGTCTCGCGGTATCTGCGGGACAACTGATCCTCCCGGACGTACTAATCTTCTCAGAAGTATTGTCATGCGTCAGCCGGACTGTGCGCCGATGGGGCAAGGCGCGAGGCGCGCCGTGTAGCCGGGCTACATAAGCGGTGAGCAACGCAGATCCCATCGGCGCACAGTTCGGCCCAAAGGGAGCGCCACAGCGACCCGGTGGCGGCGTTGCGCTCGCTTGACGTGACCCAGCCACGCCGGCGCGAACGCGTCTTGCCCCCGGGCCGCTGTGGCGCTCTGACGCATGACAATACTTCTGAGAAGATTAGTAATGTCACGTGCCGGCGTGCCATGGCAATCCGGGGCGAGGCGCGCTCGCGTCGGCACCTGCCGCCCTTGGCGCGTGGGTGACCGGATTTTGCGCATAGCCACTGCCATGCGTGGCATTATGGGGACGTTGTGCGGACTCACCGCAGACTGGATCAATGTCCGAGGTTCATCGAGAGACGGATGACACTCGGTTGCCGGCCGAGGAATCCGATCTGTTCAGCAACGCATTCACCCATGCAGCGATCGGGATGTGCCTGACTGCTCCCGATGGTCGCTGGCTGGACGCGAATGCAGCGGCGTGCCGGTTTACCGGCTATTCGCGTGAAGAGCTCCTTCAACGCGATTTCCAGTCCATCACCCACCCCGATGATCTCAGCAGCGATCTCCAGAGGATGCAGCAATTGCTTGCCGGTGAGCGCGACGCTTACCAGATGGAAAAGCGTTATGTGCGCAAGGACGGGCAGATCGTCTGGGGCCTGCTGAGCGTTTCGCTGGTACGCCGGGCTGACGGGCAGCCGCGGTTTTTCATCGCCCAGATTCAGGATATTGACGCACGCAAGCGTGTCGAGAATGAGCTGGAGACGTTCTTTGCGCTGTCCCGTGATCTCTTTAGCGTTGCCGGTGCCGATGCCCGGCTGCAACGGGTAAGCGGGGCCTGGGCGCGTGTCCTCGGGTGGCGCGAGGATGAGCTGCTCGGGAGCTCGGTTCTCGACATTCTGCACCCGAGCGATGTCAACCGCACGCTGCGGGAGTTCGAGGCCGTGGCGGAAGGCCGGCGCAATTCGGACGGCTTCGCCAACCGCTATCGCTGCAAGGGCGGTGGTTATCGCTGGCTGGAATGGAACACGACGCTGGCGCCGGATGGCCGATTTTACGGTGTGGCCCGGGATATCACCACGCGACTCGAGGCCGATGAGCGTCTGCGGGTGCTCGAGCGTGCGGTGGCGTCGTCGGATTATGGTCTCATGATTTCCGACCTGACCGGATCCGATGACGCCATCGAGTACGTAAATCCGCGCTTCGAGGCGATCACCGGCTACACCACTGAGGATATCCGCGGTCGCAATTCCCGGATACTGCAACGCGGCGACCGCGAGCAGCCGGAGATCCAGACCCTGCGCGAGGCCATCGCGAGACGGCGGTCGGCGCGTGTGGTGCTGCGCAACTACCGCAAGAACGGTCAGATGTTCATGAACGACGTGAGCATCGCTCCGGTGTACGAGCCCAATGGCAGCGTGCGGTATTACGTCGGCGTTATCCAGGACGTGACGGAGCGTTTCAGGCTGGAGCAGGATTTGCAGCTGGTGATCGACCGGGTGCCGTTCGCAGTGCTCCATGTGACGCCGGATTACAGGCTCCGCATGGCAAACCAGCGTTTTGCGGACATGGTGGGTATCGCTAAATCCCGTGTTGTAGGTCGCCCCCTCGGCGAGGTGTTGCAGGGCGATGATTACACCGCGATCAGGAGCCGGATCGATGATGCCCTCGCGGGTGACGAAGTGCGCTTCGAGCGCATGGTGGCCTGGCGCGACGGTGCGGAGCGGGCCGTGCACATCGAGTGTATACCCGAAAGCTCGCCCAGTGGTGAAGTGACCGGCTGTCTCGTCACCGTCAAGGACGTTACCGAGGATCGACGCGTACGCGATGCGCTCGAACACCAGGCGCGACATGACGCGCTCACGGGTGTTCTCAACCGGCGCGGATTCGAGCTCGCCCTTGACGACGTCCTACGCGGTGACCTCTTGGAAGAGAAGGTGGGGCACGCCTTGTGCGTGATCGATCTGGATGGTTTCAAGCCCCTCAACGACCATGGTGGCCATGCCCTCGGGGACAGTGCATTGCGGCATGTCGCCCAGGTACTCGATGCGCAGACGCGGGCCGCGGACGTAGTCGCCCGCATCGGGGGAGACGAGTTCGCCGTCGTGTTGTGTGATTGCTCCGTGGCGACTGCCACGGAGATCGCCACGACGTTGGTGCACCGGATAGCCGGGTTGTGCTACCGGACCGATCACCGGCACTGGCGACTGGGTGCCAGTGCCGGTGTCGTGGCGACCTCGGCCGGCGACGGCGTGGACGCGCTCTTGCGGCGCGCTGACGAGGCTTGCTACCGCGCCAAGCACGCCGGGGGTGATTGCGTTCGTGTTGCCGGTGCCCCGTGACACGGGGATCGGGGGGCATGCACACAGTCCCCGGCGCGTGAACGTCACGATCCTGTCACATTATCCTCATTAACGTTTCTTTCCCCGTGACTACGCTCCGGCACGTTGTGCGATTCCCATCAACGACAACGGCACGGAGCTATCAATGCGCAAACTGCCACTGTGCCTGGCCGCCCTGATGGCGATGGCGGGTCTGGCTGGCTGTAATGGCGATGACGACAATGACGGAAACGACGCAGGCGCCGGCGAGCGCTTCTCGTTGCAGTTGCTTCACGTCGCCGACATGGACGGTGCTCCCGAAGCGCTCGACAACGTCGGGAACTTCTCCGCGCTGCTTGCCCATTTCCGCTCGCAGATGCCGGACAACACGCTGTTCGTGAGCTCCGGCGACAACTACATCCCCGGGCCGCGCTATTTCGCCGCCGGCGACGATTCCGTGGCGGACGTGATCGGCGCGCCCGGCAACGGCCGCGGCGATATCGCGCTGCTCAACGCCATGGGGCTGCAGGCCGCCGCGGTAGGCAACCATGACCTCGATGAGGGTACAGAGGCGTTCGCCGGTATCCTCGGCGCCGAGGACGGGTATCCGGGCGCACAGTTTCCCTACCTCTCCGCCAACCTCGACTTTTCCGGCGACGGGGCACTGGCACCGCTGGTGAGCGCGGACGGCGAGCCGGCGGAGGACGGGGCGAACGCGCTCGCCGGCAGCGCCGTGGTCGAGATCGACGGCGAGACCATCGGCCTGGTGGGTGCGTCGACGCCGCAGCTCGCGAGCATCACCAGCACCGGCGGCATTGCCGTGCAGCCGGATTCCGGCGCCGTGGCGGCGCTCGCCGCGGTCATCCAGCAGTCGGTGGACGCGCTGACAGACAAGGGCGTGGACAAGGTCGTGCTGCTGTCGCACATGCAGCAGATCTCCGTGGAGAAAGCCCTCGCGCCGTTGCTCGAGGGCGTCGATGTCATCGTCGCCGGCGGCTCCAATACGCTGCTCGCCGACGGCAACGATGTGCTTCGCGCGGGCGATACCGCAGCGGACACTTACCCACTGGCATTCACGTCAGCGGCCGGGGAACCGGTACTGGTGGTCAACGTGGATGGCGATTACCGTTACCTGGGCCGACTCGTCGTCGAGTTCGATGCCGACGGGGTTATCGACACCGACAGCCTCGATGTGGCGGACAACGGCGCCTGGGCGTCCACCGATGCCGTGGTTGCCGACGTCGGTGGCGCGCCGCTCGCCCGCGTCTCCGAAATCGCGGGGGCGCTGCGCCAGGTGCTCGTCGCGCGGGACGGCAATATCATGGGCCGCACCGACGTGTATCTCGACGGGCGCCGCAGCGAGGTCCGCACCGAAGAGACCAACCTGGGTAACCTGACCGCCGATGCCAACCTCTGGTACGCGAACCAAGCGGAGGCGGGTGTGGACATCTCACTGAAGAACGGAGGCGGTATCCGCGCGGACATCGGCGAAGTCGTCGTACCGCCGGGCAGCAACGATCCCGATGACACGCAATTCCTGCCGCCGCAGGCGAATCCGTCGGCGGGCAAGGCCGAGGGAGACGTCTCTCAGTTCGATATCGAGGGCAGCCTGCGCTTCAACAACAGCCTGACGCTGCTCACCGTCACCGCCGCCGAGCTACGGGACATTCTCGAGCATGCCGTGGCGGCCACGGCGGATGGAGCGACCCCGGGTCAGTTTCCCCAGGTCGCCGGCATGCGCTTCAGCTTCGATCCGAATGCGACGGCACGCGATGACGGCGATGGTGACACCAATCGCTCCACCTCCACGAGCGGCAATCGTATCCGGGAGCTGGTGATCCTCGACGACAACGGCACGCCCGCGGATCCCAGCGACGATACGGTGGCCGATACCGTGGTCAGCGATGGGGTGCTCCAGGGTGACGCCACGCGCAGCTTCCGAATGGTCACGCTGCAGTTCCTCGCCAGCTGCGTGCCCAGCGCCACGGTCACCGAACCCGCCGACAGCTGCGGCGATGGCTATCCCTTCAAGGGATTGTCGGCGCCGGATCGTACCGATCTGGATTCCGCCGATGACGTGGCGCCGGGCTACGATCCCATGCGGGCGGACTTTGCGCCCACGGGAACGGAGCAGGATGCTCTGGGCGAGTATCTGCGCGGGTTCCACGTCCCGGCGGATGGAGGGACGGCCTTCGACCGTGCCGAGACCGTCCCCGGCGAGGACGACCGGATCGCCAACCTGGCCCCGGCGGGGCTGGACTGAGCCGCTGCGCTGCTGCCCCTGCAACTGCTCCCGGCCTGCAACGGGCCGGGAGCGCCGGTCGGCTGGTGTGCTCCCAGCCCCCGCGACGAGTTACATCGACTAATCTTTCCGGAAGCATTGCCAGGTTGCAGTGGCTGTGTGCGCCGATGTTCGATTCGACGGGCCGTGGCGGTATCCCGAGTCAGTCGCTTCGGTGGTCAGGGGTGCGAAGAAGCGACCTGTAGTCAGGTCTATACGAGCAGCTAGCAACACGGTCCGCAGCGGCGAGCACGATCACCCGCAGGGCGGCGCTGCGCGGCGTCTCGGCGGCGTCGGGCGCGCTTGACGTTAACCTCCCCACGCCGTCGTTCCCGCGCCTTGGCGAAACCGGGCAATGCGTTCGAAAAGGTTTGTGAACCGTCATCCCCGCCGCGAGGGCGAGAGGCCATGAACGACCGTCCGGATGCCATTGGCGCCGCCGCGTCTTCGGCCATCGAAGCCGGCTGGACCCTGCTTGCCCGCGGCGAATGGGCCGATGCACGGCGATGCTTCGAGGACGTTCCGGGTGGGGCGGGTCACGCACAATGCTGCGAGGGTTTGAGCTGGTCGGCGTGGTGGCTGGATGACGCCGAGACCGCGTTCTCGGCCCGCCGGCGGGCTTACCGTCTCTACCGCAACGAGGGTTCGGATGCCGACGCCGCGCGCATGGCGATCTGGCTGGCCGTGGACTGGCTGGATTTCCGTGGTGCCGCTGCGGTCGCCAATGGCTGGCTGGGAAAGGCGCGCCGTCTCCTCGCCGGTGTCGACGGGACGACCGAGTGCGGGTGGCTCGCCTTCATGGAAGGGTACGTCGCATTCGGCGCCGGCGATTCCGACCGGGCGGTCGAACGTGCGCGCCTTGCCGCGGATATCGGGCGCCGCCTGAACGTGGCCGATCTGCAAATGCTCGGTCTCGCGCTGGAAGGCTCGGCGCTGGTGGCCTGCGCGAGCGTGGAGGCGGGCATGCGCTGTCTCGATGAAGCCACCGCGACCGCGGTCGAGGAGGATGCCGAGTTTCCCATCGCCGGTGCATGGGCGTGCTGTTTCCTGGTCTCCGCCTGTACGGCCGTACAGGATTACGCCCGGGCGTTCGAATGGTGCGAGCGTATTGCCGAGTTCGCCCATCGCTTCGGTAGCCGCTATATGCTCGCTTTCTGCCGCAGTGAATACGCAGCGGTTCACCTCTGGCGCGGTCAGTGGCGGGAAGCCGAAGCGTTGCTGGAGGCGGCCGTCGAAGACTTCTCGCATTCGCGGCCGGCGATGGCCGGCGGCGCTGTCACACTGCTGGCGGAGCTGCGCCGTCGCCAGGATCGCCGTGACGATGTCGAACGTCTGCTCGAGGCCGCGGGGAGTACATCCGCAGCGCTGCTCGTGCGCGCCCGCATGGCGCTCGATGATGGTGATGCCCTGAACGCAGCCGAGCTCGCCGAGCGTGCGTTGCGCCAGGTGCCCGAGCACCGGCGGTTGCAGCGCGTACCGGGCTTGCAGGTGCTGGCGGTCGCCCGCATTCGTCAGCGAGAGCTCGATGCCGCGGCCAGTGCCGTTACGGAACTCGCGCGGGTGACGGGCATCGTGGGTACTCTGCCGCTGCGTGCGGCCACGGTACTCGCCGAGGGGATGCTGTTGACCGCACGCGGTGACGCCTCGAAGGCACGGCCGATGCTAGAGGATGCGGTCGACGGCTTCGAGCGCAGTGGCGCGCCCTACGAGTGTGCGCTGGCGCGCCTGGCGCTCGCCGAGGCGCTCATGGCGCTGTGTCGCCGGGAGGCGGCGGCAGTCGAGGCTCGCGCAGCCGTGCGGAGCCTGGATAATCTGGGTGCCCTGGCGGTTGCGCGGCGCGCGACAGCG
>CAZHBN010000043.1:13347-19655 GCA_964530405.1 uncultured Ectothiorhodospiraceae bacterium
CGTGCGGAGCCTGGATAATCTGGGTGCCCTGGCGGTTGCGCGGCGCGCGACAGCGGGTAGCACCGCCCGCGTCGAAAAAAAGCCACCTTCATCGCTGACGGCGCGCGAGGAAGAGGTTCTGCGCCTGCTCGCCGACGGCCTGACCAACCGGCGCATTGCCGGCCACCTGGGGGTGAGCGAGCACACGATTCACCGTCACGTCGCCAATATCCTCCGCAAACTCGACCTGCCTTCCCGTGCCGCCGCCGCAGCGCATGCTGCGCGTCGTGGCATATAGCCAATTCCGGCCATCGCCGGTTGCCTCTTCGAATGGCCCGTCATGGCGAAGTCACGGGCACTGGCGCTCGCTACCCTGATGGTCATGAGCGATCCGATGACGGCGAGAGAATGGATCATCCGGGGCGCGGCGCTCGCTGTCATCCGTGACGTCGCGGCCCGTCGGCAGTCGGGGAGGTATGCCATGAACCTGCGAACGCATCCAGGCGCCACGGCGCAGGACGCCTTCATAAAATGTGCCCACCGCGCGTTGTGGGCGGCCGGTGACTACCATCGTTTCGCCACCGGTACCGTCTGGGAGCTCGGTGAGATTCTGACCGTCGCCTGCGGGATCACGAAGGGCCAGCGGGTGCTGGATGTCGCCGCCGGGACGGGCAACACTGCGATACGGGCGGCAGAAGCGGGAGCGGAGGTGGTGGCGGCGGATCTCACGCCGGAGAACTTCGACGCCGGGCGCCGCGAGGCCAGCGATCATGGCGTCGCCGTCGAATGGATGGAGGCGGATGCCGAAGCGCTGCCGTTCGCCGATGCGTCGTTCGACGTGGTGACTTCTTCGGTGGGAGCGCTGTTCGCGCCGGATCATCGTGCCGTGGCGAGGGAAATGCTGCGGGTATGTCGCCCCGGCGGAACCATCGGCATGATCAACTTCACGCCGGAAGGGTTGGCCGGCGAGTTCTTTCCCATTTTTGCGCCGTATCTCCCTGAACCGCCGGCAGGCGGCGAGTCACCAGTGCTATGGGGCAGCGAGCCCCATGTGCGGCAGCGCTTCGGCGCTGGTGTCCGGGATCTGAATATGGTGCGACGGACGTATTCAGAATATGCACCCACGCCCCAGGCGTACTGCACGTTCTTCAAGGAGACGTTCGGACCGGTGGCGTCCGTCTATGAGCAGCTCGCCGGGCGACCGAAAGAGCTCGCGGCGCTGGACAGTGCCTTCCTGGATTTCGCGGTTCGAGCCAACCAGGGCGAGCCAGGTGGGCCGGCCCGATATGTCTACGAGTATCTGTTGGTCACGGCCCACAAGGCATAGCGTGCGCCCCGAAGGTGCCCGCCGGGATTCTGGGTCGGGCAGTACGCCGCCATGGACGGCACGGCGCCGGTCGCGGGTGCGCTAGGTGACGGCCATCAAGCTGCTGCCGTGGGGCTGCGCGGTGGCGCTGAGCCCCGACAAAGGTCGGTGCCCCGGCTCCTCGGTCCGCGGCGTTACCGCGCTGCCAGGATTCGGCCTCTACACTAGTGTCTCAGGACACTGGGCATATAGCCTGACTCATGGCTGGCGATGGAGCGCTGACGGACCGCGTTGTCATCGAGAACGACCGATCGGGAGGCACCCCATGGGCTTCGCACTGTCGGAGATCGAGCTCACGAGCGCAGCGTTCCGGCCGCACGGCGGCATTCCCAGGCGGTACACGGGCGAGGGGGACAACGTCTCGCCGCCGCTGGAATGGCGAAACCCACCGCAGGGTACGCGCGGTTACGCGGTGATCTGCCACGATCCGGACGCACCGCTGGTTTCGCCCAATGGTACCTATGGCTTCGTCCACTGGGCGCTCTACAATCTGCCGGCCTCCGTGACGAGCCTGGCCGAGGGCACGGACGAATTCACCGCGGGCTGGAACGACACGGGCAATCTGGGGTATTCGGGGCCGATGCCGCCGAACGGGCATGGCCTGCATCAGTATTATTTCTGGATACTCGCACTGGATGTCGAGACGAATCTGGCCCCGGGGCTGACATTGTGGCAGTTGCTCGAGCAGATCGAGCCCAACATTGTCGGAATGAACCGACTCGTGGGCGGCTACGAGCGCTCGTGATCGGCGGCCGTACCGCCATGTTACCGGCACACGGTCCCTGGCGGCGGCGTGTCGGGGTGTCGGCGTCGCGGACAGGGGCGCCGATGCCATCGCCCGCCGTCTTCGGCTATTCGGGCGAATCCAGCCACGGCGGTGTGGGCAGACCTTTCTCCCGCAGGAACGCCGGGTTGAAGAGCTTGCCGGCATAGCGTACGCCGGAGTCGCACAGGGCGGTGACGATGACGTGCCCCGGGCCCATCCGTTCGGCCAGACGAATCGCGCCTGCCAGGTTCACGCCACTGGAGCCCCCCACACACAGGCCTTCGTGCTGAAGCAGCTCGAAGACCAGCGGCAGTGACTCGCTGTCCGGGATGGCATAGGCCTCGTCGATGGGAGCGCCCTGAAGGTTGCGGGTTACGCGGCTGTTGCCGATACCCTCGGTGATCGAGGTCCCCTCGCTCTTGCACTCGCCGTGCTTGACGTAGTGATAGAGTGCCGAGCCCTCGGGATCGGCCAGGGCGATGACCGTCCCGGCGCGCCGCGCTTTCAGGGTCTGCGCCACGCCTGCCAGGGTGCCGCCGGTGCCCACCGAGCAGACGAAGCCGTCCACCCGGCCGCCGGTTTGCTCCCAGATCTCCACGCCGGTGGTTGCCGCGTGAATATCGCGGTTGGCCGTGTTGTCGAACTGGTTCGCCCAGATCGCGCCGTCGGGTTCGCTGGCGGCGAGATCGTTGGCCAGACGCTCGGAGACGTGTACGTAGTTGCCGGGGTCACTATACGGCACGGCGGGTACCGTCCGGACTTCCGCACCACAGAGCCGGAGCATGTCGATCTTCTCCCGGCTCTGAGTCTCGGGGATGACGATCACCGTGCGATAGCCGCGGGCGTTACCCACCAGTGCGAGGCCGATACCGGTGTTGCCGGCGGTGCCCTCGACGACCACGCCGCCCGCGCGAAGCACACCACGGGCCTCCGCGTCCCGAATGATGCCGAGCGCGGCGCGATCTTTCACCGATCCGCCGGGGTTGAGAAATTCCGCCTTGGCGAGGATGTCGCAGCCGGTACGCGCGGAGGCGCGGCCGAGCCGGATCAGGGGTGTGTCGCCAATCGAGCCGACGAAGCCTTCACGGATATCCATCGCTGCCTCCGGAATCCAGTGCTCAAGGCCACTAGCCACGCGGATGCGAACCGGCGGCAATCAGCGCCGAGTCTCCAGTCCCTGTGCACCGGGATCGGCGAACTCGGAGAAGCCGTGTACGAACGTGCGTAGCTGCTCGCGGATGTCGGCGTCCACCAGGCGGCCATCGTCGTCGAAGACGTCTCCCGCCCGGGACACCTGCAGGCGACCGCCGAACCACGGGCGCATGCGCAGCGTGCGCAGCACAGGCAACCAGGCGGTCTGGGCGAGGATCGTGCCGGCCCGGCCAGGCGTGGCGCCCAGAATCGCCACGGGGCGGTCGCCGAAGACCGCCGGGATGTCCGCAGGCGGGCGGGACAGCCAGTCGATAGCATTCTTGAGCACGCCGGGCATGGCGTTGTTGTATTCGGGGGTGGCGAGCAGCAGGCCATCGGCGTTGCGGATCCGTTCCTTGAGCTCGGCAACCGGTCCGGGAATGCCGTGCTCGGCTTCCACATCCCCGTCGTAGAGCGGGATCGCCGCGATCGAGGCGATGTCCAGCTCGGTGCCATCGGGGGCGAGCTCGGCGGCGGCGTGCAGTAGCGCGGCATTGAACGAGTGCCGGCGCAGACTGCCGGGCAGGGCCACGATTCGGGTCATGTCGTCATCTCCCTGGCGCTGATGTGGGCACGCGGTTGCGGCCCGTCGCTTCCCTGCAGGATAGACCCGTTGCGCAGTGGTCAGTCGCCGGCCAGATCGAGAAACGGCTTCGTGGAGAGGTATAGCACCAGCGCTGCCACCGCGACGTAGATCAGGGTCTCCACCGGTCGGCGACATATCCGCTGCCACAGCGTCTCCGCTTCGCCTCGCGCGCGTTCGGCCTCGTGGGCGGCACGCATGCGCTGCCGACGCTCGTGCTCGTAGCGTGTGAGCAGCGTCCGGGCCTGTGGGTACTGATCCTCGTCCTTCAGCCAGATCGCACCCATGGAGATACCCCAGCGGTTGGGCGCAGTCTCGTAGTAATCGATGTGGTGCTCGTCGAGCAGCGTGCGGATCTCCTCGAGCTCGTCGTCGGGCACGTGTCGGAGATTGAGCAGCAGGCGGGCCATGGATGTCTACGCTTGCCTCGCGTCACAGGATATCGATGCCCTAAGGATACGCGAGTCGCGATGCTCGGGAAGGCGGGGGACGCGAAACGCGGGGGGCTTTGTAAGGCGGCGGTCATGTGCAACGGTTATTGATGATGCGCGACACTGCCCGAATCTGACATTAGAATTGCATCAACAGGCTCCGGAGTTGCCCAAGGAGGTCGCCATGTGGGCGGAGATGTTCAAGCGATGGGTGGATATGCTGTTCTGGTGGTTGCCGCGGGAGGACACCCCGAGGTCGGAGTCGCAGTCTCCGTCGCATCCGCAGTCAGCCCGTCCTGCGAGCGCGCCGCCACGGCCGCCGACGGAAGCGGACGCCCAGCGCCTGGATCCCGAGC
Source organism: uncultured Ectothiorhodospiraceae bacterium (assembly GCA_964530405.1). Lineage (GTDB taxonomy): Bacteria > Pseudomonadota > Gammaproteobacteria > Nitrococcales > Nitrococcaceae > Arhodomonas. The sequence goes on from CAZHBN010000043.1 coordinate 18,020, forward strand.
GCGTGGTGCGCAGGGACGATCTCACCGTGATCAAGGGCATCGGCGAGACCATGCAGGAGCGGCTTCAGAAACTGGGGGTCCACTCGTTCGAGGATCTGGCCACTGCCGATCCGGACCGTCTTACCGATGAGCTCAAGGCCCAACAGATCGTGATTTCCCGGGGGCGCGTGGACGGCTGGATCCAGGCGGCCCGGGAGCGGTGCTGAACGCTCACTCGGTGTCGAGTGCGTGCATGCGCACGGTGGCCTCTGCGGCATCCACCGGTGCGAGGGTGTCGCCGCCTGCATGCACGCCAAGCAGTCGATCCACACCGAGACGGTGAATGTGATGGATGCGGCGCTCGTGTAGCGCCGCGATCGCTACCCATTCGGGTTGATGACCGTCTTCCTCGGGGGTGGCGAGCTGCGGGCGCTGCGGTAGGTGCACCAGGCGGAAGCGCTGATCGTAGACCCAGTAGGCATCGCGACTGCTGGCGTAGTAGCGCGATTCGATCCGGGTCTCCGCCGCGGCCACGAGCCATTCCCGGGGCAGGTGTACGCCGGCTTCCTCGCGCAGCTCCCGTCGCAGCGCCTCTTCCACGCTTTCGCCGGCTTCGATGCCACCGCCCGGCAGCTCCAGCCAGTTGCCCCCGGGCGGTCGCGTAAGCAGTAGATTCCCATGGCAGGTGAGCACCACGTGGATGCCCGAGCGCGCTTGCGGTGGCCGGTGGGCGGGGCGTTCCCGGATACGGCCATGGTGGTCGACGAATAGCAGCGGGGGTTCCGGCATGGGCGCTCCGGCTGATTCTGGAGTACGGGGCCGATTGTAGGTCAGGTTGGTGTCGCTGTCGCGCGTGCCGCGCCAGGCTTGTCAGGTTCGCTACGGAGGGCGGAATGTCGGAGGTCATCGTCGACGCCGGATTCGTGGGGCGTTTACTGCGCCTGGCGTTGCCGATCTGTGTGCAGATGGTGCTGTTCAACCTCCTCGGGCTGGTCGATGTGCTCATGCTCGGGCACGTCGGGGCGGTGCAGGTGGCGGCGGCGGGGCTTGGCACACGGGTGATGTTCATCACCGTCATCGTATTGGTGAGTGTCGCCACGGGGGCGACAATCCTGGGCGCCCAGTATGTCGGTGCCAGCAACGACACCGGCCTGCGCCGCGCCTTCGCGCTGGCGATTACCGTGGGCGCCACCGTCATGGCGCCGGTGGCACTGGCCTTTCTGCTTTGGCCTGCGGCATTGCCCTCGCTTGCCTCCGGCGATTCCGAGCTGCTTGGCCATGCTGGGGATTACCTGCGCATCGTCGGACCGACGGTGCTGCTCTCGGCGATCGTCATTCCCTTCGAGTCGGCGTTGCGGGCCATTCACGCCACTTCCGCACCGACCTGGATCAGCGCTGGCGCCATCGGCGTCAACGTGTTCTTCAACTGGCTGCTGATCTTCGGTCACTGGGGCCTGCCGGCGCTCGGCATCGTTGGGGCAGCGTGGGCGACGGTGATCGGCCGCCTTGTCCACCTGGCCCTGTGCCTGTGGGTGATCTACCGGCTGTACCCGCGGCTTGCGCTTCGGCGTGCCGATTACGCCGTGTTGAGCGAGCGCGACTCGTGGCGGCGGTTCATCGCGCTCACATGGCCGCTGGCAATCAACGAGGCGCTGTG
>CAZHBN010000044.1:0-19419 GCA_964530405.1 uncultured Ectothiorhodospiraceae bacterium
AGATATCGGCCTTGCCACGGTGTACCGCGTGCTGACCCAGTTCGAGGCGGCCGGCATCGTCGACCGGCACAACTTCGAGGGCAACCAGGCGGTCTTCGAGCTCAATGAGGGCGGCCACCACGACCACATGGTCTGCGTGGAGTGTGGCCGGATCCAGGAGTTCATGGACGAGACCATCGAGCGGCGTCAAAGCAAAGTCGCCGAGGACCACGACTTCGACCTCACCGACCACTCGCTGATCCTCTACGGCCGCTGCCGCGACTGCCAGAAGCAGTAAACGGGTGTCGCGAGGCGGGGAGGCGTGCAGCCTGCCGCCTCCCCGCGCGTCGGGGCATCAGCCGGTTGCGCGGGCCAGCATCTCCTGGGCGTGGTTGAGCGTATTGTCCGTGATCTCCACGCCACCCAGCATGCGGGCGATTTCCTGGGTGCGTTCGCGTTCATCGAGACGTTCGATTCGGGTGCGCGTGCGGCCATCGTCGGTGGCCTTGCGTACGCGTAGCTGGTGGTGCCCCTGGGCGGCCACCTGGGGCAGGTGGGTGATGCACAGGACCTGTGCGCTGCCGCCGAGCTCGCGCAACTTGCGGCCGACCACCTCTGCCACCGCACCGCCGATGCCCGTGTCGGCCTCGTCGAAAACCAGCGTGGGGATGCGGCTGACGTCCGCCGTGGAGACGGCGAGCGCCAGGCCGATGCGGGAGAGCTCGCCGCCCGAGGCCACCCGATGCAAGGGGCCGTAGGGTTGGTCCGGGTTCGTCCTCACCTGGAAGCTCACCTCGTCGAGGCCGTGGGGCGTCGGGCGCGCGTGCGCATCGTGGGCGACGTTGATGTGTAGCGACGCGTTTTCCATGCCGAGCTCGACGATCAGGCCGTTCACGCGCTTCGCGAGCTCGTCCGCTGCCGTGGCCCGTGCCGTGTGAAGCGACGCCGCGGCTTCGCGGTAGCGGTGCTCGCAATCGGCGAGCTCGGTGTCGAGGCTCTGCAGCCGCGCCTCGGCGTTCTCCAGCGTTTCCAGCTCCTCGCGGAGCTCGGCGAGTCGCTCGGGTAGCTCCACCGGCCGGATGCGGTGCTTGCGGGCCAGGTCGTTGAGCGTGGCGATGCGCTCTTCGACCCATTGCAGCCGCTCCGGGTCCAGCTCCATGGCGTCGACGAAGTGGCGAAGCTCCTGGCAGCCTTCCTCGAGTTGAGCGAGGGCACCGGCGAGCAGCTCGTGGGCACCGCGCAGGCTCTCGTCGATGTCGGTGAGCGGATCGAGCTCGCGCACGCCCGCGCTCAGGCTCGTCTGTACCGCCTGGTCGTCGTCATAGAGCGCGGTGAGCAGGGACTGACAGGTCTCGATGGTCGTGCCGGCCGATGCGAGGCGACGCTGCTCCGCGTCCAGCGCTTCGATCTCCTCGGCGCTCATCTCCACGGCGGACAGCTCCTCGACCTGAAACCGCAGCAGGTCGAGGCGGTCGCCGTAGGACTGGTCGCCGCCTTCGAGGCGGCGTTTCTCCGCGCGCAACGCCTGCCATTCGCGATGCAGCTCGGCGACTTCCGCCCGCGCCTGGTGCACGTCCCCGAAATCATCCAGGGTTTCGCGCTGGGCTTCCGTGCGCATGAGGGATTGATGGGCGTGTTGCCCGTGGATGTCCACCAGGTGACGGCCGAGCGCGTCGAGCACCTGCAGGGGGACCGGGCGGCCATTGAGCCAGGCCTGGGAGCGGCCGCTGCGGTGGAGCACACGGCGCAACAGGCATTCCTCGTCGGTGTCCATTTCCTGTTCGGCGAGATAGGCTCGCGCCGCCGCATTGCCGGTGACGTCGAAGGCCACGTTGATCTCGGCACGGTCGGCGTGCTCGGGAATGAGCCCGGCCTCGGCGCGGTCGCCCAGGCACAGGCCCAGCGCATCCAGCAGTATGGACTTGCCGGCGCCCGTCTCGCCGGTCAATGCAGTCATGCCAGCGTCGAAATCGATCTCGACATGGTCGACGATGGCGAAGTCGCGAATGTGGATGTGGCGTAGCATGCTTGCCCCTGTCGCCTGTCCCGCTGCGGCCGCGTCGGGCCGATGGCGTCAAGGGTACATGAGTTGGCGCGCTCCGCCAGTTACACCGGGTGCCCGTCGCCCCAGCGCAGCTTCGCTCGCAGGATGTCGAAGTACCGGTATTGCGGTGGGTGCACCAGGTGGATCGGGCGGGCGTGGCGACGGATGACGATACGCGCACCGGGGACCGGCTCCAGGTTGTGCTGGCTGTCGCAGCTCACCCGGATCTGCGCCATCTCCTCGCCGGGCATGCGGATTTCCACCGTGGAGTCCGCGCTGATCACCAGCGGGCGGTTGGACAGCGTGTGCGGGCAGATGGGCACCAGGGTGATCGCGTCCACGTCCGGATGCACGATGGGGCCGCCGCCGCTCATGGCGTAGGCCGTGGAGCCGGTGGGCGTGGAGACGATCAGCCCGTCGGAGCGATAGTGGTTGCACAGCTGGCCGTCGATCGACGCCTCGAACTCGATCATGCGTGCGGTATGCCACTTGTGCAGCACCACGTCGTTGAGGGCGATGCCGCTCTCGATAACGCGGTCCTTCTCGTCGCGCAGCTCCGCGGCGAGCAGCATGCGGTCATCGCTGATGTAGTGGCCGGAGAGGACGGTGTCGATCTCGTGGAGGTCGCCGGGGGAGACGTCGACGAGAAACCCCAGCCGTCCGCGGTTGACTCCGAGAATGGGCACCTCCACGTCGGCGAGCGTGCGTGCGGCGGTGAGCAGCGTGCCGTCACCGCCGACGGCGATCAGCAGGTCGACACGCTCGGCCAGCTCGCGGGCGGGCACGCGTTCGCAGTGCCCGCTCGCCTGCTCGGGCACGGTTTCGGCATCGATGAGGACCTGGCGGCCCGCGGCGCGCAGGTGGTCCTTGATGCGTATGATTGTTTCGGCCACGCCGGTGTCGTCGGGCTTGCCGGTGATGCCGATGGTCTGCAGTGCGTGCATGGGCGTCCCGTCGCGTACGTTGGCGCGAACGTAGCATTTTAGCGGGCTCGGGCCAATCGCCGCGAAGCCCCGCAGGGCGCGCGTTGACAGGCCGTGTGGCCGTTGGTAGCGTTCGATTGGCACTCTCGGGCGGAGAGTGCCAACACCTGGCCCACAGAGACGAGGAGCACGCCTCGACAAGCATCCATGGCCGATATCAAGACCGGTGAAACGGTTCTCAACGAGCGCGCTCAGCGCCTGCTAAAGACCCTGGTGCAGCGGTATATCCGCGATGGGCAGCCCGTGGGTTCGCGTGTGCTCACGCGCGAGTCGGGGCTCGATCTCAGCCCCGCGACCGTGCGCAATGTCATGTCCGACCTCGAGGACGCCGGTCTCGTGCGCTCGCCGCATACCTCGGCGGGGCGGGTGCCCACCGATCTCGGCTACCGCTTCTTCGTGGATTCGCTGCTCACCGTCCAGCCTCTGGGTGACCATGACATCGACCGCCTGCGTCTCCGTCTCGAGGGAGAAGGGGATGCCGGTTCGCTGGTGGATTCCGCATCCAGTCTGCTGTCCCGGCTGACCCGGCTGACCGGGGTGGTAACACTGCCGCGGCGCAATTACGGGGCGCTGCGGCAGCTCGAGTTCCTGCGGCTGTCCGAGCGGCGGATACTGGCGATTCTCGTGCTCAACGATCACGAAGTGCAGAACCGCGTGATCGAGACGGACCGGGACTTCAGCGCCAGTGAGCTCCAGCAGTTGTCCAACTTTCTCAACTCGGAGTTCGCCGGTCGCGACATGGCGTCGGTGCGTCAGCTTCTGCTGGCGCAGATGCAGGCGGACCGGGAGCACATGAACAGCCTCATGCAGGCGGCGATCGACATGGCCAAGCGCGTGTTCGCCGAGCAGAGCGAGGCGGACGAGGATTACGTCATGGCGGGTGAAACCAACCTCATGACGTTCTCCGAGCTCTCGAACGTGGACAAGCTCAAGGAGCTGTTCGACGCGTTCAGCCGCAAGCGCGACATTCTCCATCTGCTCGACCGCTGTCTGTCGGCCGATGGCGTGCAGATCTTCATCGGCGAGGAGTCGGGTTACGAGATCTTCGACGGTGTGAGCCTGGTGACCTCCAGCTATCGCGCCGACGGTGAGGTGTTGGGGGTGCTCGGAGTGATCGGCCCCACGCGCATGGATTACGATCGCGTGATACCGATCGTCGATGTGACGGCAAGGCTGCTCGGGCATGCCTTGAATCCGGGCCAGTGACCCCAATCTCGCCGGCTGACGAGGCACCGCACAGGCGCGGTGGCAACGGGCATTTGTCCAGCGAAGTTGTATTCGCTTTTACGGAGACTTCGATGACTGACGAACAACGCAACGAGTCGCAGACGCCTGGCGAGGGCGAGGAGCAGCAGGCGCCCGTGGGTGAACGCGAAGCCGTGCCCGCCGAGGAGTATGAGGCGCTGCAGGCCAAGCTCGACGAGGCGCAGGCGAAGGCCGAAGAGAACTGGAACCAGTTCCTGCGTGCCCGCGCGGAGCTCGAGAACGTGCGCCGGCGCAGTGAGCGGGACGTGGAGCAGGCCCGGCGCTATGGCCTGGAGAAGCTCGCTTCGGAGCTGCTCGGCGTGCGTGACAGCCTCGAGATGGGCGTGTCCGCGGCGCACGAAGAGGGCGCTGACGTCGCCAAGCTTCGCGAGGGCTCCGAGCTCACGCTGCGCATGCTCGTGCAGGCGATGGAGAAGTTCGACATCCAGGAGATCGATCCGCAGGGTGAGAAGTTCGACCCGGATCGCCACGAAGCGATGGCGGCGCAGGAGTCCGCCGAGCACGAGCCCAACACCGTGATTCACGTCGTGCAGAAGGGCTACGTGCTCGGTGAACGTCTGCTGCGTCCGGCGATGGTCATTGTCGCGCGTGCCGCGGAGGGCGATTCCCAGGGCGGCCAGGTGGACGAGCAGGCTTGAAACACGGCTGCGCGCCCCTACCTCAGGTCACAGACTAGTAATGCATCGCTCCCGCCGGGCGGGAGACACGGGATCAGAAGGGAGTTCATCAGTTATGGGTAAGATCATCGGCATCGACTTGGGCACGACCAACTCGTGCGTTGCCGTGATGGAGGGCGGCAAGGCCCGGGTCATCGAGAACGCCGAGGGTGAGCGCACCACTCCGTCCGTGGTGGCCTTCGCCGAGGACGGCGAGGTGCTCACCGGCGCCGCCGCCAAGCGTCAGGCGGTGACCAACCCGGAGAATACGGTATTTGCGGTTAAGCGCCTGATCGGTCGGCGCTTCGAGGAAGACGTGGTGCAGCGCGACGTCCGTGAGATGCCCTATAGCATCGTCAAGGCGGACAATGGCGACGCCTGGGTCGACGTGCGCGGCAAGAAGATGGCGCCGCCGGAGATCTCCGCACGCACCCTGCAGAAGATGAAGAAGACCGCCGAGGACTATCTGGGCGAAGAGGTCACCGAGGCGGTGATCACCGTGCCGGCGTACTTCAACGATTCCCAGCGTCAGGCCACCAAGGACGCGGGCAAGATCGCCGGGCTCGAAGTCAAGCGCATCATCAACGAGCCCACCGCGGCCTCGCTCGCCTACGGCATGGACAAGAAGGGCGGCGACCGCAAGATCGCGGTCTACGACCTCGGTGGCGGCACGTTCGACATTTCCATCATCGAGATCGCGGAAGTCGAGGGCGAGCATCAGTTCGAGGTGCTTTCCACCAACGGTGATACGTTCCTCGGCGGCGAGGACTTCGACCGCGCGATCATCGACTACCTCATCGCCGAGTTCAAAAAGGATCAGGGGATCGATCTCGGCGGTGACCGCCTGGCGATGCAGCGCCTCAAGGAAGCGGCCGAGAAGGCCAAGATCGAGCTGTCGGCCAGCCAGCAGACGGAGATCAACCTGCCGTACATCACGGCGGATCAGAGCGGGCCGAAGCATCTCAACCTCAAGCTTACCCGTGCCAAGCTGGAGTCCCTAGTCGAAGATATCGTCGAGCGCACCATCGAGCCGTGCAAGGTCGCGCTGAAGGACGCCGGCCTCTCCGCTTCCGAGGTGGACGACGTGATCCTGGTGGGCGGCCAGACGCGCATGCCGAAGGTGCAGGAGGCGGTGAAGAACTTCTTCGGCAAGGACGCGCGCAAGGACGTCAACCCTGACGAGGCCGTTGCCATCGGTGCGGCGATCCAGGGCGGCGTGCTCGGCGGTGACGTCAAGGACGTGCTGCTGCTCGACGTCACGCCCCTGTCGCTCGGCATCGAAACCCTCGGTGGCGTGATGACCAAGCTCATCGAGAAGAACACCACGATCCCGACCAAGGCGAACCAGGTGTTCTCCACCGCCGAGGACAACCAGAACGCCGTGACGGTGCACGTGCTCCAGGGCGAGCGCGAGATGGCGAAGGACAACAAGTCCCTCGGCAAGTTCGACCTGCAGGACATTCCGCCGGCGCCCCGTGGCGTTCCGCAGATCGAGGTGACCTTCGACATCGACGCCAACGGTATCCTGCACGTCTCCGCGAAGGACAAGGGTACCGGCAAGGAGCAGTCCATCGTCATCAAGGCTTCCAGCGGCCTCAGCGAGGACGAGATCGATCGCATGGTCCAGGACGCCGAGGCCCACGCCGAGGAAGACAAGAAGGCGCGCGAGCTGGTGGAGGCGCGCAACCAGGCGGACAACCTCATTCACGCCGCCCGCAAGTCCATCAAGGACCTCGGCGACAATGTCTCCGATGAGGAGAAGCAGGACGTCGAGAGCGCCATCTCCGAGCTCGAGGAGGCCATGAAGGACAACGACAAGGAGGCGATCGAGGCCAAGACCCAGACGTTGTCCGAGAAGTCCGGTAAGCTTGCCGAGAAGCTGTATCAGCAAAGCGAGCAGCAGGGCGAGGCCGCCGGCGATGGCGAGTCCACCGGGGGCGCGAAGAGCGGCGCCGAGCAGGACGACGTGGTCGATGCCGAGTTCGAGGAGGTCAAGGACAACGACCGCAAGTGACGGCTCCGGGGGGCAGCCCCCGTTCGAACCGGATCGGCGGGCGCAGGATGTATGGCATCCTGCGCCTTTTCGTTGCTCAGACGGGGTGGTTGCGATTGAGCCGGCAGACGCCTTCGCCCCGATGTGACACAGGCACCACAGCGCCCGAGCGGAACCATGGCGAAACGCGACTACTACGAAGTTCTAGGTGTATCCCGAAACGCCTCGGACAGCGATATCAAGAAGAGCTATCGCCGCATGGCGATGAAATATCACCCGGACCGCAATCCGGGTGATGAGGACGCGGAGCAGCGCTTCAAGGAGGTCAAGGAAGCCTACGAGATCCTCGGCGACTCCCAGAAGCGCGCTGCGTACGACCAGTTCGGCCACGCCGGCGTGGATCCCAACGCCGGAATGGGGGCAGGCGCCGGCTTCGGGGGTGGTGGCGCGAGCTTCTCGGACATCTTCTCCGACGTATTCGGCGATATCTTCGGCGGCGGGGGACCCGGCGGTGGTCGGGTCTATCGTGGTGCCGATCTGCGCTACACCCTGGAGTTGTCGCTGGAAGATGCGGTCTTCGGCACGGAGACCGACATCGAAGTGCCCACCCTCGTGGACTGCGAGACGTGCAGCGGCAGCGGTGCGGCCAAGGGCAGCAGCCCGGAGACCTGTCCTACCTGTCACGGGCACGGAGACGTGCGCGTGCAGCAGGGCTTCTTCTCGATTCAGCAGACCTGCCCGCGTTGTCGGGGCGCCGGCACCATCGTGACCAATCCCTGCGGCGATTGCGGCGGCAATGGCAAGGTCCAGCAGTCCAAGACCCTGTCCGTGAAGATTCCCGCCGGCGTCGACACCGGCGACCGAATCCGTCTCAATGGAGAGGGTGAGCCCGGCGAGCAGGGCGGCCAGCGCGGCGACCTCTACGTCCAGGTGGCGGTCAAGCCGCATCCGATCTTCAAGCGTGACGGCTCGGATCTGCGCTGCGAGATCCCGGTGGCCATGCCCACGGCCGCGCTGGGCGGCGAGCTGGAAGTGCCGACCCTGGACGGGCGCGTGAATCTGCGAGTGCCGGCGGGCACACAGTCGGGCAAGATCTTCCGCGTCCGCGGCAAGGGGGTGAAGCCGGTACGCGGCGGTCCTCCCGGGGATCTGCTCTGCCGGGTGACGGTGGAGACACCGGTGAATCTCACCAGCCGGCAGAAGGAGTTGCTCGAGGAGCTTGCCGAGACCCTGGAGCGCGGTGGCGAGAAGCACAATCCGCGGGGTAGCTCCTGGGTGGACTCGGTGAAGTCCTTCTTCGAGAACATGCGCTTCTGACACCCCACGAGAGGACAGCGAACATGACCCGGATCGGAATCGTCGGGGCCGCCGGCCGCATGGGCCGTAATCTCGTCCAGGCGACGCTAGACAACGAGGCCTGCGAGCTCACGGCAGCGGTTGATCGCCCTGGCAGCAGCCTGATCGGCTCCGACGTGGGCGAGCTCGTCGGTGGCGGCCGTACGGGGGTCGAGCTGACCGCGGATCTCGCGGCCGCAGCGTCGGATTTCGACGTGCTTATCGACTTCACCCTGCCGGATGCCACGGAGGAGAACCTGCAGGTCTGCCGCGAGGCGGGGCGGGCCATTGTCATCGGTACGACCGGCCATAGTCCGGAGCAGCGTCAGCGCATCGAGGATGCAGCCACGCAGATTCCGGTGGTGTTCGCACCCAACTACAGCGCCGGGGTCAATCTCTCGCTTCGCCTCATCGAGCTGGCGGCGCGGGCACTCGGCGACGATTTTGACGTGGAGGTCATCGAGGCGCATCACCGGCACAAGGTGGATGCGCCGTCGGGAACCGCGATGGAGATGGGCAAGGTGCTCGCCGGGGCGCTGGATCGGGATCTCGACGAGTGTGCGGTCTATGGCCGCGAAGGGCATACCGGCGAGCGTGATCGCCGCACCATCGGTTTCGAGACCATCCGGGGCGGCGATATCGTGGGCGAGCACACCGTGATGTTCGCCGGCCTCGGTGAGCGCATCGAGATCACCCACCGTGCCTCCAGCCGCATGACGTTTGCCAGCGGTGCGGTACGGGCGGCAGGGTGGGTGGCGCAACGGCCCGCCGGGCTCTACGACATGACCCACGTACTGGGGCTCGCCACCTGATGCCCGGGGGCCCTGACCCGGTGGCGCGGTTAGCGCAATACTGTCGCAAAGGTTAGTAACACCGGCGGCGCGCCAGTGCGTCGCCGAATCACTCCCTCCAGCTCGACCCGCAGTATCCCCCGCCTTCAATCGTCAATTCGCTTCTTCCGTGTGCCGTACCGAGCAGCGTTGTCGAAAGCGCGCGCTCCCGGTGTTTTTGACTGCATGGCACAAGTCATAGTCCAGAAGAGACAAGAACTTAGGCGCACAACATCGTCCCGAGTTGTTACGCTTGACTACAACAAAGGTTTCTGAATGCTCAAATTTTCTGGAGGAGCAACAAAGCGATGCAAGACGACCCTCACGAACCTGCCCCACGTCGTGGTTACTACCTCGCCGCCGGTTACGCTCGTGACGAGCGGGCCACTGCCTATCCGCACATTGCTCCGCACGGATGGGAGTTCCTGCTCGACAACCATCTCCGGGAAGAAGAGGACCGCGGTGCCGAAGTGAAGCACGCAGCGGTACTCGGAGAGAACTGACGTTCGACGAACGTCGCCTCCCAGAGGACCCCGGCCGGATTAGCCCCCTGGCCGGGGTTTTTTTGTGTCCGGCACCGGGAATCCCGGTGAGACCTTGACCTCTTCCATGACCACGTGGCTGTAGGTCTGAATCACGCCCGGTAGCAGTGGCAGCCGTTCGGCCATGAACCAGCGGTAGCCGCCGACGTCCGATACGCGGATCTTGAGCAGGTAATCGAATTCGCCGGGCACCATATGGCACTCCACGATCTCGTCCATCGACATGACGGCATCGTGGAAACGCTCGAATATGTCCAGGCTCGTCTGATCCAGCCTCAGCTGGATGAACACCGTGAGGCCGATGCCGAGCTTAGCGGCGTTCAGCCGGGCGCTGTAGCCCTCGATGTAGCCGTCGCGTTCGAGGCGGCGGACCCGCTCGAGGCACGGTGTCGGTGTGAGGTGAACCCGTCGGGCCAGTTCCACGTTCGCGACACGGCCCTCCTCCTGGAGGATACGCAGGATACGGCGGTCGGTTCGGTCCAGCCGTGAGGGCTGGTGTTTGGAGTCTGCCATAGATGATCGGGAACAATCCGTTGTCTTTAGAGAATAATTCTACCGCACGCCGCGATTCAGCCGGAAATCATGTCCGTTGCCGCCTATGCTGGGCGAAACGTTCTCGAAAGCGGAGGAGATGACTTGAAGGAACCCGTCTACGCGGCCGCAAGGGAAGCGATCGACGCGAGGGCGCACCAGAGCCTTTCGGACCTTGAGACACTCGCCGGCATCAACTCCGGAAGTCGCAACACCGCCGGCGTGACAGCCATGAGCGAGGCGGTCACCGCGCTGTTCAGCGGGCTCGGCGCCGAGTGTACCCGTGAGACGCTGCCGCCGTGGGAACGCGTGGACGATGACGGTGAGGCCGTCGCCGAGCCTCTCGGACCGCTGGTGAGACTGCGGCGGCATGTGCCCGGCGCGCCCTCCGTTCTGCTCGTGGGCCATACCGATACCGTCTTTCCCGCCGAGCACCCGTTTCAGGACGTCTGGCGCGAGGGTGAGCGCCTGCGCGGTCCTGGTGTCGCGGACCTCAAGGGTGGGCTTGTCGTCATGCGTGATGCTCTGCGTGCCTTGGAGGAGAGCGAGCTCGCCGGCCGCATCGGCTGGGAAGTGCTGCTCAATCCGGACGAGGAAGTCGGTTCCCCGGGTTCGGCGCAGGCGCTCGACGAGGCCGCACGACGGCATGACCTGGGGCTGGTGTTCGAGCCGTCGCTGCCGGATGGAACCCTCGCGGGAGCGCGCCGTGGTAGCGGCAACTGGACAGCGGTGTTCCACGGACGTGCCGCGCATGCCGGCCGGGAGCATCACCTGGGGCGCAATGCCGTGGTCGCGGCCGCCCATTTCATCGCTCGCGTCGACGCGCTCAACGGCGTTCGCGAGGGCGTTACCGTCAATCCCGCGTTCGTGCGTGGCGGCGGGCCCACCAACGTGGTGCCGGATCGCGCGGTGGTTCGTCTCAACGCGCGCGTAACCAGTGCCGACGACGCTGACTGGGTTGCCCGCGAGATCGAGGCGGCGCGACACGAGGTGGATGCGCCGCCGGGCTATTCCGTGACGTTACATGGCGGCTTTTCCCGGCCGCCCAAGCCGATGACGCCGGCCCTGGAGACGCTGTTCGAAACGGTACGCCGTTGCGGTGAGGTCGTCGGCGAGGACGTGCGCTGGGAGGCCACCGGCGGCTGCTGCGACGGCAACAACCTTGCGGCCGCCGGCCTGCCCAACGTCGACACACTGGGGGTGGTCGGCGGTGGTATCCATAGCGCAGACGAGTACATGGAGATTCCCTCGCTGGGGAGGCGGGCATCGTTGGTGGCGACGTTGCTGCTCGGACTGGCGAAGGGCGATATCGACTGGCCGGATGCCCGCGGGATCGGGGCTGAGGAGGGTTGACGATGCTGGTGGTGAGACCGGTGCGAGAAGACGATCTGGATGCCGTCGTCGAGCTGGTCGACGGGGTCGGAATCGGTATGACCTCGCTGCCCCGCGACCACGACTCGCTGGCGCGTAAGGTCTCCCTGTCCGGGCGCAGTTTTGCCGCCGGCCCGGGGGAGTGGCCGAGCGGCGGCGGTGAGGAGTTCTTCTTCTTCGTGCTCGAGGACACCGAAACCGGCGCGGTGGTGGGTACCACCGGCGTGAAAGCCGGCGTCGGGCTCGACGAGCCGTTCTACAGCTACCGCCTGGGCACCGTCGTGCACGCCTCCCGTGAGCTCGGCGTCCACCGCGTCGTGCCCACGCTATACCTGACCAACGATTACACCGGATGCGCGGAGGTGGGCTCTCTGTTCCTGCATGCGGACTATCGGCGCGGTGGCATGGGGCGGTTACTGTCGAAGTGCCGTTTCCTGTTTCTCGCCGAGCACCTCGACCGGTTCCCCGAGAAGGTCATCGCCGAAATGCGCGGCGTCAGCGACGCTCAGGGCACGTCACCGTTCTGGGACGGCCTGGGCCGGCAGTTCTTCAATATGCCGTTCTATCGTGCCGACTATCTCAGCGGCACGCGGGGCAAGACGTTCATCGCCGAGCTCATGCCGCGCAATCCCATTTACGTGCCTCTGCTGGCCCCGGAGGCCCAGGCGGTTGTCGGGGAGGTTCACGAGGATACCCGTGCGGCGCTGCGCCTGCTGCAGGCCGAAGGTTTCCACTACGAGGGGTACGTGGATATCTTCGACGCCGGTCCCACCCTGGAGGCACGGGTCGCCGAGGTCAGCGCCGTGCGTGCCAGTCGCCGTCTACGGGCGGTCGCCGGGCAGCCAGGGCGGGATGCACCGGCGTGCGTCGTCGCAGCGCCGGGCTGGTGCGAATTCCGAAGCGCGCTGGCAAACGTGGAGCGCCGTGGCGGTGACGCGGTGGTGGCGCCTTCGGTATTGCGTGCACTGGCTATCGACGACGGCGACACGATCCGTGTCGTGCCCAGCGACGTGGCTGACCGGGGGGAGCGTTGGCATATCGGCGAAACCGGGAATTACTGACCTTTGCGACAGCGCAGTGGCGCCGAGACCCGGCAATGCTGTCGCAAAGGTCAGTACCAGTCGAGTTGACGGCGACGTCCGGGCGCGGCAGCGTTCGTGATCCGGACCAATGGCGTGGCGTTCGCCGGCCGTTCGCAAGCGCATGCGGTGCGTTGCACCGTGCGAGAGTCTCTACCCACCGACCCGAGGAGTGACATGGCAACCACCGAATTGAACCGCGAGCTATACGATCAGGTGATGGTCCCCAACTACAATCCGCCGGGGGTGATTCCGGTACGCGGCGAAGGCTCGCATGTATGGGACCAGCAAGGACGCGAGTACATCGATCTGGCCGGCGGCATCGCGGTGACCTGCCTTGGCCATGCGCATCCGCGTCTCGTCAACGCCCTGACCGAGCAGGCCAGCAAGATCTGGCACGTGGCCAACGTCCTCGCCACCGAGCCGGCGCTCAAACTGGCGCACCGGCTCACCGAGCTGACCTTCGCCGAGCGGGTGTTCTTCGCTAATTCCGGTGCCGAGGCCAACGAGGCGGCACTCAAGCTGGTTCGTCGCCATGCCTACAATCGCGGTGAAACCGAGCGCACCGAGATCATCGCGTTCGAGCAGGCGTTCCACGGTCGCACCCTGTTCACCGTCACCGCCGGTGGTCAGGCCAAGTACCGCGAGGGGTTCGGGCCGGTACCCGGTGACGTGCGTCATTTGCCGTTCAACGATATCGAGGCTCTGGAGGCGGCGGTTTCCGAACGGACCTGCGCGGTTGTGCTCGAACCCATTCAGGGTGAGGGCGGCATCGTGCCGGCGGACCCGGAATTCGTCGCCGCTGCGCGTCGTCTGTGCGACGAGCGCGGCGCGCTGCTGGTCTTCGACGAGATTCAGACGGGTGTCGGGCGTACTGGCGACCTGTATGCCTATATGGGCCTGGGCGTGACACCGGACGTTCTCACCACGGCCAAGGCGCTGGGCAATGGCATCCCGGTTTCCGCGATGCTAACCCGGGCGTCCATCGCCGAGACCTTCCAGCCCGGCACCCATGGCAGCACTTACGGAGGTAACCCCCTGGCCTGTGCGGTTGCCGCGGAGGTGCTGGACATCGTCAGCGATCCGGCAGTGCTCGCCGGTGTTCGTGAGCGCTCGGAGCGGTTGCGCGCTGCGCTCACCGCTATGGGCGAGCGTTACGGCTGCTTCGAGACCGTGCGTGGCCGTGGGCTGCTCCTCGGTGGTGTGCTCGCCGAGGGCTGGCGCGGCCAGGCCCGCGAGGTCATGCGCGCCGGGCTGGACGAGGGGCTGCTCAGCCTGGTGGCCGGGCCGGACGTGGTGCGTCTGGCACCATCGCTGATCATTCCGGAAGCGGATCTGGAGGAGGGCATCACCCGGCTGGACCGGGCGATCGCCCGCGTCGCGGCCGCCTGAAGGCCCGTTGGCGGGTCTGGCGAGGCTGGTGTAGCCTGATATTTTTATGTGGAATTGTTTCGATGGCTACGGAATACCTCCTCGAATTCACCGCCGTCGCCACGGTGCACCTGCTCGCCGTGGCGAGCCCCGGGCCTGACTTCGCCGTGGTCGTACGCGAGAGCGTCGGCCACGGCCGTCGCGTGGGCGCGCTCACCAGCCTTGGCGTGGGTACCGGCATTCTGGTGCACGTGGCGTACTCGCTGCTCGGAATCGGCCTGATCGTCTCACAGTCGATTCTCGCGTTCACGGTCATGAAGTTCGCCGGCGCCGCGTATCTTGTCTGGCTCGGGATAAAGGCCATGCGAGCGCGTCCCAACGCAGCGGTCGCGACCGGAGCCGGCGAGGCACCGGTGGCAATGCCTTCCGCGCGGCGGGCGTTCGTGACCGGCTTCCTCACCAACGGACTCAATCCCAAGGCGACACTGTTCTTTCTCTCGCTGTTCTCGGTGGTGATCAGCGCGCAAACCCCCATGGCGGTCCAGATCGGCTATGGCGTTTACATGGCCGTGGCGACCGCAGCGTGGTTCTCGCTGGTCGCGGCGGTTTTCGGGCATGAGTGTGTGCGGCGCGGCTTCGCCCGTCTCGGTCACTGGTTCGAGCGTGTCATGGGCGGTGTGCTCGTGGCTCTCGGGGTGAGTATCGCCACTGTGGGGGCCCGCCAGGCATGAGTGACCCGACACAGGCGTCGCCGGTGCTGGTGCTGACCACCGGTGGTACGTTCGACAAGGTCTACTTCGACGCGCTCAGTGAGTTCACCGTGGGCCAGGCGCAGGCGCCGCGCATTCTCGAGCAGGCCAGGGTGGATCTGGACTACCGCGTCGAAGCGGTGCTCGCGAAAGACAGCCTCGAGCTCACCGATGTCGACCGTGCCGCTTTGCGTGAGCGAATCGAGGCTTCGGGGGCATCCCGGGTGGTCATCACACACGGCACCGATACGATGCCGGAGACGGCGCGTGCGCTGGCTGACCTGGAGCCCCGCACCATTGTGCTCGTCGGGGCCATGCAGCCGGCACGCATGCAGGATACCGACGCGCCGTTCAATCTGGGCTTTGCGTTGGCCGCGGTCCAGCTGCTGGCGCCGGGAGTCTACGTTGCCATGAACGGGCGTGTCTTTCCGGCGGAGAGCGTGCGGAAAAACCGCACCGCCGGCCGTTTTGAGGAAGACTCGCCGAAGGCGTGACGCCGGCACTGTCCGGCCCCTTTCCACGATACGCATGAGGAGTCGCGACGGTGGACTGGACCGTTGCTCCGGAGGTCTACGTGTTCCTCGCCGCGGTGGGATTCGCCGCCGGCTGGCTGGATTCCATCGCCGGTGGAGGCGGGTTGATCGCCCTGCCGGCATTGCTGCTCGCTGGCGTTCCGCCGTTGCCGGCGCTGGCGACCAACAAGCTCCAGGGAACCGCCGGGGCGTTCACCGCCACGGTGCACTATGTGCGCCGTGGCTGGGTGGATCTGCACTGGGCGCGGGGGTTGATTGTCGCATCGTTCATCGGCGCCGCGGCGGGCACAGCGCTGGTGCAGGTCGTGGATACGGCGGTGGTGGAGACGCTTCTGCCGTTCTTGCTTGCGGCGATGGTGCTGTATTTCCTGCTCTCCCCACGCCTCGGCGACCTCGAGGCCGAGCCGCGGTTGGGTCGCTGGGGCTATGGGCTCACCGCGGCCCCCGCGATCGGTTTCTATGACGGCTTCTTTGGGCCCGGTACCGGCTCATTCTTCACCGCCTCGGCGGTGGCGTTGCTGGGGGCCAGCGCGCGCCGTGCCGTCGCGCTCACCAAGGTGCTCAATGTCACCAGCAACATCGCCTCGCTGGCACTGTTCACCGCCGGCGGCCACATGCTCTGGACCGTTGGTGCGGTGATGATCGTCGGCCAGCTCGCAGGCGCCACACTGGGGGCGAATATGGCAATACGCGGGGGTGTCGCCCTGATTCGCCCATTGGTGGTGCTGGTATGTGTCGGCATGTTGACGAAGCTGTTGTGGGAGCGATTCGTCTAGACAGCATGCCCAGGGTTGGATATCGCGGCCCGTCGCGCAATCGTATGGTTCCCGCCGCTTCCGGTGCCGGACGGGACCGGGTAGGCTCTCGCGTTTTCGGATGACCGGTGACGGGTATGCGAGTCTCTGCGAAGTGGTTGGCGCGCCTGATGAACGTCTGGCCACCGTTTCTCGGTGCCGGCGTGCGGGTGAAGGAAATCTCCCATGACTGGCAACGTGCGGTGGTGGAGTTGCGCCATCGCCGCTGGACCAGCAACTACGTAGGGACCCAGTTTGGCGGCAGTCTCTTCGCGATGACCGATCCCTTCTACATGCTCATGCTGCTGCACGCACTGGGCGGGCGTTACTGGGTATGGGATCAGAGTGCACGTATCGATTACCGCCGGCCGGGTCGGGGGACCGTGACGGCCCGGTTCGAGCTGGATCCGGAGCGGCTGGCGCGAATCCGCACGGATGCGCTGAGTGGGGAGAAGCTGCTCGAGGATTTCACCGTCGCGATTCGGGACCGCGATGGCGAAGTGGTGGCGACCGTCGAGCGTACCCTCTACATTCGGCTCAAGCCCGACTATCGGCGCCGGGGCGCAGCCGATGAGGATGAGTGAGCCGGCCCTGCGTGTGCTCGCCGGCGAGGCCGCACGGCGCCACCTGCGCGAGCGGGGGTTGAGCAGCGCCGACGTCGCGGCCGCGACGGCTGCCTCCGGGGGGCCGAAGTGGCTGGGTGTCTATGCGCTGGACCGGGCGGTTTTCGCCGAATTCCTGGCGCAGGGCCCGCGGGCCGTGCACCTGCTGGGTTCATCGTCCGGGTCGTGGCGGCTCGCGTGTGCGGCGCTGCCCGATGCTCGCGAGGCGTTTGCCCGGTTCGAGCACGCCTACCGGACCCAACGGTATCCCCCACGGCCATCGCCCGCCTATGTCACTGGCATGGCCTGGCAGACGCTGGAGGCCGTTTTCGCCCGCGATGGCGCGGCGCAGGCACTTGCACATCCGCGCTTCCGCCTCAACCTGGTGGCGGTGCGCTTGCGCGGAGGTGTTGGTGGCTCGCCACGGCGACACATGATGCGTCTGGGCGCTGCGGCCCTGGGTAATCTGGTTCATCGTCGCAGTCTCGGGTTGTTCGTCGAGCGGGTTCTCTTCCACAGCGGTGGGAGCGGCGAGACCGTGCATTTCGTGGACGGGCTGCCTACCCGACGGGTAGCGCTCGATGCCGGCAACTTCTCCGCGGCGCTCTTGGCAACCGGCTCGATCCCGGGGGTGATGGAGCCCGTGATCGATGTGCCGGGGGCGGGACCGGGGGTCTACTACGATGGCGGGCTCACCGACTATCACTTCGATGGCGGCTATGACCCGGGAGCGGGCCTGACTCTGCAGCCGCACTTCTATCCCCACCTCGTGCCCGGCTGGTTCGACAAGCCGCTGCGCTGGCGGCACAACCGCCTAGCTCGTGCCTCGTGGACCGTCGTGCTGGCGCCGAGCGAGGCACACCTGGCGCGCCTGCCCCACGGTAAGGTGCCGGACCGGGCGGACTTCCTCGCCATGCCCGATGACGAACGCGAGCGCTACTGGCTGAAGGTCGCGGCGGAAAGCGAACGTCTTGCCGATGAGTTCCGCGAGCTGGTGTCGACAGGGCGGATCGCCGACCGCGTCGAGGCGCTTTAGAGAGCGAGTTGAAAGTTTCAAGTGTCAAGTTGAAAGTTGCGCGTGTCTGCCGCGGTGCCATTGCTCGCTCCGCCTAGGGGTGTCACCGCCATTTCCCGACGACAAATGCGATGTGACGATTGCCAATACGTCGCCGGTAGCGGCACGGCTGACGCCGCGCGCCACTTTTCACTTGGTACTTGAAACTTTTAACTGCCGCCCTTTAGGAGCCTCTGCAGGATGCCCTCGTAGATCGCCGACAGGGTTTCGAGGTCGCTGACGGCGACGTGCTCGTCGATCTGGTGGATGCTGCGGTTGAGCGGGCCGAGCTCGACGACCTGGGCGCCGGTGGGCGCAATGAAGCGTCCGTCGGATGTACCGCCGGCGGTGGAAGGGGTAGTGGCGCGCCCGGTCACTGCTTCGATCGCGTGCCGGGTCGCCTCCAGCAACGGGCCGCGGTCCGTGAGGAAAGGGCGTGCCGAGAGCTCCCATTCGATCTCGTAATCCAGGCCGTGGCGGGTGAGGATGGCTTCCGTGCGCGTACGCAGGTCGTCCTCGGTGACCTCGGTAGAGAACCGGAAATTGAAATCCACGTGCAGATTGCCAGGGATGACGTTGCTCGCCCCGGTGCCTGCCTGCAGGTTGGAGATCTGGAACGTGGTCGCCGGGAAGCTGTCGTTGCCACGGTCCCATTCGGTGGCCGCCAGCTCGGCCAGCGCCGGGCCGAACTGGTGCACCGGGTTACGGGCGCGGTGGGGATAAGCCACGTGCCCCTGGATGCCACGCACCGTGAGATGCCCATGGAAGCTGCCGCGTCGGCCGATCTTGATGGTGTCCGCCACCAGTGCCTCGGAGCTCGGTTCGCCGACCAGGCAGTGATCGATACGCTCGCCGCGTTCCGCGAGTGTCTCCATGACCCGGCGCGTGCCGTTGACCGCCGGCCCTTCTTCGTCGCTGGTGATCAATAGCGCGACACTGCCCGAGTGCTCGGGGTGATAGGCGAGGAATCGTTCGAGCGCAGTGACGAATGCCGCGACGCTGCCTTTCATGTCGGCGGCGCCACGCCCGTACAGTAGCCCGTCGTGTATGGAGGGCTCGAATGGCGGTGTGCGCCATTCGGTCTCGGGACCGCTGGGGACCACGTCGGTATGACCGGCGAAGGCGAACAGGGGGCCGGTCGTGCCGCGCCGGGCCCACAGGTTGGTCACCTCGCCGTAAGCAAGCGTCTCGCAGGCGAACCCCAGCGGTTCCAGGCGCTCGGTGAGCAGGGTCTGGCATCCGGCGTCCTCCGGGGTGACAGAGGCGCGTCGAATGAGCTCGCAGGTTAGATCCAGGGTATCGGACATTTCAGCTCACGCAGTCGTAGTCACTTGCCCGGTACCCGACGAGTACGCGCTCGCCGTATTCGAGGACCGGGCGCTTGATCAGCGTCGGGTGGTCGATCATCAGGGCGACGGCCCGCTCCGCAGTGAGGTCCGCGCGATCGGCCTCGTCGAGCTGCCGCCACGTGGTACTGCGGCGGTTGAGCAACTGCTCCCAGCCCACCGCCGCCTCCCAGCGTCGTAGCCGCTCGCCGTCGACGCCGTCGGCGCGCAGGTCTTGAAAGCGGTAGTCCACCCCCGCTGCGTCCAGGTGCCGCCGTGCCTTGCGGCAGGTGTCGCAGGTTTTCAGGCCGTAGAGGATGATGCTTCGCATAGTCGCACGTACAAAGTGTCAAGCTACTAACCTTGCAGGAAATATTGTCAG